>NZ_JBFJWS010000249.1:0-4777 GCF_041623545.1 Zhongshania sp. | reverse complement strand
GCAACTCAAATTACACTCCAGCACCATGATATTAGCATTTGCGCATTGTGCGACGATTTGGATCGCAGGGGGATACGTCCTATCTCAGCGGTAACGCCGATCGACTACTCAGGCTTTGTAGCCCTCTGCGCCCAACACCATCACTGCTTGAGCTGGTGAGATGGCTGACATAACCGTAAATGGCTGTCGTATCGCCACTGACGCGGATGGCTTTCTGAAAGACCTCAAAGACTGGTCCCCCGCCGTAGCAGATGCGCTTGCCGCGAACGCCGGTATCGAGCTTGCCGACAGCCATTGGCAGCTAATTCATCTTGTTCAGCGCTATTATCAGCAATTTGGCCTGTCCCCCGCGATGCGGCCCCTGATAAAATACGCCAAACTAGAGCTCGGCGCAGAAAAAGGGAATAGCCTGTATTTTCTTACGCACTTTCCCGACAGTCCGGCGAAGTTACTCAGTAAAATTGCCGGGCTGCCCCGCCCCGACAACTGCCTGTAAATCAATCCGAGTTAAATACACTATGATCGAACACCCCTTTGCGCAATATGTTCGCATTCTCGGTAAAGGCAAAACCGGATCGCGTTCGCTCAGCAATGACGAAGCCTATGCCGCCATGGGTATGATTATGCGAGGCGAGGTTGAAGACGTGCAGCTAGGGGCCTTTCTTATGCTGCTGCGGGTTAAAGAAGAAAGCTGCGAAGAGCTAGCGGGATTTGTGCGCGCAATTCGCGAAACCCTCAATCCGCCAGAAATTAAGGTCGATATAGACTGGGCAAGTTACGCCGGCAAACGACGCCAACAGCCTTGGTATTTGCTCGCCGCACTCGCCTTGGCGGATAGTGGTTTGCGTGTGTTTATGCACGGCGCTGCAGGCCATACCGCCGACCGAGTTTACAGTGAACAAGTGCTCGATGCGCTCGGCGAGTCATGCGCCAGTAACTGGCAAGATGTTAGTGTAAAATTAGATAGTCGCAATTTCGCCTATTTGCCGCTAGGACGTTTTTCCACGCCATTGCAACGCATGATAGATTTGCGTGCCCAATTTGGCCTGCGCTCACCTGTACACACCTTGTCTCGGCTCCTGAATCCATTGGCAGCAGATTACTCCATACAAAGTATTTTTCATCCTGCCTACGCAGACAATCACCAACAAGCTGCAGCTTTATTAGGGCAGGCCCATGCGGTTGTGTTTAAGGGTGAAGCCGGTGAAGCCGAGCGTAAACCAGAGGCAACTTGCCGAGTAAAAACTGTTCACAACGGCCTATTAGCAGAATCGGAGTGGCCGCGCATGCTAGATGGTCGACAAGAAAAACTTGAAACCCTAGCGACCGCCGAATTATTTAAGGCTTGGCGTGATGACGATATTAGCGAGTATGGCCGCCTTGCTGTTCAGGGCACTATCGCTATCGCCCTGCAATTGCGCAGCCCTAGTTTAAGCCAAGAAGAATGCCTTGCTAGGGCAAGTCTGACTTGGCAACAGCGCAATCGATACCGGCTTACCGCAACAACCACGGAATCAATATGAGTTTTAGCCCGCTAGATACTAGGCAATACGCACAATTACTGTCCGAGAAGGTATCTCGGGTCAGCAGACTATTCCACGACCTAAAACTACCTACACCTGAGGTCTACCCTTCCTCTCCCGAGCACTACCGGTTGCGAGCGGAATTTCGAATTTGGCACGAAAACGACACCTTTTTCTACGCCATGTTTGATCCTGCGGCACCCAAGATCCCCGTCCGTATAGATCACTTTCCCACAGCCTCACAGCAAATCTGTGAGCTGATGGCGCCTCTGCGGCAGGCCCTAACGGAACAAAGTGTCTTACACACTAGGCTTTTCCAAATCGAATTTCTAAACACACTCAGCGGCGACATGCTGATTACCTTGATCTATCATCGGCGCTTAGACGACGAATGGATGACCGCCGCGAAGGCCCTCGCAACACAATTCAATATTCAAATAATTGGCCGCAGTAAAAAGCAAAAGCTTGTGCTCGATCGCGACTACGTATTAGAACAGTTACCTGTTGACGGACAGCGCTACGCCTACCACCAATACGAAGGTGGGTTCACCCAACCAAATGGTAAAGTAAACGCTAACATGGTGAGTTGGGCCAAGGCACGCTGCGGGCAGAACACCGAAGCAGACCTGCTCGAGCTATATTGTGGTAACGGTAATTTCACCATTCCGCTGGCCGGGCATTTTCGCCAGGTACTGGCCACCGAAATTTCCAAAACCTCGGTAAAGGCTGCCAACGAAAACTTTGCAATGAACGGCGTTAGTAATGCCCTTGTGCTGCGCATGTCTAGCGAGGAGCTGACATCGGCTTTAAATAAAGAGCGCAGTTTTCGGCGTTTAGCTGGTGTGGATTTAGATAGCTATAAGATAAATACAGTACTTGTTGACCCGCCTCGCGCAGGCTTGGACGCCGCGAGCCGAGAGTTTATTGCACGCTTCCAGCGTATCGTATACATCTCATGCAACCCCGACACCCTACACCGCGATTTGGAAATATTAACAAAAACACACGAGATAAATGACTTCGCCCTGTTTGACCAGTTCCCGTACACTCACCATATGGAATGTGGTGTATTTCTAACAATAAAGGGCCTGATATGACCGTTAAACTTACCGATCAAGAAGTCAAAGACGCACTAACAGCGCTCAAGGGATGGGCGTTGAAAGACGGCAAGCTTTGCATCGAATTGGAGTTTGAAAATTTCATCAGCGCCTTCGCGTTTATGACCCGTATTGCTCTACGTGCTGAAAAAATCGATCATCATCCCGAGTGGAGTAATGTTTACAAAAAAGTCAGTATTGCACTTACTACGCATGATGCTGGCGGTTTAAGTGCAAAAGATCTCGCTTTGGCAAACGCCATTATGCAAGAGCTCGATCGCTAGCTAACGCTAAACACCCTAGTAAAAGTCGACACCAAGGCTTAGTAGGTGCCGACAGAGGTAGTCGTCTAAATTAGCTATATCTTCTGGGTGTACATCGAGAACAGGGAAACCGAGCTTCTTACACATCTCCGCTCGGCGCATACGCGCTGAAATCGCATCGGAATGGTCGTCAGGCCCCCAATACTCGATATACACACCACTTTCTGGTAGATAAAAATCACTTATCAGCTGTTCTGAAACCGGCAAAGTACGAAACATAGCGTAACGTAAACCGGCTAAATACAACCATTGCGCAATAGCCCAATGCGCGTGATTTTTACAGGCCATACCATCTAAAGCCAGCAGTTCTGCGCTGGCGCCAGAAAACAAGTCCCCGGCAGCAAGGTGTTCACCGCGGCAAAACATCAAAATACGTTTAAAACTGGGCCGCTTCGGGATATCTTCAGGCCAAAGTACGTAACTTAAACTACTCTGCTGATTTTCAAAAACCTGTCCGCCTTCTTTGACGCCCTGCTCTGTTAACTCCCAGCCTCTATGACTAGGTCTTAACCAAGCGATATCAACCAGCATCCGATTGATTTCACGACCACTGAACCCTTCAGCCCGCCCCAACGCCGCTGCAGATAGTAGCTTATTACTTTCAAGCGCCTGCAGCAGTGGGTGCTCAAGTAGTGATGTAGGCCATACGATATAGCGACCATAGCGTTTGCTATTAATGTAGCTGCCACCTTCAAACTCGCCTTTCGCGGTTAAGAACCAACCCTCATCGGCTTTACGGATCCAGCCATAGTCTTTCAGTACCGAAAACAACTGTTGAACCGGAATTTCACGCAGTTTGGCGAGGGCTGAGGTCGATACTTTATCAGCGGACATACTTAAGCCGAGGGGTAGCGAGCAAGAAGGCTTTGATAGACATCATCCGCAAATTGCGGTGACAAAATATCGGCACTGTTGAGGATTTGCACGAGGTGCACATTATCTTCTTCACCCTGCCATATTTTGATATAACTGCCATCTTTATAGCCGTGGTCTTGGCGAAAAAAATTAAGGACATTCTTACCAACATACTGCTTATATAATTGATCAAAGCTGAGCTGGGCGGCGGCCATAAGATCCCAAAACAAGGACACAGAGAAGGATTTTTCATTTAGGCAATAGCCCGCGAGCGACTCCGTTGCGGCAAGCACATCCTTTTCACTAGGCTCATAGCGGCTTAGCTCGTCGACTATTTCGTCCGCAAGTGCATTAATATCGACACCAGGTCTAAACATGGCGCTTAAGCCAAAATGCCAAATATCAACTATTTCGAGCTGAACTTGCTCAATATCGGCTTCTTGCTTTTTCCACCATTTGTAACCGTAGTGGTCCATTAGTTCGGCACACTCGATCCATGCCGCGCGATACCAGGCAAACCCCTGTGCCATCCAATCTGGATGAACTTTGGCATTCATACGATCTTGCAGGCCCAGCATTGTGACAAATGCCTGACGATTATTTATATCTGACACGGTAACCCCAGCAAATTAAAATCTGAGGGACATAATAAACAAGGTTGGTAGCGAGCGCAGCGGAAATTTACCGTTTACCGGATTTCAATCGAGGCTCATCTGATTTAGACAGGCGCTCTGACAGCTTTATGAAGTAATTCAACATGTCTGCATCAGGAGAAAAGCGATGATCGTCCTGGATTCGATCGGCAATCGCCTCTGGGGTCTGCGCTGAAAAATTAGCGGAATAACTCATGCGCTGACTCAATGGGCACAGGCTAATTGTCGACTGCGGGCCATGCATAGAATAGTACTTCGCTTCCAGCGCACTCGATTTACTTTTTCGCCAAAAACTCATTAGGCGCAACGCTGATGGTAAGTAGGCG
>NZ_JBFJWS010000248.1:0-4810 GCF_041623545.1 Zhongshania sp. | reverse complement strand
TACCGACTACCGACGCAATTGCATTATCAACGTCACCATGATGAGCAAGTGCACGAGTGAAAATAACACTTTCAGTAACCCTGTAAACCTCTGCATCGGCGTATACGGTAAGACCCGGCGTCGCCGGACGCATATAATCAATACGCAAATCAATAGTAGGTGTCATGCCCAAATCATCTAATGCGGTCGCCGAAGCAAAGCCGCAACAAGTATCAAGTAGGGCCGTAATTGCACCGCCGTGTATAACGCCTGTATCCGGATCGCCAATCAATGCTTCGCTATATGGCATAGACATGCCAACACGGTGCCGCTCAACATACTCTGGACGCAGACCTAAGACGTTAAAATGGTCTCCATCGTTGGCCGTTAAAACACTATCTACAAAGCGATGTAATTCCTCGAAATCTAATGCCATTGCCCACCCCGATATAAATCTTTAGTCATCATAGCCCCTTACGGGCCAACATTTTACCGCGGTGACATATAAAAAAACGGAAAATACTAAATTAAACGGCGAAAAAACCGCTTCTGAAAACGGATGCGTTGTTTCACCCAGTTAGCAATATGTAAGCGCCCAACAAACCTCGTGCCAAGCCACCCCGAGGATAGTTCGTACTTCCACCCGCAGCCGGTAATTTCTTGTGACGATACTGCAGAATGCACGGCGATATAGTCACGATTGCAACAGTCGTATATGCACACGTATTATCAGCATACTAAAGAGTGCCGCAAGGCCCTTTCTTTAATTGATCTTGAACAAAAATTGGTCAAAAAATTATTGCCTAATAAATAGACTGCGAATATGATGCGCGCCCAGTGGCATTCTGTCACTTCCCGACCGGCCGGCGCGCCCCGCACGAGGTGGCAATATGCCATTTTGCAATTCAACGATTAGCGTTATCAATCTGGGTGACGCATTCCAAATACCAGAGCTTGAGAGCGCGGCTTTGGCGCCGTATGAGTTCACCCGCTATCGCGACGCCTATCACGTCCCCATAGCTTCGGGCGAAGCGTGGCTATTTCAATACGGTATCGTCGTGTTCTGGGCAGTGTCAGACGACGACCAGCAATTACTCATAAAACGAGTAACACCGTATATTTTACTCGAATCGACCAAACGCAGTCGCGAGTTGTTTCAGTTTACGCTTAACGCCGAACAACTCAGTGTCCGCGGCGACCATATTTCGCTACCCGGCGAAGATAACCTGCTCCGGCTAGCGGTATCCCACGCCCTAGCACAGTCTACCCAGCTAATCGTGTTCGAAACCATGGTGCTGGATAATATCAAAGCCACTGCGCACATACCGGCAACACTGGCAGAAAAGGGTAAAATCCCCCTCCGACGCAAAGAGCTGGCCAAAATTCGCGGCCGTCTGTTCGCGGCCAAAAGCGATATCATTCTGCATTATGGCTTGCTGGATACCCCGGAGTTTTTCTGGGAGTACCCTAATTTAGAATCGACTTATATGCAGGTAGCCCGCTATCTCGATATCAAACCGCGGGTAGACGTGCTATCTCAAAAACTTAGCACCATACACGAGCTGTTAGAAATACTGGCCGACGAGCAAAACCACAGCCACAGCGCTTTCCTCGAGTGGATCGTTATTCTACTGATCGGCTTTGAAGTTGTTATGGCCGCTTTTCACTAGCCCACAGTTCAAACTAGGCGCATAAAAAAAGCCGCTACCGAAAATCGGTAGCGGCTTTTTTATGTAAAGTAAGCTCTCGCTAAGTACGCTTAGTGAACTTGAGCGACTCCTGCGCCCTGTGGGTAGCGAATGCTCTCCACCATATCCTGCACATCTTGCGGTGGTGCTGGCGTAAAGTGACATACCACACCGGCAACCACAAAGTTCACCAGCATGCCCATGGTGCCAATGCCTTCTGGCGACACACCAAACCACCAGTTTTCCGGCACACTCGCTGCTGGGTTAATGAACTTGAAGTACACGATATACGTAGCTGTAAACACAATGCCGCTAACCATACCGGAGATCGCTCCGTATTTGTTCATGCGCTTGTAGAATATGCCGAGAATAATCGCTGGGAAGAAGCTCGATGCCGCCAAGCCAAAGGCAAAGGCTACCACCTGCGCCACAAAGCCCGGCGGATTAATCCCCAAATACCCAGCGATGCACACTGCAACTGCTGCCGCCCCCCGTGCGTAACGAAGCTCTAATTTGTCGGAAATATTCGGCATCAAGTTGCGTTTGAGCAAATCGTGGGAGATCGATGTGGAGATAACCAATAGCAAACCAGCCGAGGTCGATAATGCCGCCGCTACGCCACCTGCAGCAACAAGAGCAATAACCCAAGCTGGCAGATTAGCAATTTCAGGATTGGCCAAGACCATAATATCTCGGTCAATGTGCATTTCGTTGCGTTCATCGCCGGAGTAAAACATACGGCCATCGTCGTTTTTATCTTCCCAGCCAATCAAGCCGGTTTGTTCCCAGTTGGTTACCCACGTCGGCGCCTCGCTGTACTCAGTACCCTGACTATCAGCGCCATTGATAGTGTTGATCATATTCAGGCGAGCGAAGCCAGCAACTGCCGGAGCCGTGGTGTAGAGCACTGCGATAAAGATCAAGGCCCAGCCCGCAGATTTGCGCGCGTCCTTCACCTTGGGAACCGTGAAGAAGCGCACGATCACATGGGGCAAGCCCGCCGTGCCAACCATTAAGGCAGCAGTAATAAACAAGACGTCCATTGTCGATTTAGTGCCACTGGTATAGGCGGCAAAACCGAGCTCCGCCGACAGGCCGTCAAGCCTGTCTAGCAAGGTCACCCCCGAACCGTCCGCCAATGTCGCGCCAAAACCAAACTGAGGAATCACATGACCAGTGATCATGATCGAGATAAAAATCGCAGGCACCAAATAGGCCATCATCAGCACGCAGTACTGAGCGACCTGAGTGTAGGTAATGCCCTTCATACCGCCTAACACGGCGTAGAAGAACACAATCGCCATGCCCAGTATCACGCCGGTGGTAATGTCTACCTCCAGAAAGCGACTAAAAACCACCCCGACCCCGCGCATTTGCCCCGCCACATAAGTGAAGGACACGAAGATCGCACAAATCACCGCGACGGTTCGCGCAGTCTGCGAGTAATAGCGGTCACCGATAAAGTCCGGCACGGTAAATTTGCCGAACTTACGCAAGTAAGGCGCCAAACACAGTGCCAACAATACATAGCCACCGGTCCAGCCCATTAAATAGACTGCGCCGTCGTAACCCATAAAAGAAATAAGACCGGCCATTGAGATAAACGAGGCCGCACTCATCCAGTCCGCCGCCGTCGCCATGCCGTTAACAACAGGGTGAACCCCCCCTCCTGCCACGTAAAATTCTTTGGTGGTACCGGCTCTGCAATAAATCGCAATACCGATATACAGCACAAAACTTAGTCCGACAATTAAAAATGTCCAAATTCTAATATCCATCATTCACCCCTAGTCTTCTTGGACATCGTATTTTTCATCAAGGCGATTCATTTTGTATACGTAGACAAAAATCAGCACCACAAAGGTGTAAATGGCCCCTTGCTGAGCAAACCAAAAACCCAATTTAAAACCAAAAAATTGAATTTGATTAAGAGCATCAACAAACAGAATCCCAAAGCCGAACGACACCAGCGCCCACACAAAGAGCAAGCTGAGTAAGAGCTTTACGTTTTCCCGCCAATAGGCTTTCGCCAGTTCTTTTGAATGAAACGCCATGATTGTGTTCTCCTGTTTATTTCGTCTTATAAACCAAGCATTGCAGTTAAGTTATGTATCTACCATTCGACCTTAGTCGATTAGCCTCCCTAGCGGGTCTAAAACGTGTATTTCGCACTAAATTGTAGACGATCGATATCGCCGCTATCGTCGCCATTTACTGGCCGTTCAATAGTTTTGCTGGCATGAATATATTCAATACCAAAATTAAGTGCCGCTACAGGTGCGTATATCAGATTGGCGTGCGCACTTTGATAAGACGCAGCAGTCGTCGCCGCGACGGAAGTGGGATTATCCGCGGAGCTTGCTGACAACACCAAACTGCTGCGCCATTGCGGCGCCCAAAAATGCCGATACGCGATATAGCCGCCCATTGAGTCGATCAAGTCGATATCACCGTTATCCTTAATCACCCCGTCGCGGTAGGTCTGCAAGCCAAGGTAACGACCCAGAGCATTACCTGCATTGAATTGCAGGCGAATATCATCGGCGCCTAACTGCCAAACACCGGCAAAACTAAGCCCGTAGCCATACACACTATCGTCGCCGACAACCGCCTGAGCCTGACTGTTCGTATAGTTTTGCTTATAGGCGACCTCCCGCAGCAAGCCAGCAAGGCTATAGCTGAAATCGCCCGATTTACCGTTAAAGCGCAAGACGATATCCGGCAGGGAATTATTATCGTAGGCACTGGCACCCGCTGCAGAGCCATCCTCCCCGTAGAAACCGCTTGAAGGATTTTCTATCGCAAACATCAGTAAGCTTGCCCCGCGCAATGAATGCGTCCAACGCAGTTGCGCCTGGCGCTCAAACAAAGTGCCGACCGGACCGACAAAATCGAGGGTATCCGGCAAGCTACCCACATTAAAAAAGGTGCTCCAAGTCTGCCCAGCCAGTATTGCGCTGTCGGCATTGTACTGCCAATTTATATAGGCATGCCGAATGCGCGACGCGGCGGAATTACTGATGCGTTCATCCCCAATTTGATTCACCCCAAAATCCATTTCAATATAGCTGCCCACGGTGCCGACCTCGGTGGCCGTCGTGGTTTTAAACCAAATACGAGAATGCTTGGCGTGCATATCAAGG
>NZ_JBFJWS010000247.1:0-4812 GCF_041623545.1 Zhongshania sp. | reverse complement strand
GGGTATAGCACTAGGCCCTCACCCTGCCACACATTCCCTGGCACGGGATGGTAATCGAGTAAGCCGCCATCGCGGTGCATTCCTGCGGGTGCGCCGGCGATATCGCTAACCCCGTGCATTACCACTGGAATCGAGCCAGATGCCATCACCGCCGAGCGCAAGTTCTCAGGGTTTAAAAGCACTCGGTGGCTCGCGTAGGCGTCCCGGCCACCGAGGGCGGCGTCGGCCCTAGCGTCAGCAAAAATAACGCGCTGCATGGCGCGTCTATGAATATTGCGGCCAAACCCGTTTAAGGTGAAAGCCAATGCCATTGCGTATTTCTGCCTCGCCACCGAGGAACTCGCCAGCAAGCCTTTACCCAATACTGTGCCACAGTGATAACGGAACACAGGATGAGCAAGAATCTCCTCCACCCCCGCAGGGTCAACCACCGCGTCCAATAAACGCTGGGTTTCGACATCAATGAAATCGGCACTGATACCGTTGGGATAGGATTGCTCTATATAGGCATGGGCTAAATCGTCTAGCGCCTTACCTGGATTTTGGCGACACGCACCAGCTAATTTAAAAGCGCCAACGGATGTTCCAAAGAGATTGATGGGATGCTCTGCATCTGCCAGCCAATCTGAAAAAATGGCGCGATCGAGCCCATAAATAGCCAACCACTTCGCCGCGCCAGAGGCGCCAAATACCGCGCCAATATCTGCTGGGCTTAGCCCCTGCTTTTGGATTTGCTCCAGTGCAGACTGCCCTGCACGAATTCTAAGTAAACTCATTCCTACCTTTTGATTGCTTGCTGCCCGCGAGTATTCGACATCTTACACTACCCAGCGCGCAAACAAATAAACACCATGTTCACCAGACTAACGCGGTGCGGCGCAAACTGGGTGCCGAGGACATTATCCCCTGCACCGCAAGGCCCAGAATTACATCGTAATTATACTTCACCCAAATATGAGAGAGTCAGGGATGGTTAGCTCATAAGTCTCGCCGAGCCCGCGACGCTGCGAGCTAAAATAGAGCTTACGGCCGTCAGGCGAAAAGGCGGGCCCACAAATTTCAGAGCCGGGGTGTTCACACTGCACCAATACTACGCATGTAGCATTAGGCAACAGCACCATGATGCGTGAATAGTGTTCCGACGGCGGATCTTCGGCAACAACGACATCGCCCCATGGGCTGACCGTTAAGTTATCGACATCCTTAAAATCAGGCTCAATTTGCTCGTTGTCGAAAATAAGTTCCGCCAACTGATTTTCAACATCCAGCGCCCACACTCGGTTATCACCCTTGCAGGTAAAAAAGACGATACCTCTTGTGGGTACACTGCCGCCGCGCGGCGTGTGATTTATCCCAGCAGGTAAACTGTAATACCAAAGGCCTTCGCCACCGTTAAACCGTGTACCCGGCACTGATTGCGCTGCCGCCGCAAGTTCATCGCGCACCGTGCTCTGGGGCTCAGACGGCCGAATCACATCTACCCACGTCACGGCACGAAGCTCACGCAACTGTGCATCAGCTTCTGGGTAACCGCCATTTTCAAAACCGACAAGGTTCATTACCTGTAAGGTGCCAGCTTCCATGGCTATTCGCCCTGTATTTGGGTCTATATCGTTTGCGTCGGCAACCCAGCGATAAAAGCGGCCACTGCTATTGTCTTCAGTGAGATAGATAACCCCCTTGTCTTGGTCGACCGCAATGGCTTCATGAGCGAACAAGCCTAAAGAGGGTTTTGCGACGCCCTGACTTTCAGCAAACGGATCGCACTCCCAGCACACACCGGAATCGGTTTCCTCACAAGAAACCCAGGTCTGCCAAGGTGTTTTACCTCCGGCGCAATTTTGAGTTGTGCCAGTCAAAATAGGATAGGCGTCAACAACTTCGCCAGCCGCGTTAAACTTGATGGCACTACAACCGCCAGCGGCAACGGCCGGCACCTCGGAGTTAGAGGTGTAGACCCAACCCCCATCCGCGAGCGCGTAGGTTGCACCGCCATCGGGAAATACATGCCAATTAAAACCAAGGGTAATCGGTGATCCACCGCCAGGCGTCACAACAGGTAAGCCGGAACGCGCGACCGCTCGCACAGAAAAGCCCTCAGGAATTCTTATTTGGGTCAGCGGATCGAGACTTAGCTCACCAATATTGGCGAGCGGCCCCTGGGGAATAAATAGCTCTGGCGCGCCAGGTGTTGAGTTACTCGTCACCGCGCGGCTCTTAGTGCCACCACAGGCCGACAGCAACGGTGCCGCCGCGGTGGCAGTGGAAAGGTAAAAGGCATTGCGCAGTAAATTTCTTCGGCTTAACCCGCGTATTGGCGATACAACATCCGACATTCCAAACCCCATCGTGCGTAATAAAAGATACATATACTGCACGATGTTTATTAACAGATGATGACAGTCAGATCGGTAAGGCAGAAACAATACCTACTGAAGTAATGCCAGCGCTGACTGTGGCAGTGCATTGGCTTGCGCAGTGATTGCGACACCAGCTTGCTGCAAAATTTGCGCTTTGACTAAGGTCGCGGTTTCCTTCGCGAAATCCGCATCAAGAATACGCGAACGGCTGGCAGTGAGGTTTTCTGAGGAGGTTTGCAGATTAGCAATCGTTGATTCGAATCGGTTTAACTGAGCGCCAATATTAGCGCGCTGCGTGGAGATATAGTCCAACGCACGATCCATTTTGCTAATTACCTGATTGGCGGCATCAAGCAAACTAAGGTCGCCCAAGTCTAGCGCAGCGGCGTTCATCGCGCCAATATCAACCCCGACTACTTCGCCAACATTGGCTCCGAGCTGAAAATCTTTTTTATTACTGGCAACAACACTGACCTCTGCATCTTCCCACGTTTCGGCAAAGCCAGCGAGTTGATCAGCCCCATTACGAGTAGCATAATTGGCAATTACCGTTTGCGCGGTACGAACCGCTCCACCATCGACATTAGCGCCACCAATCGCACCAGTGTCGCTATCGGCTAAAGAACCATTATCTACCAAACCCTGTATGTAAGCTTGAGCATTCGCCGTATCAAAAGCTGTATTTAAGAAATTATCCGCTGACGTGTAGCTGCCCTTAGTCGCCGAATTGATTGCGTCATCAAGGCCTTCATTTAAGTTATTGGTGAGGTAATTCATAACATCTTTAATGCCTTCACCGCCCGCAGCTTTGATCTCATCGTGCAATTTTCGCACAGCGAGAAAGGCAGCTGAGTATTCATCACTACTGCCACCCCAGGCACCGTCAAGATCATCAGCTATCCCCGCAAGTCCAGCAACACCCAATGACCCAACGGAGCTAGCCACACGCTCATCAGCACCATGAATCAATTCAGCGGCACCTTCAAGGAACCACTGTTGATTCCCCGCGCTGACAAAAGACGCCATATTCACACTGCGGTACATCACCGCGTGTACCATTTCATGTGCAATAATTCGATCGTTATAGAAGGGCTCTGTACCGCCATCAGGCAAATTTGGCGGGGTGAAATCAGCCATATCAATTTGCAGAGTAACGTTATTAAGCTTGCCTGAGCCACCACCCGTGGTACCAGTTACTCTCGCTGCTGTGCCGCTAGCACCGTCTGAAAAACTAGTTAATTCGATACTTATACCATCGCCATCAGCGGTGAGCCCAAAATAATCCTGAATAAGGGATTCTGACTGAGATAGCCAGCCGGAGCGAAGACCATCGATCACTGCCAGCTGGTCACTATCGCCTAAGACACTGCTGCTTGCCGAGGCAAATACATTTTGACCGTTAAAGCGGGTTTGACTACCGACCCGGTCGATTTCGCTGCGCAGCTGATCTACTTCGCTTTGCAGTGCCTGTCGGTCACTATCGCTATTACTTGAGTTAACGGCCTGCACGGCTAATTCGCGAATACGCTGCATGGCATCAGTCACCGAGCCCAATGCCCCTTCGGCTACCTGCAGCATAGATATACCGTCGTTGGCATTGCGTACGGCCTGATCAAGACCACGAATTTGAGTGGTAAAGCGTGTTGATATCGCCAAGCCCGCCGCATCGTCGCGGGCGCTATTAATACGAAGTCCAGACGATAATCGCTGTTGCGCGCGCACCAGCGAAGTCTCGGAGCTCTGTAAATTGCGCGCGGCGTTCAATGCGGCAAAATTCGTATTAATCGACAATGCCATCGGCGGCCGACTCCTCTTATGAGGGCAATTTCTCAGTTAATAGATCGGCCGATCGCCGCATAACTTTAGTGTTATTTTCAAGAATTTCATTCAAGCACTTTCTCGTAGACAATTTTTACGTAAAATCGTCAAAATACGCCGAAGGATCGGCCAACTGATCAAGGAGTGATCAACTATGCTTATCAAGCCAACTTTACCCCTACTCTTGTTATTAACCTTGCTCTACAGCAGCGCAGCTCAGAGCCAAACCGGCGCAGTCAGCGAATATCGGCTAAATAAACCCTCGCTAATGCAGGCAAAGCCTTATCATCAAGACATCGTCTTAAGTGATTATTGGGTTAGCGAAAAGCTTGACGGGGTAAGAGCTTACTGGGACGGCACGCAGCTTATCTCTCGACAGGGCAAGCACTTTTCGGCGCCGACGTGGTTTACTGCAGACTTCCCCCCAATTCCCCTCGATGGCGAACTGTGGATGGGTCGCAAGCGCTTTGCTGAGGTATCTGGCGCCGTACGGCGGCAAAATCCCGACCCTGGGCAATGGCGAGAAGTCCGCTTTATGGTGTTTGATATGCCCAGTGAAGCAGGGGACTTCGACCATCGTTTAACAGCAATGCACCGCGTGTTTTCACAAATCACCTCCCCCTATCTCGCCTTG
>NZ_JBFJWS010000246.1:0-4814 GCF_041623545.1 Zhongshania sp. | reverse complement strand
TACGCAAATCCAGTTAAGCCTGAGACCGCGCTGAGTTTTGAATTGGGTAGTAAATCTCGGTTATTTGATAATCGCATGCAGTTGAATATTGCGCTGTTCAGAACCGTATTTACTGACTTCCAGGCTTATTTAGCGGTTCCGCCTAACCCAGACGATATCGGTGGTGTTATTCGCTTTGATGTTAAGAACGCGGGTGAGCTAGCAACCCAAGGCGTCGAAATTGAGGTGCAGGGCCAGCCTTCAGAGTCGCTCTTTGTCGCCGGCTCCATACTCTACAATGAGGCGGTATTTGATGATTTCCGGCCTAAGTGTTTTCCTGGTCAGCGTGTCGGCGAAGCCGGTGGCGAAGATGACGACGGTGACGGCAGCTGTGACACACAGGATGTATCTGGCAAAACATTGCCCAATGCGCCTAAAGTGTCACTGTCGCTGTCTGCGCGTTACCAGGTGCCCCTTGACGATGGTGACAGTGCTTTCGCTCAGTTGACTGGCCGCTGGCAGGACGATGTGCAGTTTAACGCCACGCAAGACCCTCTGACTATTCAAGAGGCTTACGGTGTTGTTGATATGCGCGTTGGCTGGGTTGGCCTTGATGAAAAACTGGAGCTTACTGCTTACGTTAAAAATCTATTTGACCAGTTTTCTGTGAATTCAATGTTGAACTTTACGGTCGTCGACGACCGTCGCGATATTGCTCATTTCATCAATGCCGATGCGAAGCGGCAGTTTGGTCTTGCGGTTGGTTACAGCTGGTAAGCCTGCTGTGGAGAGTCATTGGCCGTGTGAGACCTTGCTCCGCTTTGGGCTATTTAGCGCGAACGGGCTTGTTGACTTGAAAGCTAATGGGCTTGGGGGAGGGCCGTTGTGAATAAGGACGAAATTGGCGTCAACAAGAACGAGTCAGCGCCAAGCTGGACCCGTCGCAGCAACTGGAAAATGCCGCTGACAGAAAGTAATGAGACTTGTGTCGCTGGTTTTGGCAGCGCGTTTCCCGCTCGAGCACTTATAACTTTTCAGGCCTTGGGTCTAGGTTGTCATGAATTGGCTTTTGATAGCCCGCATGGCCGTCGCTCAGTGTCTCGCTGCTTTGGCGGATCGTTTAAGGGTGAGCGGCTGGCGGGCTTGATTGCCGAGGATGTGTCGAACGAGTGGCGGTTATATGCTGGTGCAGGCGACGATCAATTTTCGGTAGAAGGCCTGATCACCTTGCTCGCCGATGGCGGTGAGACAATTCTAATGAAGTATATTGGCCGCGGTGGTGGGCGCTATGGTGCCGGCAGCTACCGTATTGGGGCAGTATTTGAGGCGCCGGTCGCCTCGCCTCTCGCATGGCTGAATAGCGTAAGTGCGGCAGGGTATGTCGAAATCGATGGTGATTCGCTGCGTGCCGACTTGTTCGAGTTACTGGGTCAGGCGAGTGACGACGCCACCGCCGTTGAGGTTGAGCCACTCTACCAAATGACCGGTCTCGACTCGGTTGGCGACCGTTTGACTATCCATGGTGCGGTGTCGAATCGCTATTTCACTATGGCCGAGACCGGTTGTCTAGCGGAAGGTGCGCTGGAAGGTATGTGGGTCAAAGGGCTTAGCTGGGGACCGCATCGAATGTCGAGCTCGGCAAGTAGCTTGCCTTGGCAAATTGATATGAAGGTGATGATGCAGACCAAGCAGGGCGTTCCTGTGCTGCAGCAGTACCTGGGTACCATTCCGGATCGCACCGCGCCGGGGATTGCGCCGAATGACCCGTCGTGGCGCACCGCGGCTGTATTCGAAACCGACGTGAATAGTGAGCAGAGCTGGCTCAATGAGGTCGTGGCTGTCGGTGTTGGTTGGAAGGAAGATAACGAGGCTCACTACCATTATTACATTCTGGTTTGAGTGCGAGTCTTAAGCAGTGGTTGCGCCGGAAGATATTGAACTGGGCCAAGATGAGCATCTTTCTATTCCCTCGCATTCGAGCTTAGTTTGAGAAGGAAGCGGATTTTACTGGGGAATGTCTCGCCCTTGCTTACCGAGCAAGGGCGATTTCGGTAGGCCTATCCCAAAAAGTATTTGCCGCCGTCCACGACAATGGTTTGGCCGGTAATGAACTTAGAACCGTCACTGACTAACAGTAGCAGTGTGCCGGTAATGTCCTCGGGCTTAATCTGCGCGGCAATCAGCTGCGTAGCTTTGGCGCGTTCCTCGGCCATGGCGAGATTGCCGCCCATGATCTGGGAAAAGCCTTCGGTTGCGGTGCCGCCGGGCGCAATGGCGTTAACCCGGATATTATCTCTACCTAATTCCGATGCCGAGCTTTTGGTCATGCCGATAACTGCAGCCTTCGATGCTGTGTAGTCGAGCATACCGGCCATGCCGAATGCTGAAATAGAGGTTTGGTTTACAATCGAACCGCCGCCGCGTTGGCGCATATAGGGAACAACCGCGCGGGTGCAAAGCCAGGGGCCACGCACGTTAACGGCCATGGTTTTGTCCCAGCGGGCGATGGAAATGTCGCTCATTGGGCCGCCCACCAAACTGGCGAACATCGCCGCATTGTTAACGAGAATATCGATGCCGCCGTAGGTCTCGGCGGCCATTTTCGCCATGGCTTCGGTGGCTTCCATACTTGAAACATCGACGCTCATAAAGCTGGCTTGCTGACCTTTGCCGCGAATTGCTTCGACTGTCGCGGCGCCTTCGGCCTCTAAAAGATCCGCGATTAAAACTGCGGCGCCTGCGTCGGCCAGTGCTTCGGCGTAGGCCCGGCCAATGCCGCGCGCGCCGCCAGTTACAATGGCCACTTTTCCTGTTAGGTTCATAGTATTCTCACTGTATTTTATTTTGGTCGCTGATGTGCTGGTGCGTGCGGCCATCGATTTGCCGCTGCGCTAAGACTCGCCGGTGATTTCGCGGCCGAGTATAAATACCGACGAGCTACGGTCGATGCTGTCTGGGAAGTCTGAGGCTTTTTCGGCCAACTCTTTTAAAATGGCTTCGGCGCTCTCGCCTTCGATTTCAGTAACATTGACATAGGGCTTGTCGATGCGATTTTGCGCTTCGACCTTAAAGCGGCGCACCGAGCTTGCGCCGTTAACCGACATCAGGTCGGCGGCGTGAACCTCGTTATACCACTTGTTGTATTCGGCATCGTTGCCTTCGGTGGGGCCGTTTATAGCGATTAACATAAATTTTGGCATGGGTATTTCTCCGTTTTTTGCTTACACCTGATTAGCGCAGCTTCTTATTGGTTAATTACGAGCTATTTTCGCTTACTGCTTACACCTTGTTTTTCTTCATTTTGTTCCACTAAATTTGATTGCTAGGGAATAAAGCGTCGTGTCTTCATTTCAGCGATTAGGCGAGTTAATACTGCCTCGCTATCACGGCAGGCTGTAAATCCCGCTTGCCGTAGTTTGATTGTGCTAAGCAACATTGGGTGTTGAAGTGCGGTGCTGTTTGCGCGGAGCAAAATGTCGGCGTAGTGGTGACTTTCGCCGAGAAAGTTTTTGAGATTAGAAATGCGCAAGTCGTTTTTCTGGGCAAGATGCTCCCATATATCTTGGCGTTCCACTAAATATGCGGCTAGTGACATCGGTTCATCCGGGCCCACTTCGATGTTGAAGGCGGCGGCCAATGCTGGCCAAAGTTCTCGCCACGCGCAGACGTCGCCGTTGGTAATATTAAACGTTTGCTCGCGGGCAGCGGTTGCGGTGGCGGCCCACTCGAGGGCCTCGGCGATTAGCTCGGCGTCGACGGTTTCTGCTAACTGCAGGGCGCCACCGGGGAAGCTAAAGGGTTTGTTTTCTGCGCGTCGAATTTCCGCGTAGGCTGCGAACGCAAGCATGGGATTCATTGCGGCGCCACTGGTACTGCCGACGACCACTTGGGGGCGAAGGATTGTCCACGTAAAGCCTGCTTCTTCGGCAATCGTTTTAAGGTAGTCTTCTTGCAGCCAGTAAAAATTGTCGTGCTGAACCCGGGGTGCACTTTCTCTAGCAGGTACAGGGGGTATTTGCCCTGCATGAGCACCGTAGGCTTTTGCTCCTTGGAGTAGGCTTACGTGTTGTAAGTTTGCGGCAGTAGCGCGTAAGGGTTCGAGCAGGTTTTGTAGCATGCTTAAATTAAGCTGCATTTGCTCGGTGTCGTGCCAACCAGATACTAGGCCGGCTTGCTCCGCGACGGCGGCGTAAATAATGTGGGTGACAGCTCCAAGCTCGGCGCAAGCGCTTCTACAAGACGACAGGTCGCACAGATCTACGGTGATGTGACGAAAGTTTGCGGGATCACATACCGGTTCCGGCTTCCGGCGGGAAAGGGCGATAACTTTCCAGTTGTCAGCCTTAGCAAAATGCGTAAGTGCTGCTTCACCGATAAGGCCTGTCGCGCCGGCGATAAGTACCGTATTCATATCGTGGTTCTAAGCATGTGGCCTAGACCGTTCCCACGCCCGTGACCGGTGATCCGACAGCGCCGGGCAGGCGCAGCGGAGGCGCTGTGAGCAAGAAGCGCGAGCGATTGTTGGCACGTAACCAGTCCGCCAAGTCACTGAGCAAAAACATTTCGCCCAGTGGCATGCCGAGCTTGAACAGGCATAACTCGTGCAATGGGATGCGGGTGCCAATGCCAGTGTTAACACTCATGTCTTGCAGTAATTCGACGGCTTCATTGTCTGAGACTAAGGCGGCGGCACCAGAGTCGGTGATCCAGCGCTGGAGATTTTTGTCGGCGCCATCGAGGCCGCTGCACTGGTGTGGATCAAAGGGGGCAGAGGGGTCGTTATAGCGACTCAGCAGGGCGCGGTCGAAGCCAGTGCGAAAGCACAAGATGTCGCC
>NZ_JBFJWS010000245.1:0-4827 GCF_041623545.1 Zhongshania sp. | reverse complement strand
CCACGCGGGATCTAATGGTTCGTTACGTTCAGCGTGCACATTGCGCAGCACCTCGACATCGGCGGGGTTAAGGAAAATATCAAATCCGCTATTGCTTATGGGCAGCGCGGCCACCGCTTTGTTTACCAGATTTTCAATAAGCTCAGGCCGCACACTTAACTCATGGCGCAGTAACTGTTTTGAAATAGCGAGGGTCATTGAAAACAGTTCGCGCTCCAGCTCACTATCAACCCACTTGAGTGGTTCGCGCAAAGCGGCCAAGGCCAACTGCAACTGCTGGCTCTGTTCAGCCAGCAAGCGTTTTGACTCTTGCTGGCCATCCGCAAGGCCCTGCTGAAAGGCCTCGTCGTAGGCTTGAGTACGCAGGTCCTCAAACGTATCAGTAGGTGGCGCCTGATCCGCATCCGCGGGTTCGATATGTTCAGGCCTTGCAGCAATTTTCGCCGCTGGCGAGGCCAATGCAGATATTTCAGGCAACTGCCAGGTGCTGTGCTCGACCGCTGACTCGACCGGGTCAACACTCGCTGCGGCAGCCGTACTTACGTCGCCATCAATAACCCGCGGCACAAAGACCTGAAACACATCCGCCATAGTCGCCTCTCAGCTCCGCAATTTACGGTGAAATAGCACCGCTACCTCACACATAATCGTCATTACCGCCACGGCCCAAATCAATCTGACCCGCTTCCGCCAATTTTCTGGCGACGGCGAGAATATCCTTCTGCGCAGCTTCAACATCGCTTAACTTCATTGGCCCACGGGCGTCCATGTCTTCAATTAACATTTCCCGCGCACGCTTGGACATATTGCCCATAATCTTGTCACGTACGGCTTGATCTGCGCCTTTCAAGGCCATCGGTAAAATATCGGAACTCACCTCGCGCAGTAATAACTGAATGCCCTTGTCGGGGATATTGATCAAATTGCTAAACAAGAACATCAAGTCCTGAATCTTCTCCGACAAGGCCTCATTCTTTTTCGCCACCGATTCCAAGATGCGCGTTTCCGCCTCGGGGTCTAGGCCATTCATAATGCCTGCCACTGTTAAAGCACCATCAATTTTGCGGTTTTTAAAGGTTGCCGTAACTGAGAGTTTTTTCTTCAACACTGCCTGCAACTGACGCATCGCCGCTTGGGGAATCGTTTGCATATTGGCAATGCGCATCACAATATCGTCTTGTAAATCTGGCGCCATCTGCTTGAGCAAGGCACCCGCCTGATCCTGATCCATATGCGCCATGGTGATCGCAATCAACTGGGGATGCTCATCCTTTAGCATATGCAGCAGCGCGTCCGGCTCTAGCCAGCGCAGGGAGTTCATCTCCTGCAATTCTTCATCACCCAATACGCGATCGGCCAAGGTAGCGCCTTTTTGCTCACCGAGTGTTGAGGTAAAAAGTTTACGCACATAGCCATGCACGCCAACCCCGAGAGAGGTCTCAGACTGCATCGACATTCTAAAATCATCGACCACGGCCTCGGCGCGTTGATTGTCCACGCTGCGGATTGCGGCCATCGCTGTACCAATGAGTTCAACCTCGTGAGGATCAACAAATTGCAGCACCTTTGAGGCCTGCTCTTCGCCCAACATCAAAAGAAACAAGGCCGCTTTTTCGCTGCCCTTAACATTTGAACCTGCCGCCATATTAGGATTTACCATTTTCTTCCGACACCCATTTTTTCATGACTTGCGCAACACGCTCGGGGCTTTCATTCACCACCGAGCGCACCTCGGTCATTTTCTCTTCAAAACCCATTTTACCGCCCAACTGGCCCTGCGCCATTTGCGGGCCACCTAAGGCCGCCACCGCTGGGTGCAAAACCTCGCCGGTAACACCGTCAACTGCGCTGCCATCCGCCAATGCCGCTCTAGCATCACTCGCAGAAGCGCTACTCTGCATCAACGTCCGCATACCTGGGCGCAGCACCGCAAAGACAATTAATAAAACCGCGAGACCAGCAAAGGTTTGCCGAATTAAATTCGCAAACCAAGGCTGCTCCCAAAATCCCGGCGCACTCGCATCCTCGTCAAAACCCATCTGCGTTTGGAAATCGGCCGATACCACCGTAACTCGATCACCCCGCTCTAAGTCGTAACCAATCGCGTCTCTAACCAGCAGGTTTAACTTCTCTAATTCTGCGGCGCTTACCTCGACTGTCGTTACTTCACCGTTTTCACCGGCACTCGCACGGTTCGCCACGACCACCGCCACAGACAGCTTTTTAATCAAGCCGGTTGGCGTGGTGGTGTGATTCAATACCCGTTCAATTTCGTAGTTACGCACTATTGAGCGGCTACCACCGGCACCGCCAGTTCCATCACCGGTGGCTTGGCCACCAATACTCGGTGGCTCATTGGTCAGCGCCCCAGGAATGCCTTTAGCGCCAGCGTTACCCGCCGCGCTGCGGCCCTGTTCATTAATTTGTTCGCTGCGCACCACCTGACGATCCGGATTCCAGCTTTCGCGGCTTTCTTCACCGGTTGAGAAATCCACATCCGCTGACACTTTCACTCTTACCTGCCCAGCCTCAGCCAGTGGTCTGAGTAAATCTTCAATACTATCTTCATACGCACTTTCAATACGCTGGCGGTAGCTAAACTGGCGTGAGCTTAAACCTAAATCGTCTTTATCACCCTGCTCAGATAATTGATTGCCCTGCTGATCTACCACCGTCACTTGTTCTGGGGCTAAACCTGTAATACTTGACGCCACCAAATTCATAATGGCATTGACGTTTTGCTTGTCGACACTGCTACCAGGGTAGACATCCAACATAATCGAGGCGCTGGCTGGCTTGCGATCACGCACAAACACCGACTGCTTGGGAATCGCCAAATGCACCCGCGCCTTACGCACCTGATGCATGCTCTCGATTGTGCTAGCCAATTCTTGCTCTAAGGCGTAGTGATACTTCTTAGACTGCATAAACTCACTAACGCCAAAACCTTGCTCCTGCTCCAGAATCGCCATGCCAGTGCCGTCACGCATCACACCTTGACCGGCCAATTTAATTCGCGCGTCATGAATTTTTTCAGAGGGGACCATAATAGAGCCAGTTGGCTCCTGAATCTTATAAGGAATACCCGCAGCATTTAAGGCATCGATGACCCCCGCCGCGCGCTCGGGCGCAACATTTGCGTATAAGGTGCGGTAATCCGTGCCCTGCGACCACATTACCGCGGCGACCCCAATGGCGACACTGGCGGCAATACCCACCAATATGAGCAACTGGCGCAATACATCATTTTTCGCCAGATCAGCGAGTAAACCCGTCAGCGGATTGCTTTTAGCTTCAGCCATCTTAATAGCCCACCGTCAGTACATCTCTCATGACCACACCCACCAGCTCCACAAGCAAAGGCATTACATCGACATCCTCATGACTTCTTGATAGGCATCAACAAACTTATTGCGCACCTCTACCACCGCCTTAAAGGCGACGTCAGATTTTTGTAAATTCACCATCACTTCCGTCAAGCTAACATCCTTGGCGCCACGTTCAAACTCAGCGGCCAGTGCGCCAGCATTTTTCTGCGTGCTGTTAACCGCATTAATCGAGTCTTTCAGCATCGCCCCAAAATTAACATTCGACGGCGCATTAACTGAGAAACTGTCGCCCTCAATCATGCCCGGCTTGGCGACGCTCGTCTGCTCGCGCAAGGCGCGGATCTGAGTGAGTATTTGATCAACCTTCATATCAGACATGGTCTATCTCCTTAACCCATCAGGTAGCTTTGTTCACGCAGACGCGCTAATTTATAACGCAGCGTGCGAGGGCTAATGCCAAGAATTTCTGCGGCTTCTTTTTTCGACCGGCCCTGGCGCAGTGCGTCACTAATAAGCCGGCGCTCTTGATCGCGCATGAAACCATCCAACACTTTACTGCCACCGGCTGCATCACTGTCATCGGCCCGCCGCGTCGGCATATCGGCGCTGTATACCTGCTCATTGATAAAGCTCAAACCCGCTTCAAACTGAATATCTTGATCGGTAATCTGATTGCTCTGGCGCAAAATTAAGGCGCGCTGAATAACATTGTCCAATTCGCGCACATTACCCGGCCAACGGTAATGCATTAACTTCTCAATCGCATCATCTGTCAGCGCGCTATCGGCACAAGCAATACTGCTATCTCTGCGTAAAAAGCTCTGCACCAAGGGCAAAATATCATCACGTCGCGCAGCCAAGGTGGGAATATGCAAAGGGAAAACGTTCAAGCGATAAAACAAATCCTCACGGAACATACTCGCTCTAACCGCTTCACGTAGATCGCGGTTACTGGTGGCAATTACCCGCACATCAAGCTTCAAGGTCTTGCGGCTGCCTAAACGCTCTAATTCGCGCTCTTGGAGCACCCGCAACAACTTAGCCTGTAGGCCAAGCTCCATCTCCGAAATCTCGTCTAGCAGCAATGTGCCGCCCTGAGCCTGCTCAAATTTACCGGCATGGCTATTGATAGCACCAGTAAAGGCACCCTTCTCATAACCAAACAACATGGCTTCCAGCATATTCTCAGGAATCGCCGCGCAGTTAAGCGCCACAAAAGGCCCGCTGCTACGCTTCGAATGATCGTGGATATAGCGGGCGTAAACCTCTTTACCCACCCCACTCTGGCCACTGATCAAAACCGTCGCGTCAGTCAATGCCACTCTACCGGCCATGGCCTTAAGTGACTTAGACGCGTTATCTGCCACAATTAACTCAGACATAACGGCTTACTCCTGCGGCCAAGGTGTTAGTTTTATTCTTGTTTAAGGCTGCCAACACCGAGCGCAGTTGCTGACCACTACTTAACAACTCCCGACGACAAAGTTCACGATAGTAT
>NZ_JBFJWS010000244.1:0-4858 GCF_041623545.1 Zhongshania sp. | reverse complement strand
TGCAGATCGAAGATAAAGATCGTCGCAAGGTGGGCGAGTATCTGGATCAATTACACTACCCCTACCACGAAGAAACTGACAATCCTGCCTATCAGCAATTTCTAAGCTAGTGCTAATCGCATGCAGTGTGTGTTCCTAGCAGCCCGAGTTGGGACGCCCTGTACGCGATTGACTCTTGTCTTTTATACGTAATCGACGTTGTTTCAAGAATGTCGTTTGGATGTCGCGGCCTTTCGTGCGTTGATTGAGTGCGCGCAAGGGGTCTGTATCAGACACAAATTTGGTGCATAAGCAAAAGCGTACTATGTGAGCGCCAATTATGTGTATTGGTGTTGCGGATCGTGACAGGTTTTTGAAAAGTGTTGCATTGTGTGGCGGACGGATTTCACGCATTGGTCCATCGATGCGCTAATGTTTCTTTGCTGACGTTTTCAATTATTTCAAAATTATTACATTTTTTTATAAGATCAGCGTGATTTCTGTCGCGCGATTTCTGCGAATTGCGTAGCGATATTTTTAGCTTTTTATTTGCAGTGCAAAATCATGTACTGAAATATTTTATATAGGATGCATTGAATTTTTGTTTGTGTTAAAAACCGCGAGGCGAGCTAGGAATGGTCGTTAGAGGGTTGTAACTAAAGGATGTAGATGAGTTATACGTTTCGCCAGTCCTGTCGCGTGCCAGAAGTTATGGGTGTGTAGCCAATAAGCGATGAGTCTCAGTTTTCGTGGAGTCGCTTAACTTTCTTCTTTGCACACACGTTTTAAACGTATTACTTTTATAGGGATAAAATGTTTACCCGATCCATGCGCCTTGTCGGTGCTGCAGCTTTCGGCCTCGTATCTCAGCTGGCTATCGCAGACCCCGTCTCAGACCTGCTCAGTCAAACTGGGCTCAATTCACTTATAAATGGCAGCGCAAGCGGTGGTGGCGTTGAAGTTGATGTGCTCAACCCCACCGGTACCGGCGACAATGATGTGCTAGGGCTGGACCTTTTTACACCGGAAAACGGGTTAGGATTGACGTTGGGCAGCACCGAGCTTTTGGGTTTTGGCAACCCGGATGGCGGTACGGCTATCCCGCTAGATTTTCTCGGGCTGGATCAGTTGACCACCATGTTGGGCTTGGCTCCCGACAGCGCATTGGTTGATGCGCTTCGCAACACCGTGGGCCCGGACGGTGCCGTGATCGTCCCGGTTGTTGATTCCGTGCGTGCATTGTCGGGTGTTGGAGACGCGCTTAATTTTGACTTGGCCAATGCGGTAACCCTGCCGGGCTTTTCGGATGAGGCCGTGGGCTTGGCTATCGCAGGTTCCGACAATTCTGGTAACGCGTCGGCCGATGGTTTGGCGGGCGTCGCTATATTGACCCCAGGTGCGAGCGGCAATGGTGGCCTAATTGGTCTGGCGGTGATTTCCGGCGGTGGCTCAGGCAATGGCGACCTGATCGGCATCTCGGTGGCGGGTGATGATAACTCTGGTAATGGCAGTGTCGCGGGTGTTGCGGTGCTTGGGGGTGATCAGGCGGGCAATAGTGAAACGCTGGCTTTAAGCGCAATCAGCGGCAGCAGCTCAGGCAACGGCGCATTGGTCGGCGTTGGCGCGGTTAACGAGGACAATGCGGGTAACGGCGGATTGGTCGGTGTGGGGGCGATCAACGGCGATGAATCGGGCAACGGGGGCGTTGCCGGTGTTGGTGCACTAAGTCGAAACAACGCCGGAAACGGTGGTTTCTCGGGCGTGAGTGTCATTAACGGAGACGACGCAGGTAACGGCAGTACCGCAGGCGTTGCGGTGTTGTCGGGCGACAATAGCGGCAATAGTGATGGTGTCGCTGGAGCCGTCATCAGTGGCGATAATTCGGGCGACGGAGGTGGAATATCCGTTGACGTCGGAAGCGATGATAATGGCGATGGCAGTGGCCCCGGCGGTGGCGAGTGTGAAGGCCTTGCCTGCGGAGACTCGGGCGGTGAGGATACTCTGCTACTGGCCGATTCCAACTGTGCCGAAGGCGACAGTGACAGCGACGGCATTTGTGATGATGTCGATGATTGCACAGATACACCCGAAGGTGCCGATGTGTTTGTCACAGGTTGCCATCTGGATGAAAACACGTCGCTGGTCTTGCGCGGTGTCAATTTCGAATTCGACTCTCTGGATCTTACCGAGCCCTCGAAGGCTTTGCTGGAGGAAGCGCGTCGTATCATCGAAAAACATCCCAATGCCCTGATTGCTATTGATGGACATACGGATTCCAAAGGTGCCGACAGCTATAACGACGAGCTGTCATACAAACGCGCCCGCGCCATCTATACGCACTTTGTGAATTATGGGATTAAGCCCGAGCGGCTGACCTTCCGTGGGTTTGGTGAAAATGTCCCTATCGCTGCGAATACCACAGACAGTGGTGCGGATTACCCTGAGGGGCGCGCGCTAAACCGGCGTGTGGAGCTCACCGTTGTAGATCTGCAAACCTTCGCTGCGATCAAGGCAGAAAACGCCAATCGACGAGTGGCGCAGCATGCAGCGACTGCGCAGGGTGGCAGCGCAGAACAGGCAACAGCGAGCTTGCCAAAGCAGTCCTCCACAGGTTCCCCTAACAGTGAGCAGCAGGCGCGAGCCGAACTGGAAAAAGCCAGAGCTGACGCCCAGAAATGGGAAAGAATAGCGCGTGAAGAGCAGCAGCGTGCTAAGGAGGAAGCGGCGAAGCGTGAACGTCAAGCGCAATTGGATGCTGAGGAAGCAAAACGCCGTGAAGAAAAAGCGGCTGAAGCCGAAAGTAGTTACGACGAGGTGCTGGAGTTTCTCGAAGAGACGGGTGCCGCCGAACGTGATGCTAGCGACAATCGCAACACAAGTGGCAATTCGGCTGACTCAGCAGCGCCGGAAAGCACCCGCCCGCAGGACACCGCTAAACCCAACAACACCTGATGCGAATGAGGCGCCGCGAGATTCGGCGCCATCTCTAGTGATCGTTTAGCTTGTTAACAAAGACAATGATTGGGAATTTACTATGGCTATTGACTTGCCGCCCGCATTACCTCCGGTATTGACTTCATCGCAGCAGATTTCTTCGTTCAGCGAAGTCAGTCTGCCGTATGCACGCAAGTTGGGGCAGTACGAAATCAGACTGACAGGAAATCACGGCCTCAGTGCCGGTGAGCTCGACGCCCTGTTTGTAAAAGCACAAACACCGTCACAGCTCATTCTTATGATCAATTCCGCTAGCTATAACAATGGCAATCTCTTGGTGCGATTACTCTACTCGGCACCTGCAAACAACGTTGTCTATCTCCACGCCGTGCAGATGCGGGTGGGAGAGATTCGCGGTAATGAGGTTGTAAAGCGTCACTTTAAGGATCTCGCTGGTGATGTTGACCTGACGCGTGAAGAGTTTTCCACGCGTCAGGTGCTGGCGGATATTCAATCTGAGCGTAGCGGGCTTGATTACAGCGTAAGTTATGAAGCGTCGCCTGAAAGGCCGGATGCGCTCGACCTTGTGTTTAACCAAACAGCTGATGCAGAGCACGATGCGACGGATTTCATCGTGCAGCTGGGCAATCAGGGTAGCCGTTTTGCCGGGCGTTATTTTCTGGATTTGGGTTTCAAACATGACTTTTCCAGTGGTTTTCAGCTGTCAGGCGGCTATGAACACGCGATAAGTGATTGGGGTGAGTCGCGTGACGGGGAGGATTATCATCAGTTTCAGTTGAAGCTGGATAAGGCCTACAGTTTTGGGCTCTACGGTATAGAAGGCCGTCATTCGCAGTATGTACGAGATCTGGGTGTCATCAGTGTTCCATCGACGGCTTGTGTTGTACCCAGCGGCTTCGGTGGCCTGTTGTGTCTACCGACAGCCAGCTCCACCCAACGGGACGTTGAATTGGATGCGGAAATCGATCAGCTGGCGATAACAGGCAATCAGGTGATTTCCAGTGATATCGATCACCGCTTCACCCTGTCTCAGCGACTGGATTATACCGATTCGCTCATCGACTCAAATATAGATCAGGTGGTACAGGACGAGCGCTATGCAACGCTGGAGGTGGGTGCGACCTATCACAAAGCCAAACAGCACCGCGAGAACTTGCTGAATTGGAAGCTCGGGGCTGCGATAAAGGGCGGTATAAGTGGTGATAAGGGCACGCTCGGGACAGACTCTCAATCTGCCGGGGTGGCGGTAGGTAAGCGAACGGCTGAATTTGTCGTTATCAAGCCGAAGGCAGAAGCCATCTACGCGTTCAGCGCCAACAGTAACTTCAGGTTGGCCTTGAACGCTCAGCTGAGCGACGAGCAGCTGCCGCAGCAACAACAGTGGGTCCTTGGCGGTGTTGATAGGCTCAGCGCGTATCTTCCGGGCGTGCTGGTCGGCGATAGCGGCTATCATGCCGACCTCAGTTTCAATCATACCTGGAAGCTGGGGGACTTCTCTCTGGCTGGTGGAGTGTTTGCAGAATATGGTGCGGCACAGTATGAAAATGCTTCCGGCGCCTTGGGTTCGGTCGATTTGGGCGATCAAAGCAGCATTGCTGATGCGGGTATTCGTGCGACGCTGAGCGCTTGGGATTGGCTTGAGGTACGCGCCGTCATTGCGGAATCATTGTCAGAGGATAATGTGGATGAAGCGGCGCTGGATCGCGCTGAAGCCGATTTCTTTGTCGTGGTAAAAGCCATCTTTTAGGTGGCTGCCTGTAGGTGTTTTGCGAGCGGGGTAGTTTATCTGCTACCTCCGTTTAATGTCCCTACGACGGCGCGTCATCGGGATAGCCAGTAAAGTCTTCTGTCGGTCGCAATGACATCCAGAGGAATATCCCAGCTTTGCACTGGCAGACGTTCCACTTGTTGGAAGTCGTGTGCC
>NZ_JBFJWS010000243.1:0-4892 GCF_041623545.1 Zhongshania sp. | reverse complement strand
CCAGCAGCAGCGCTTGGATGGCGGGCGGCGCTATCGGGTGGAGATAATTCCTATGGATGACTTCCCTAGTGGGGATCCCGCTGCTGATGCCCGTGCGATTAATAAGTTACTAGAAGACAATATTCGTATGGTGCCTGACCAGTATATGTGGGTGCATCGCCGCTTTAAAACCCGTCCAGAAGGTGAGGCAGGAGTTTACTAATGGCCGTGATGCAAGTTTGGGTGATCACTGATGGCCGCCTTGGTCATCTCAATCAGCTCAAGGGTCTAGTAGCGCGCCTGCAGGACAAGGTTGAGTTAAATGTGTCGTGGCTAAATATTGCTGAACAAGGTTTTGCGTATACTGGTCGCGCTGGCCTGAAAGCACAGTTTGCTAGTGAGCAATGGCCGGACTGGATTGTCTGCGCGGGTAGTCGCACACACTTGCCGGCTTTGTGGCTTAAATGGCTTACGGGTGGCCGAGCACTGGTGCTAATGCGGCCAAATTGGCCGCTATGGCTGTTTGACGCGGTTTGTATGCCGCGCCACGACTCTCCGCCGGCCCGTAAAAATGTATTGGCAACCCAGGGGGTGATTAATCATATTGTGCCTGTGAGTGAGGGGCGTGATCCCGCCCGGGGGCTGATATTGCTCGGTGGAATTAATAAACATTTTGCCTGGGATAACGATACTATCTTGGCGCAAGTTCAGCAGATTGCCGCTGCTGCGCCTGAGGTGGTCTGGCTGGTGTCTGATTCGCCGCGTACTCCGGCAGACCTCCTTGATCGGATTGCGGCACTTGGCGTCGAGAATATTGAAACAATTGCCTACCAAAAAACGGGGGCGGGCTGGTTACAGGCTAATTTGACGGCTGTCGGGCAGGCGTGGGTGAGCTGTGACAGTGTATCGATGGTGTACGAAAGTATTAGTTCCGGGGCACATACCGGCCTTCTGATGCTGCCGTCCTTGCGTGAGTCGCGGGTCACAAAGAGCATGGCGCAGGTTTTGGATGCTGGGCTGGCTTCGGGCTTTGCCGCAACGAATCTAAGTGCGTATCTTCCTGCAGCGGCCTACTCACTCTGGGAGGCAGATCGCGCAGCAGATTGGCTATTAGAGCTTGCTGGTGTGGAAATAAGTTAAGTTTTGCAGAATAGCAATCGTCAGGGGAAAAGTGAAAACATGGCTGATAATCGTCCGCCCTTAACAATTGTGCAGGTATTGCCTGCGCTGAACTCCGGCGGTGTGGAGCGTGGTACAGTCGAATTGGCCAGAGAGTTGGTGCGCGGTGGCCATCGGTCGGTGGTGATCTCGGCTGGGGGGCGGATGGTTGAGGGCCTGCTGAGCGAAGGCAGCGAACATATTGAGATGCCAGTGCATCGCAAGTCGCTAATGTCGCTGCTGCAAGTAAGGCCAATGCGTCGCTTGCTGGCAGAGCTGGAGGCTGACATTGTCCATGTCCGCTCGCGGGTCCCGGCCTGGATTGTGTGGCTGGCATGGCGCGGCATGAACCCTAAAACAAGACCAAAGTTGGTGAGCACGTTTCACGGCATGTATTCGGTTAATTTTTACAGCGCGGTGATGGCGCGTGCCGAACATGCTATTGCTATTTCTGACTGCGTCAAAAAGTATATGCAAGTCAACTATCACGTCCCAGAAGAAAAAATTACCTTGATTCCTCGTGGGCTCGACCCAGCCGCTTTTAATTGTGATGCGTGCAGTCCAGCTTGGCGCAAGGATCTATTTACGGCGTATCCAGAGCTGGAGGGTAAGCATATAATTTTGATGCCAGGGCGCCTAAGTCGCTGGAAGGGTCAGGAGGCGTTTTTGGAAATGATGGCGCACCTAGTGCGCCTGCGAAAGGATTGCCACGGAGTTGTGGTTGGCGATGCCGAGCCTGGGAAACAGCATTATTTTGAGGAGTTATTGGCTAAGCGCGACGCGCTGGGTTTGGCTGATAAAGTCACCTTTGTTGGCCATCGCAGTGATATTCCGGCATTTTATGCCCTTGCAGCGGTGACCTGCCATATGTCCAATAAAGAAGAGCCTTTTGGGCGCACGGTGCCGGAATCGTTGGCTACTGGCACGCCCGTGGTGGCTTTTGATCGCGGCGGCGCTAGTGAGTCTTTGAATGCCGGTTTCCCGCAAGGCTTGGTGCCCGCAGATGATATTGTTGCATTTGCAGCGAGAGTTGATGATTTGATTGATGCTGACGCGGAAATCAAACTACCGGAAAGTTATTATTTGAGCAGTCAGTTAGCCAGTACGCTTGGTGTGTATCGGCGTTTACTAGAGCAGCGTTAAGACGAGGTTTGGCGATGAAAGTGCTTCACGTGGATTACGAGCGCCTGCGCAGCTACGGGGCAAATAGGATTAGTTGGGCCGAGAAAATGAAATACGGCTTAATCCGCAATAATCATTATGTGCGCAGTTTTTCTGATCGCGATGTCGCCGCATTTGAGTCTCCCTTAGGCATTCGTGAGTTAGGCAAAAAGGCCGCAAATAAACGTTTTCTTGAGGTTGTAGAGCACAATGATCCGGACCTAATAATTATTGGTCACAGCGATATTATTACCGTAGAAAGCCTTAAGCTCGTTCGCCAGCGTCGCCCAGAATGTGTGTTGATTCACTGTAATTGCGACCCCTTGTTTGTGCCAAATAATAGCAAGCGCATTGCCGCTTTTGCGGGGGTGGTAGATGCGGTTTTTGTGACTACTGGCCTGCGTGATTTACGACGTTATGCTGGTTTAGGCGCCCGGCTTTATTATATTCCCAATCCGGTTGAGCCAACGGTTGAGGTTTTAGATAACTCCGTTAAAACCGATTTGCCCATTGATCTTTTGTTTTGCAGTAACGCCACTAAATTTACTAAGCGCCTAGAGATGGTCAAAGCGATTAAAGACGCTGTCGACGGTGAAATGAATTTTAAGACCTATGGCAGTTTTGGTGAGGCGCCGGTGTGGGGGCGGGATTATGATTTGGCGCTGTCTAGGACGAAAATGGCGCTGAATTTGAATCGTCAGGAAGGTGATCACTGGTATACCTCTGACCGGATGTCCCAGCTTGGCGGTAATGGCGTCCTGCAGTTTGCCCATAGCAGTGGCGGTTTTGAGGAGTATGTGCCGCCAGAAACACTGGTGTATTTCGATGATCAAGATGATTTGATTAATAAAATTCGCGAATTCCACCACGATGACGCCAAGCGTCAGGACTGGGCGGCGCGGGCGCGGGACTTCTTTCAGAGTGAATTAAATTCGACTTTGTATTCGCGCTACATTATTGAGGCGACGATGGTTCAGCCCTTTAGTCATGACTACGTTTGGGCGCGCAATATTAATCCTGATGGTAGTGATAAGGCATGATATCGCTCAAGGCCTTGAAGCCATTTGCAGCGGGTGGGAATCGGTGGTGCTATGTCGATCCGATGGATTCCGCGCGGTGTATCAAAGTACGGCGACCAGATTTTAGTGTAGAGGAACGGCGGCGTAGCAAGGGCTTTCCGAAAAACTTAAAGCCCTTGTCGAGCTTTGATGACAATCTCGATGAATTCAATGTTATGGCGAGTCTAGAGCGCCACTACGACGACAAAATTTTTGCGCATATCAGTCGCTGCTTTGGTTTTGTAGATACCGACATGGGCAAGGGGCTGTGCTCGGAATTAATTCGTGACAGCGGTGGAGAGGTCTCGTTGTCGCTAAAGCAATACCTTTGGGAGCGCGGCTACGGGGACGATTGTCGTCGCGCAGTGGATGCGCTCTGTGAGCATTGGCTGAAGTACCGCGTGCCATCGAGGGATTTGATTTTGCACAATGTTGTCGTGCAGCGCGATGTGAGCGGCGCAGGCGGTTCAGCAATACGGCGCTTAGTTGTCATTGACGGGGTTGGTAGTGCGGGCATCATTCCTGGGCATTTTATGCCGGGTTTTATGCAGCTAAAAAAAGCGCAGCGCAAAGTGACTAATATCCATCAGCGTATTGATGAGTTACTAAACGACAAGGCGCAAGGCAAAGGGCCGGGTATGCATGGCTTTTTTTTCCATAGCGGGCAGGATTAACTGCCGGAAGCAAGCTTATGTCGCGGCGCGCTGTGCGGAGACATAATCCAGTAGCTGTTGCGCTATCTTTGGCCATTGTAATTCGGTCTGGGCTCGGTGCTGCGCCTTCTGTCCGATTAACTTTAATGCTTGGTCATCACTGAATATTTTATTGATGCTTAGGTAAATATCTTCTTCGCTGTCGCCATCGCACAATAAGCCTGTTTGGCCATCGATAACCGCGTCTCCGGCACCGCCAGCACGTCCAGCTATACTTGGCAGACCAAACATAGCGGCTTCTATGTAGACAATCCCAAAACCCTCGACGGAATCGCCGACGGCGCGACATGGCATCGCGAAGAGGTCGGCTTTTTGTAGTAGGGCGGATCTCTCGCCGTCACTCACTCGGCCGCAAAACTTCACATTCGCTGTTATGCCCAATTCTTTTGTGCGGGCAACTAGGCTGTCTTGCAGAGGGCCGCTGCCAACGACTAGGTAGATTAGCTTTGGGTGGTCGATCAGTAATTTTGGTAGAATTTCAATGATTTTGTCTTGGCCTTTGCGGGCCTCCAGCCGGCCAACCGTAATCAGCGCTGGGCTATGTTCGCCGAGCCAATCATTGGCTTTTTTAATGTCGTAATCAGACGCTTGCGCTGGTGGATTTACCCCTGGGTGAAGTATGTGAACCAGAGAAAAATCAGGGGCATAAGGTTTGACTCGCTGAGCGGTAAACTCGGAATTAGCGAGGATTAGGTCCGCTCGAGCAAGGGTTTTAGCGATACGCTGGTGTTTGCTATGTATTTGTTCTGGGTATTCCATGCCGTGAGCGATGCAAATGCAGCGAACGTGATCGAGCTTGTCGGTGTTTAACAGTTCGAGGCTT
>NZ_JBFJWS010000242.1:0-4922 GCF_041623545.1 Zhongshania sp. | reverse complement strand
TAATTTTAAGCCGGTGCCAACACCGCTGAGCTGCCATTTAATGATTTGCGGCGAATAATCTGGCTGCGCAAAAATAGAACCGGTATTGCCATCACAAAAATTAGCGATGCCAGTCACTGCTTCGCTGCCAACACAAGGAATACTTGGACCGCGATCAGTAACCGTATAAAAAACATCATTGCTTTCGCCGATTGGCCGAAAAGCGCCACTGCCAATCGCCAAAGAAAGGCTCTTGGTATTACCGGTAACTGCGCCCTTGGAAAACTCGACGCTACCCAAGGATTCATTGACGATAAACTGCCGCGAATTAGGCTCCGTACCACGAAAACCTCTGTTGTTATTCCTATCGCCGCTACACGCACTGGTGGCAATGATGCCGATGGCGAGCGACAGCGCCCAGAATTTACGTCCGTACATCTGCGGTTCAAAAATCATCAATAGCATCCCAATTTGCAAATTCAGGCCAGCGCCAACACGCATACCGGCGGTTTGACAATGCAGCTGATGAATTGAGAATCAGGCACCGTCACGGAAATTAATAATTTAAATCAAAGGCCCCTAATTAAAAGCCCCTTAAATCAAAAAGGGGCTGTAACCGCCCCTTTCTTTAACGAATAAATTACAGCTGAGAGCGGCCTTTATTCGCGGCAATACGCAGGCGCAGGGCATTTAGCTTGATAAAGCCTTCTGCATCTTTTTGGTTATAGGCGCCAGCGTCATCTTCAAAGGTCGCAATTTTCTCGTCAAAGAGCGAATTGTCAGACTTGCGACCCACTACGACCACATTTCCTTTGTAGAGTTTCAAGCGCACAACACCGTTAACGAAACCCTGGGACTCATCGATGGCCGCCTGTAGCATACGGCGTTCTGGGCTGAACCAATAGCCGTTATAGATGAGTTTTGCGTAACGAGGCATTAATTCATCTTTCAGGTGCGCCGCTTCGCGGTCGAGGGTAATCGATTCAATGGCGCGGTGAGCGCGCAGCATAATAGTGCCACCGGGGGTTTCGTAACAGCCCCGCGACTTCATGCCCACATAGCGGTTTTCAACCAAGTCCAAACGGCCAATACCATTGTCGCCACCAATTTTATTCAGTGTCGCCAGCATCGTCGCTGGGCTGAGCGCCTCGCCATTCAAGGTCACTGGGTCGCCATTTTCATAGCCGATCTCGATATAGGTCGGGGTATCTGGCGCCGCTTCCGGACTAACTGACCAACGCCACATGTCTTCTTCTGGCTCCCAGTACGGGTCTTCCAGATTGCCGCCCTCGTAGGAGATGTGCAGCAGGTTGGCGTCCATTGAGTACGGCGATTTTTTCTTCTTACCGGCAAAGTCGACCGGAATATTGCGCTCGGCGCAGTAGGCCATTAAGGTTTCGCGGGACGTCAGGTCCCACTCGCGCCAGGGCGCAATGACTTTAATGCCGGGCTTCAATGAGTAAGCTCCCAGCTCAAAGCGAACTTGGTCATTGCCTTTGCCCGTTGCGCCGTGGGAAATTGCATCGGCGCCGGTTTCATTGGCTATTTCGATTAAACGCTTGGCGATCAGCGGACGGGCGATTGAGGTGCCCAATAAATACTCGCCCTCGTATATCGCATTGGCGCGGAACATGGGGTACACGAAATCCCGCACATACTCTTCGCGCAGGTCGTCGATGTAGATCTCTTGCACACCCAAGGCTTTGGCCTTAGCGCGGGCCGGCTCCACTTCTTCACCCTGACCGATATCGGCGGTAAAGGTCACCACTTCACATTTGTAGGTATCTTGCAGCCACCTGACAATCACTGAGGTGTCTAGGCCACCTGAATAAGCCAAGACTACTTTATTGATATCCGACATTTAACACTCCGCTGAAGCCCCCGCAAAACGCTGTGCCTGCGGGATTAAAAAAAGACCGCCATTTTAGCGGTCTTTGCCCCGCTACGCCATGCTAGCTTGCGCGTTCCGGCCAGATCGGGCAAAAAGCGGTAAAACTGTTGAAATCTCTGCACTCTGGGCTATTGACTGCGGGCCTATTGCTGGAAAAAAATAGCGCCAATTCAACATTCCGACGGAAGCCCCCCTCGCCGTGCTAGAGATTAACGCTGTTTCCCGTAGCTTCGGCGATTTTGTCGCGCTCGATAATGTCAGTCTGCAGATCCAAGCAGGTGAGTTTTTCACCCTTCTGGGCCCCTCTGGCTGCGGCAAAACCACCTTGTTGCGCCTAATTGCTGGCTTTGACCAAGCGGACAGCGGCCAAATTCTGCTCGACGGCAAGTCGCTTTGCGCCTTGCCGCCAGAATTGCGCCCAGTGCACACGGTGTTTCAGAGCTATGCCCTATTCCCACACATGACCGTGGCTGAGAATATTGCCTTCCCCCTGCGCATGGCCAAAATGAGCAAGGCTGAAATCGCTCACCGCGTGGCCGAGGTACTTGACGATGTACGCCTGCCCGACAAGGCGAATCATTACCCAGACGCCCTTTCCGGCGGCCAAAAGCAACGCATTGCCATTGCCCGCGCCTTGGTAAACCGGCCACGCCTGCTACTTTTAGACGAACCGCTATCGGCACTGGACGCAAAATTACGAGAGCAAATGCAGATTGAGCTGATCAACCTGCAAAAAGAAGTCGGCATTACTTTCGTGTACGTTACCCACGACCAAGGCGAAGCCCTTGCGCTTTCACACCGCATTGCAGTGATGAACAAGGGGGAGATCAGCCAGGTCGACGAGCCATCAGTGCTCTACAGCTACCCAGATAATCGCTTTGTTGCGGATTTTATCGGCCAATGCAATATTCTCGACGCCAAAGCTGTTAGCAGCAACGAGCAAATCGTGAACATTTCAATCCCAGGCCTTGGCGAAATTGCCACCACCGCCAATCCGGAAATCACCTTTAAGGTGGGCGACAGCTGCGCTCTCACTCTGCGCCCCGAAAAAATTCGCCTTGCCGCCAACCTCGATGTCGAGAGCGACGAAGTGCTGTTCAGCGGCAAGGTTCACGACATGCTCTATTTGGGGGATGTCACGGTCTACATCATTGAGCTTGCCAATGGCGTTCTCATCGAGGCCATGCTGGCCAACGATGCCCCCGGCCGCGCCCGCTTGTTCGACACCGGCGATGCCGTACAAATTGCCTGGCGCACCGACGCCGGCCACTTGGTACCGTAGGCCGTGCATAATTTAATGAATCGCGCAGCGCGCCTGCGCAACAATCTAATGGCCCTGCCACCAGGGCTCTACTTGCTGCTATTTTTTGCAGTGCCCAGCCTCATGATGCTGTTCGCCTCCTTTCGCTACCCCGGCGAATACGGTGGACTTGCGCCGTGGTACTATCTAGAAGATGGCGAATTCACTCTCGATTTCACACTAGAGAACTGGCTGCGCCTATTTGAGTCAGGGATTTATCTCGGCCTACTCTTTAAATCACTGGGCTATGCCTTAATCACCACCGCCATCTGCACCCTAATGGCCTACCCCTTGGCGCTGATGATTGCCCGCAGCAACAAACGGCTTCGCGACCTTTTGCTGCTCTTGGTGATTTTGCCTTTTTGGAGCAATTTTCTGGTGCGCATCTACGCCTGGATGATAATTTTCAGCCCCCAAGGCGCGCTCACCGCGGGACTCAACTACATTACAGCCGCCCTCGGCCTTGAGCCCATCACTTTAATTTTTAGCAGTACGGCGGTAATTACCTGCCTCGTTTATGTGCACCTGCCCTTTATGATTTTGCCGTTGTACGCCAATTTGGAAAAGCACGATAGCCGCCTACTGGATGCCGCCCAAGACCTCGGCGCCAATCGTTTTCAATGCTTTTGGCTAATCACATGGCCCCAATCCCTGCCCGGTATTTATGCTGGCGCAATCCTAGTGTTTATTCCTTCGCTGGGTATATTCGCCATACCTGATCTACTCGGCGGCACCAACGGCATCATGATAGGCAACGTCATCAAGCAACAGTTTGTCGAATCCCGAGACTGGCCCTTCGGCAGCGTATTATCACTGGTCTTAACCGGCATCACCCTACTCCTCGTACTTTTGGCCGCCAAATTGGGCAAAACTGGGGGCACCAGCAATGGCAAATAATCGGCCCAGCAAAACCCTGCTCGGCGCAGGCGCCCTCGTATATTTATTTCTCTACGTACCACTGGTCGTCGTCGTGGTATTTTCATTTAACGACTCCAAACTCAATGCCGAGTGGGTGGGCTTTACTTGGAAATGGTACGAAAAGCTCATTCACAACGAAGGGATTCTACGGGCGGCGGGCAACTCCCTGATCATTGCCGTCATCAGCGCCGCCATGGCCACGGTACTCGGCACCCTAGCCGGTCTAGCGATGCATCGCGGCCGTCAAAAATTGCTGCCCGCGCTGGTGCTCGGACCCATCGCCATGCCCGATATATTAATAGGCGTAAGCCTGCTCCTGATGTTTATTCTGCTCAACGTCACCTTAGGCACAGTGTCGATCATCCTCGCCCACGTCAGTTTTTGTATTGGCTTTGTCGCCTTGGCAGTACAATCGCGACTGGCCGGCATGGATCAAAGTTTAACTGAAGCCGCCCGCGACCTAGGCGCCAGCCCGTGGCAGAGCTTTAGACTAATCAGTTTGCCACTACTCATGCCTGGCATTGTTGCCGGCGCACTGATGGCCTTTACATTATCTATTGACGATTTTGTGATTACCTTCTTTACTGCCGGGGTAGGTAGCTCCACTTTGCCGCTGGAGATCTATTCAATGGTTAAAATTGCGGTTACCCCAGAAGTTAACGCGATATCAACCCTGCTGATGCTGGTCACGCTGATACTAATCACTGCACTATCAAAAATTTCGCCGGCGGCTTTGCGGCAATAACCCCCACCCTTCGAGAAGGACGCTATCGTGAAAAAGTTACTTTGCTGTTTTGTGCTGTGCCTTTCGCAATTTGCCTTGGCTGATAAAGC
>NZ_JBFJWS010000241.1:0-4943 GCF_041623545.1 Zhongshania sp. | reverse complement strand
CTTTGAAATTGGCTTTGTTCGCGCTACTGAAGCAGGTTACAGCGTCGCATTTACCTGCCAATCTAGCTTAGATGACGCCGCATCAGACGATGACATCAGTTTTACCGAAGTCATTCCGGTAATGGTCACCGCCAAGCAAACGTCAACAGTAAGCTTTAGCGAAGTTCCCGTCGCTCCAGCCCCCTAAGCCGCTGAATGAAAAAACGCAGGGACGCGTTTTAAACACTTCGCAATACATTAACTTATTTTGAAATCAGCCCACTGCACCTGCCGAGTACGTCGAATATATTCATAGGTTGAACCCGGCCAGTTATTGGTTATTTTATCCCCGTCTTTATACCAACTCGCCTCAATGGCATTCCACGCCATTTTCGACAAGCGCTGCTGCATTTCCTCATTATACTTTTGTTCAACCTCAGCCTTTACTTCAATCACTGTCTGCGCATTGCGGTCTAAGGTTTCTATAGCATCAGTAATATAGCGAGCCTGACTCTCAGCCATAATCACAATAGAGTTGTGACCAAGATTTGTATTGGGGCCATACAGCATAAATAAATTTGGAAAGCCGCCAGTCATCATTCCCATATATGCTTGGGCACCATCGTGCCATGCGTCACGGAGGCGTTGACCGCCTATACCGCGAATATCCATTGGCGCCAGAAAGGGGTTCGTTTTAAAGCCAGTGCCATAAATGATGACATCTGCAGGAACCTCCCTTCCGTCTCTTGTTACGAGCCCTGTTTCTGACAAGCGCGCAATACCGCTAACCTCGAGATCCACATTCGCCATCGCCATCGCAGGGTAATAATCATCAGACACCAGTATACGTTTGGCACCCATTGGATAATCAGGCGTTAACTTAGCCCGTAACGCTGGGTCTTTAATATGTTTCTTTATATAGCGCCGATGCATCCACAATCCAATAATGCAGTGTAAGCGTCGCCCCTGCATTATTGGGTAGATCAGTAATTCATTACGCAACCATACGCTGAAACGGTAGTAACTTGCTACGAGTGGAATTCGTGCTGACAACCATTGCTCCCACGCCTTATACGGGCGATCTAACTTGGGGATCACCCAGTTTGCGCCACGCTGAAACACGGTGAGTTTCGCGACCGTCGGCGCTATTTGTGGGATAAACTGCAAAGCACTGGCGGCATTGCCAACAACCGCGACGCGCTTACCACTAAGATCTACGTCATGCTGCCACCGCGCTGAATGAAATTGCGGCCCATTAAATTCGCTCTGACCATCAATCTTAGGGGTGAATGGGTGATGCAATTGGCCTACTGCGGACACCAAAAATTGACAACACCACTCCTCGCCGCCAGCACTGCGTATGCGCCAACATTTCGCCTGTTCATCAAAATGCGCGCTACTCACTTCCGTCCCAAAACAGATATGCTCATACAGCCCATATTTTTTAGCTGTACCCTTTAAATAATCATATATTTGCGGCTGCTCAGCCCACTTATAATGCCAATCAGCATTGTGCTCAAATGAATAACTGTACAGTGCCGATGCGATATCACACTCGGCACCTGGATAGTGATTTTCGCGCCAAGTACCACCAACTTCGTCAGCCTTTTCCAAAATAGCAAAATCGGTGATACCCGCTTTTTGCAAGTGAATGGCTAAACCCATGCCTGAAAAGCCGGCGCCAATAATGATAATTTTTTGCGTGGTAATCTCTGTCACTGCCCATCCCCGCCTTGCCACTCTTAACTTCCTGCGGATACCCGCAAGCGTGAAGTGCTTATTATTTTCTGAAAAAATAGCCTAGTAGTACCGATAAAAGATCACAACCAACCAAGATCATGCGACTACTTACCCATAGACAATGGCAACACCGCAACCGACGACATGGCCAAGCTACCCAACCAAATATAGCCGTCATATTCATTTACGCTGGTTACTGTGTGATAGACACCACTTGCCGACTGGAGATTGAATTTGACACCGCCGCTAACGCTGAGACCAGCAACAAAACCGACTTGGTTTGCCGGCACAAGCAGATTGGCAGGCAATCCACCGAGCAGCTTTCGTATAAAGGGATACTGCGCTAAGGCATCAATCTCTTTACTTCGCAAAGCGGGCATAGCTAACCAAAAGGTATCAACGCCATTAAAGCTGATGTTATCCGGCATACCGGGCAAACCGTCTATAAAGACATCGCTCACCCCGGCCTTCTCCCCCTTCAGCCACAAACGAGTTACCCGTGACGCGCCGGTTTCATTGACCAATACAAACTGATCGTCAGGACCGAGGGCAACGCCATTCGCAAAATACAAATTGCTTAGATGTACCGTTGTTTGCCCAGTAGCCGGCGAGTAACTTAATAAACGCCCGGTGGCACTGGCCTCCACTAAATCGTAAATATAATCGTGTAAACCAAAGCGGCCCGAGGCATCACTAAACCAAATAGTGCCATCCTCGGCCACGTCAACGTCATCAATAAAACGCAAGGAGGGGTCGTCGGCATAATCGACTAGCGTTGTTATATCCCCGACAGCAGACACTAACAACAACCCCTTGAATGCGTCCGCCACAATCAAATTCCCTGCACCATCAAATTGCATGCCCAAAGGGCGACCACCGGTATTAACAAACTCCTGAGTACTCCCCTCCAATAACCGACCATCATGCGCGGCAAAACGCACGATGCGACCATCTTGATAACCAGTATAAAAATTACCGTCTGGGCCATACACAATATCTTCTGGGCCGATTCCGATGTTTTCCAGCTGCCGTGTTACGACCGCTAAACGTTCATTTCCCTCGAACTCACCAATCAATCCCTCAGAAACAGGAACGTTAAACACCACCGGTTGAATAGGCGAGCGTACGTAGAGCACAACACCCCCGCCAAATAGCAACAATGCCACAACCGCACTCACTCGGAAAAAGCGTCTCATTAGACTATCTCTTATTGTTATCGACTTTAAATTTAGCTCAACTGCCTTCCCAGCAATTGCACCTATTTCTTATAACCGCAAAACACTGGCGACACCTGTGCAATAAGACTATGCTAAATTTAGCATTTGATGACAGCATGCTAGCTTTTTTTATGGATGTAAACTAATGCGGCCCCTGATACGAACCTCTGCCCTTAGCGGATACAAAGAACTTGTTCGAGAACTCGGCGGAAACCCAGAAGCCCTACTGCTGCAATTTAATATTGATCCAGAGCGTCTTGACGACCTAGATTATCTTATTTTCTTCCACAGCCTTATGCAGGTGTTAGAGGCATCCGCAAAACTGTTGCGATGCCCCGACTTTGGCCTGCGTCTATCTGCAAAACAAACAATGGAAACCCTTGGCCCAATCGCCATTATGGCCCGCACATCAAACACGGCTGGCGATGCCTTGTTTTGTATTGCCCGCTATATTGCCCACCACAGCCCAGCGATCACACTGGCACTAGACGACAAATCAGCGCCGCAATATCCGCGAATCATGCTCGACATCAACGTGACTGATTTCCCCTATCGCCACCAGACGGTAGAAATGGCGACGGGCTTAATGGCCAATATTCACGCCATGTTAACGGAAAACCGCAAGCGACCTGAAGCAGTACTATTTAGACACAGCAGAGCCTTGGACCTAAAGGTCTACAAGCGCCACTTTGGTTGCCCGGTACTCTTTAATCAAGACTGCAATGCCTTGGTACTCACACCGGAACAACTTGATTTTCCGATACGCACCGCCGACGCATTTCAACGCGACATCATCGCGAACTACCTGATCAAGAAAAGTGCGGGCTCGCCCTTAAGCTTTATTGAACAAACCAGTTTTATCATTGGCCGCCTACTACCCACGCAGTGCTGCAATATTAAAAGCGTGGCGAACGAATTATTTATGCACCCTCGCACCCTCCAACGGCGCTTAAAAGAGGAAGGTTATATCTTTGAAGAAATGGTGGACAACATCAGAAAACGGGACGCACAGAACTTCCTCGCCGAGCAACGCATGCCAATGGCGCAAATAGCGGCCCTGCTAGGCTACCAAGAGCAAAGCTCATTCAACCGCGCCGCCAAACGCTGGTTCGGGGTCACCCCCAATAACTACCGTAAATCACTGCATTTCATAGAAAAATTGAAAAGCTGAGGCTTACGTCACGCTGCAAACCACCCCCAAATGCGCAATAGAAAAGGCATGGACAATAGCCTTGCTGTCAGTCGTCAAATGACAAAAATATGTCGTAAAATGACAATTACCAGCATTGAAATATCGGCATCCTCGCGAACGTAAAATTCCAACGCACCATCAACCTCGTCATCGTTTTAAAGGAATAGTCCATGCAACAGCGTCGCTCCCCCTTAAACAAGAGCCACAGGCATCTATTGCACGCCAGTATTTACTTAGCCATCGCCAGCTCCGCCAGCAACACTTTTGCCGCGCCAATGCTTGAAGAGGTATTGGTCACCGCGCAAAAACGCAGCCAGAGCACACAGGACATTCCCGTAGCGGTAACGGGCTTAACGAGTACTCAACTAGACAAATACGGTTTTGAAAACGCCAGCGACATTTCTGCACAAGTGCCAAACATGCAGGTAAGCGGCCCCTACGGCGACATTCAGCCGATCTTTGCGATTCGCGGCGTCAGCATGTCGGACTACAGCTCCAATCAAGCCAGCCCAATTGGCGTTTACGTAGACGAGACTTATTTAGCCCCGGTTTACAGCCACGGCGCTAACTTCTTTGATATTGAACGTCTCGAGGTCCTACGTGGCCCACAAGGCACGCTTTACGGTAAAAACACCACTGGTGGTGCGATTAATATCATCACTCGCACCCCCCAGTTTGATGACGAGCCCAGCAGTTACATCAAACTCGGCGCGGGAAGCTTTAACGCAACGAGCGCTGAAGCTGGCGCCGAAACCCAGCTTATTGATGGTGTTTTGTCCGCACGCGGCGCATTAAGCTTTAAACGTGACGACGGT
>NZ_JBFJWS010000240.1:0-4950 GCF_041623545.1 Zhongshania sp. | reverse complement strand
GCCAGTAGTTTTTGCGCGTCGGTCTCGGCGGCCATTGCTAACAGTGCCTCAGCAATTCGCCTGCTTGTGTCCGCAGGCACTCTGGGGTGAACAACTATCGGATGCGGATTAACCGCCCGCGTTTCATATAAAACCGTCAGCATATCCTGCAGGGCAGGTGATTGCTCCCTTAAGGTTCGTTTTACGCCGCCCCCGGCCTTAGTTGATTGTAGTGCAACATTTAAATACACCGAAGAATGGGTATCGACATATTTTGGAACAATATCAATACCGTGAATCACTTTTAAGTCTGCACGCATTAGCAATGAGGCACCAAGGGCGTTTGGCGCTGGAAATGCGATCTCCGCGCCATCTAGCTGCTGAATATCGCTAATACCACTGTCCTTGCGCACCACCAAAATGCCCTTTAATTTGCGATCACCATCTTTCACTATCGGCGAGTATTGCTGACTTTCATAGGCCACAACCGCATGCCAGGGGTTCATATAAGCCAGATCAAAATCACCTCGCTGAAAAGCCTTTTCAAACTCCGGTATAGATTTATTCGTCACCAATACAAAGCGGTCACCCGTTCGCTCCGCGAGCTCATCAAGAATTGGCTGCCATACCTTATTCAGGCGCTGCGCCTCAAATTGCGGTACAACGCCCACCAGATATTCAGCTGCATTGGCCAAAACACACTGTAAAATCAAAGCAACAAGTAATAAATATTTCATTTTACAGCACCCACTCTACGCGTAACTGAAATAACTCAGGTTCTGCCGTTTGCGGGTTTGACGTGGATAAAACGTCTATATACTCAGCGCTAAAACGAATCTGAGGTGTAGCGTAGACATTCACCGCCATTGTGAGGTCTTGTTGTTGACCGCCGAAAACATCGGCATCAGTAAGATCAACTTCACTTAATCGCAGCGCCAATTCCCAGGCGCCAGTACCATTGCGACCTAAGATACTTTGCGGCTTAACTGGTGAGTAGCGCCCCTTTTTGTAAGACCGGCGATCATTCGTTAGAAAATAGCTCGACTGCACATACCAACCATCAAAATTCAAATCGCCCTGACTGCGCTCCAAGGTCGCCGCCATATACTCTGCCTGCAAGTTAAAGCGATTCAGCGTCAATGCCGCCTCCAGACCCAGCTGGGTATAGCTATCCACACCCGCAATACTTTTGGTATCAACTAAATTCACTTTAGTTACCTTACTTTCCGGCCCAGACTTGTAAGCCAGCCCAAGATGATCACCGCGGTCGCCGTAAAGGCCCGCCAGACCCAAGTGGGCAAAGTCACTATCGCTCTTGTACGGCAGCCAGGTCAGTCGGCTGCCTAGGATCCATTCGCCATCTTCACCTGCGGTATTTTGATCTGGGGTATCACCAAAAAGTCCGCTATTCCAAGTCCAGTTTTCGCCTGAAACATTGACACCTGAACCTAGGTGCCAACCCGGCTTAAATGCAAAACCGAGGGATCTTTCCATAAAGGTATTGGCATGGGAATTTGCTAAGGCCTCGAGTGAGTATGGCACCCGGTAATTACCGGCAATAAGCTCCACACCCTCCTTCACTTCGTAACTTAAATAAGCATCTTTAAAACCTTTTGAACCACCGTCGGCAAAATCATATTCAAACTTATATTGCCAGTCGCCATAAAGTTTGCCTTGCAGGTAAATTCGCGCACGGCGCAAGCTCGTGCCATCGCCCATATTTATGCCATCGTCATTGTATACAGCGGCATGCACCTCAACACGACCACCCACTTGAGCAGTAAACTGCTTGTCAGCTGAAATTATTTCTAGGCCGCTACTGGCGTTAGCAATTGCCGGAGTCGACTTCGCCACTGGCACCGGCGCGGTTTGCTCCATCATTAGCCGCTGGTACTGATCTGCGTCGATGGTTCCATTCGCTTTAAGTACCTGCAACAAAGACTCTAATTCGGGGCCAGCGTAGGCAACCGAACTTAGCATTGCTGACATTGCTAGCAGACCGCGTGTAATCTTCATAAACATTTCCCTTATCTATTCACAGTAATATAGCGATAAAGCTTGGTTATTAGCTGGTTGACGTAATCGTCATTAATTCGCATTGTGCTATGCATAAAGCAAGGACAATGCCAGCCGGATAAAATCAGTATAGAGGAGAATTTTTAAGTCACAGAAAAGGCCTGAAAGCTTTGTCACTACTGACTCTCCAAGACCTCATAGAATATTTATTTTTTTATGACCGTATGCTAAACGTACATGATTAAAGCAATATTATTAGAGGAAGAATCGATATTCGCAACTTGAAAACCATATTGACTACAAAAATGATTTTTATAATGACATGGCAAACATTTAAAACCATGCCACTTCAAATTGATCAACGGTTAGAAGGAAGCACTGCCAGAAACTAGACGCCAATGCTCGCAAGCTTGACCATTATGTCCTTTAAAATTCCGGCAACCGTTGGGTGATCCACCTCAAAATTAGAGACGAGATCCTCCAAACGATCTTGCAAGCTACTGTCCTCAAGCACAAACTGCGGACCAACGCCTAACTCACGATCAATATCGTCGACTAATGCATGTAGTTTTGCGCGATTTTCTTGATTTACGGCAAGCCCATCGATTTCAGTTTGCAGGCGCTGCAATTGTTCATGTAATTGTTTGGGATCCATACGTCTCTCCTTATTAACCTATGTAGCATAACAACTAAAGTAATAGCCTCCTAACATCGCTCGCCTCAGCGAAGACATTAGCCTTCACCGCCACTATCCCAACTTTTTTTCTTGCGATAAATAGTCGACGCACTCACTCCTAAACATGCTGCCGCCAGTGGAATATTGTCGCCACATTGTTCAATTGCGTACTCAATTGCCTCTTTCTCCACCATCCACAAGGGGCGAATACCTTGCATACCTGCGCCGGCAGGGCTAGAAACTGAGCCAAAACTAGGAACACTATTTTGGGCCGTAGCTACTGCCGACTTGCCGGGGGCCTTAATTAAGGCTGGCGCCAATGAGGGCATCATTTCAACACTCACTAGCTCGCCGTCATTGATAACAACAACATTTTCAATGACATTCTGCAGTTCGCGAATATTGCCCGGCCAATCGTGCTGCATGATCATCGCTTTAACTTCGGGTGTAAATCCGCGAAATTCCTTATTATTTGCCTCAGATTTTTCCGCCAAAAAATGCTCGGCAAGCAGCATAATATCGCTGCCTCGCTCACGTAGCGGTGGCAATTGAACCGGAATAACGTTAAGCCGATAATACAAATCTTCCCGAAAACGACCTTCCCCAACTTCTTTGGCTGGATCCCTATTTGTTGCACAGACTATACGAATATCGCTATGCAGTACGGTTTGCCCGCCAACACGGCTAAAGGTGCCTGTTTGCAAAAAGCGCAAAAGTTTCGCCTGTAAATTCAAGTCCATTTCACAGAGCTCGTCGAGGAATAAAGTTCCTCCTGCCGCCATTTCGGCAGCACCTTTACGCTGACTCACCGCGCCGCTGAATGCACCTTTCTCGTGACCAAAAATTTCTGACTCAAAAAGATCCGCGGGAATTGCCGCGCAGTTAATAGCGATGAAAGGCCCGTCGTGGCGGGCGCTCGCCTTATGCAGTGAGTAGGCGCACACTTCTTTACCTGTTCCACTCTCACCTGTTACAAAGACACTCGCCTTACTTTTCGCAGCACTATCTAACAGACGGAAAACTGTAGACATTGCCAGAGAATCACCTACGAAATGATCCCGAACACCGCCTGCCGCTGGAGCACTCCCCGTAACCACCTGTTTTTTCGGGGCGACCTGCTCTTCCGCAGCCAATTGATTTACTGCACTACTAATCGCGGTTAATAAACGCTCTTTAGAAAAGGGCTTTTCAATAAAATCAAAGCCCCCCAAACGCATCGCATCGACTGCTATATCAATAGAGCTATTGGCCGTAATAATAACCACTGGCGCGGGCTTTTCCTGACGATTGATAAAACTCAAAACCTCAAGACCACTAATATCCGGCAAGCACACGTCCTGCAACACGACATCCGGCATTTTATCTTTTACCGCCACGAGTGCCGAGTGGCCATCGGTAAAATGCTCGGTCCTGAATCCTGCCTGCTCAAGATAGCTACAATATAAAGCCCCACTAGACAGGCTATCCTCTACTACATAGATCAAAGGTTGAGCCATTACTTTTTCCCCTGAGCAGCGTTTAACGCGTACTCTTTCGCGGCGTGATGCGCATCATCTATACGCGCTAACAAAGTTTTTGCAGCACTATGTATATCCGTCGCAAAACGCTCTGGATTCTCGTTAAACTCCCGCGCAAACGTGGCCAAGTCGTCCGCACCATAAAGCGCGGCGGAGTTTTTTAAAATATGAGCAACAGCCAAATACTCATCGACGTTCTCACTTTTCAATGCTTCAGTAATACGAACACTCATTTGCAACAACTCTTCTACAAACATGCCCAATAAGCGTCGCCCCACATCATCACCCAAATCTGCATAAAGCTTAGAGATGACATCCGCGTCAATTGACGTTGACGAAACTGGGAAAAACTTTGTAACGGCTTCCTTAAGCCGATCAGCCGTGACTGGCTTGATAATCAGTTCATCAATGCCAGAATCAAGCAAGCGCTGACGCTCGTCATCTTTGTGAACACCGCTCAGTGCGATGATACAACTACTGTTATTTTCGCTAGTAGACTGTCGCAGGCGCATGGTTACTGCTGAGCCCGGTAAGCCCGGCATATATTCATCCAATAGCAGTAAGTCGAAGCGCTCTCGCAGCGCCAATGCCAATGCTTGCTCCCCGTCGGTGGCGACCAAAACTTCGTGGCCCATTTTTTCCAGCATAATTTGCGTGGCCATTAGGCTAGGCAAGCTATCATCAGCCAATAAAATTCGTAACATCGTTGTACTCATGAACTTAACTCTCAGCTATAGCATGTATGGGGCTTCCCCCCTTGGT
>NZ_JBFJWS010000239.1:0-4956 GCF_041623545.1 Zhongshania sp. | reverse complement strand
GGCTTTTACGCTCGGCAAGACACCAAAACCCCAGTGCGCATTGGCATCATTGCCATGGTGGCCAATATGGTGATGAATATCGCCTTGGTTATACCACTGCACCACTACTGGCAGGTAGGGCACGCGGGTTTGGCATTAGCTACTGCGGCGTCGGCTTGGTTAAATGCCGGCTTGCTGTACCGTGGTCTAGGCCAAAAAGCGGGCTTTAGAAGACTGCCGGGTTGGGGCCGTTATAGTCTGCAGCTCGGCTTGGCGGTTGCGGCCATGACTGTGTGCCTTTGGTATGGCCTACAGTGGTTTGATGGCTGGCAGCAATGGAGTGCAATGCAGCGGGCAATGCATTTGGCGGGGCTTTGCGTGGCCGGCAGTGGCGCTTATATTGCGGTCATGATTGCCTGTGGCTTGCGGCTTAAGGACTTGCGGGGCTCGGTGTCCAGCTCATAGCGGCGCATATCAGTGGCGGCGGGCGTGATTAGGCTAACTCCGGCGTTTAGTCCAGCCCCGTCCTGAGCTATAATCACCCGCTTTGCGAATCGAAAACGACGGTAGGCATGGAGTTAATCCGCGGATTTAAACATTTTCGCCCTGAGTATCGCGGCTGTGTAGCCACGATCGGTGCCTTTGATGGTGTCCATTTAGGTCATCAGGCAGTGTTGCGTCAGCTCATAGCCAAGGGTAAGGAAATGGGCCTGCCATCGACGGTGGTGCTATTTGAGCCCTTGCCTCGCGAATTCTTTTCCCCTCATGATGCGCCGGCGCGTTTGATGAGCTTTCACGAAAAATTCCATGCATTGCGTGAGCTTGGCATCGACAGAGTCGTGCGGATACGTTTTACCCCCTCGTTTCGGGATATGACCGCCATGGAGTTTATCCACAAATTATTTGTGGTCGGGCTTGGCGTGAAATACATCGTGGTGGGGGATGATTTACGGTTTGGCCGCAATCGCAGTGGTGATTTCGATCTGCTGCGCAAGGTTGGGGAGCGCGATGGCTTTGAGGTGGTTGATACCTCGACTTTGCAGGTTGCGGATGAACGGGTGAGCAGCACCCGTATTCGCGAGGTTTTGGCTGAGGCGGATTTTGCCTTGGCCGAGCGACTCCTAGGGCGGCCATACAGTATTGCCGGTCGGGTGATTGTTGGTCAGCAATTGGGGCGTACTATCGGTACCCCAACTGCCAATATGGAATTGCACCGACTGCGTTCACCGCTCTCTGGCGTGTTCGCGGTGGAAGTATACGGCGCTACCGACGGTATGTGTCCCGGCGTGGCAAATGTCGGCGTGCGACCGACTATTGGCGATTTATCAAAAGCCATTTTGGAAGTGCATTTGCTGAATTTTAACCAGAATATTTACGGCCGAAAAATTCGCGTGGTATTCCGTAAAAAATTGCGTGATGAAGAAAAATTTGACGGACTAGACGCCCTGAAAGCACAAATTGCCAAGGATGTTGAGCAGGCGCGATCCTTTTTTAATCTTTAAACCTTTGGAATGTGTAAGAAGCCACTATGAGTGAATACAAGCACACCTTGAACCTGCCCGAGACCAGCTTTGCCATGAAGGCGAACTTGGCCCAACGTGAACCCGGTATGCTGAAGCGCTGGCAGGACGAGGACGTTTATCAGCAAATCCGCGACGCCCGTGCGGGGCGGCAAAAATTTGTACTTCACGACGGCCCTCCGTATGCCAATGGTGATATTCATATTGGTCATGCGGTAAATAAAATTCTCAAAGATATTATTGTAAAGTCGAAAACCCTTAGCGGTTTTGACGCGCCTTATGTACCTGGTTGGGATTGTCACGGCCTGCCGATTGAACTCAATGTTGAGAAAAAAGTCGGCAAGGCTGGCCACAAAGTGGATGCCGCCACATTCAGAGAAAAGTGCCGAGAATACGCCTATAAGCAGGTAAACGGTCAGCGCGAAGATTTTAAGCGCTTAGGGGTGTTTGGCGACTGGGATAAGCCCTACCTCACCATGGACTTTGGCTTTGAGGCCAATATCATTCGCGCCCTTGGTAAAATCGTCGACAACGGCCACTTGCACAAGGGCTTTAAGCCGGTGCACTGGTGTATGGATTGCGGTTCAGCATTGGCTGAAGCCGAAGTGGAATACAAAGACAAAACCTCGCCGGCTATCGATGTTGCCTTCGCGGCGGTAGATCGCGCCGCCATGTTAGCGGCCGGCGGCTTGCCAGCCGATACCGCTGGCGAGTTAAACCTCGTCATTTGGACCACCACACCGTGGACGATTCCTGCCAATATGGCGGTGAGCCTGCATCCCGAGCTGGATTATGTGTGGGTGTCGTATACCCGCAGCAGTGGTGAGGCCATCGTGGTATTGCTCGCCGAAGCGCTGCACGAGTCGGCTATGGCCCGTTATGGCGTAGAAAATTTTGCGGTCGTTGGCCGCTGTAAGGGCGCCGCACTAGAAAACCTGCTGCTGCAGCACCCACTGTACAGTCGCCAAGTCCCCGTTATTCTCGGCGACCATGTCACTACTGACGCCGGTACCGGCGCGGTCCATACCGCGCCCGCTCACGGCCAAGACGACTTTGTGGTTGGTAAAGCCTATGGCATAGAGGTTTATAACCCCGTTGCCGCCAATGGCACTTTCTTGCCCGACACTGAGCTGTTTGCCGGCCAACATGTATTTAAAGCCAATGATAATGTGATTGAGGCTTTGTCCGAGCGTGGGCGCCTGCTGTTGCACAAGCCCCTAGAGCACAGCTATCCCCATTGCTGGCGCCATAAGAGCCCGATTATTTTCCGCGCCACACCTCAGTGGTTTGTCAGCATGACGCAAAACGGCTTGCTGGATACGGCCATGAAGGAAGTCGATGCCGTTAATTGGATGCCTGGCTGGGGTCGCGCTCGTATTGAGTCAATGATGCAGGAGCGCCCAGATTGGTGCGTGTCGCGTCAACGTACTTGGGGTGCGCCTATTGCCCTGCTCGTGCACAAAGACACGGCGGAATTGCACCCGAAGACGCCTGCGTTGATCGAAGAAATCGCTAAGCGAGTAGAGGAAGCAGGTATTCAAGCTTGGTTTGATCTTGAAGTTAGCGAGCTATTGGGCGATGAGGCCAGTGACTACGTTAAGGTCAGCGACACCCTTGATGTGTGGTTCGACTCCGGTGTTACTCACTATGCCGTGTTAGCGCAGCGCGACAATTTACAGTTTCCCGCAGATCTTTATCTAGAAGGTTCTGATCAGCATCGCGGCTGGTTCCAGTCGTCCATGCTGACCTCGGTGGCGACCAATGGCTGCGCACCCTATAAAAGCGTGCTAACCCACGGCTTTGCGGTAGACGCCCAGGGGCGCAAAATGTCGAAGTCGGTGGGTAATGTGGTCGCCCCGCAGAAAGTCATGAACACCTTGGGTGCGGATATCTTGCGGCTTTGGGTAGCCGCGACGGATTACCGCAATGAGATGACCGTTTCTGACGAGATCTTTAAACGTACTGCGGATTCTTACCGCCGTATTCGCAATACTGCGCGCTTCTTGCTGGCCAATATGGCGGGCTTCGAACCCGAGGAGCATGCCGTTGAACTTGGCGATATGCTGGCCATGGATCGCTGGATCATGCACCGTGCCGCCGAGTTGCAAGATGAGATCGTCGCTGCATACGAGGCGTATCAATTCCATTTGATCTATCAAAAATTGCATAACTTCTGTGTGCTGGAATTGGGCGGCTTTTATCTGGATATCATTAAAGATCGTCAGTACACCACCAAGGCGAATAGCCTGCCGCGGCGCTCGGCGCAAACCGCGATGTACCATATCGCTGAGGCATTGACCCGCTGGATAGCACCGATTCTTAGCTTTACCGCCGACGAATTGTGGGAACACCTACCGGGCCAGCACAGCGGCACCGTATTTGCGGCGGAGTGGTATCAGGGCTTGAGCCGTATGGACGCCGACGCTGAAATGGATGGTGACTTTTGGGACTCAGTGCAGTCGGTTAAGTCAGCGGTAAACAAAGTACTGGAAGGCGCCAAAAAAGAAGGTTTGGTCGGTGGTAGCTTGGCCACGGAAGTCACCCTGTTCTGCGACGAAGCTTTGATGGCGAATTTAGTGAAACTGGGCGACGAGCTGCGTTTCGTATTGATTAGCTCCGCGGCACGTTTAGCGCCACTGTCGACCGCTAACGAGGCGGTCGCGACCGATGTCGAGGGGCTGCAGGTACGAGTTGCTGCGAGTGAAGGCGAGAAGTGTAGTCGCTGCTGGCACCACCGCGAAGAAGTAGGCCAATCTTTGGTTCATCCAGAATTGTGTTTCCGCTGCATCGACAATGTCGATGGCGACGGTGAAGTGCGGTTCTATGCTTGAGTCTGGCGTGAGTTTTGAACAAGCCGCGCAGCGCCGCAGCCGAGTTTTTTGGCTGCTTGTTGCCGTGGCGGTTATTGTTGTGGATCAGATTAGTAAATACTTTGCTGACAGTATGCTTGGCTATGCTCAGCCCCACACCGTGCTGCCGGTATTAGATATTACGCTGCACTATAACCGCGGCGCGGCATTTAGTTTTTTGAGTGATGCAGGGGGCTGGCAGCGCTGGTTCTTTAGCGTTATCGCATTGGCGGTAAGCGCTTATATTGCGTTCTGGTTGTGCCGTTTGCGCCGTGACCAGTGGTTATTGTCCTTAGCGCTTGCCTTGGTACTCGGCGGTGCGCTGGGTAATTTGTGGGATCGGCTGTGGTATGGCCATGTAATTGATTTCATCTCGGTACATTGGGGCCACCACTATTTTCCCACTTTTAATGTCGCCGATGCGGGGATCAGTGTGGGCGCGGTGTTACTGCTGATCGATATGTTTGTAAATCCCGAAACTGAAAAATCATCCTAAGGGATGTGTGGATTCTATTGAATGACTGATATACAAATTGGCCCCGGCACTGAAATTACTCTGCACTTCGCCCTAGGTATCATTGATGGCGATGAAGTGGATTCCACCTTTG
>NZ_JBFJWS010000238.1:0-4982 GCF_041623545.1 Zhongshania sp. | reverse complement strand
TTCACCAACAGAGAACGCCACTACTGGAATATCTTCTGCAGAGAGGCCCTGGTTAGCCAGTTCTTTGTAGAACGGGACATTGGCATCACCGTTGATGGTTGAAACCACAGCAGTCTTTTTACCCTGCGAACCGAATTTCTTTATATCAGAAACGATGGTCTGCCAGTCAGAGTGACCAAAGGGCGTGTAGTTGATCATGATATCTTTTTCAGCCACGCCTTTGCTTTTTAGGTAGGCTTCAAGAATTTTATTGGTGGTACGTGGGTAAACGTAGTCGGTACCTGCCAATACCCAGCGTTTTACTGAACCACCCGCTGAACTCATTAAATAATCAACTGCAGGTATCGCCTGCTGGTTGGGCGCAGCGCCAGTGTAGAAAACATTTTTCGACGATTCTTCGCCTTCGTACTGAACGGGGTAGAACAACAGGCCATTTAATTCTTCAATAACCGGCAATACGGATTTGCGCGATACTGATGTCCAGCAACCAAAAATGACATCGACTTTGTCTTTGTCTAACAACTCTTTGGTTTTTTCTGCAAACAATGGCCAGTTAGACGCAGGGTCTACAACAACTGCTTCTAATTTTTTGCCCAGCAGGCCGCCTTTTTTATTCTGCTCGTCAATGAGCATCAACACGGTGTCTTTTAGCGTGGTTTCACTGATCGCCATGGTGCCCGACAAAGAATGCAAAACGCCGACTTTGATCGTGTCTGCCGCCTGAGCAATTGAGGCACTTAGCGACAAGGTCGCGGCCGCCAACACAATACTGCTGTGTTTGGCGAATGCCTTGATGGATGATTTTGTTTTCATACTTCGCTCCCAACTCTATTTTTATTCCATTAATCGCAAACGCACTGGGATTAATGAACCCTGGTAAATCTACCCAGGGGTATTAGCAGAATTGGTGCCAATCAGCCTAAAGCGCTTATTTGCGGGCCCTAGCGGAAATAACGCAGAATTTATTAGCCATGAACGGAGCTTGTTGGCCTTATCCTCGTGCAATGGGCCGCACAATTTATGTGCAGGCGCACCAAAGTCAAACAAGGTAAATATTCAACGGCTGAGTAATAGAAAAAATCCGAAGCCGATAGCAAACACCGCGGACAGTGATTGCAGCCCCGGCTGGAAGTTGCGATGACGGCGACCCAATCGAGCAAAACCACCGCGTAAAGCGAAGCCAACGCCGGCCATTGCGGCAATTAGCCCTAGGTTGAAAAGTACTACATGCGCCATTCCCAAGGAGGGACTGGCGAACCCCGCCGCAGGAAGGATTGCCAACAGTGGTGCTGAACCTGCACTGCCATGGATCAAGCCAATCCATAGTGCGGACACTTTAACGCCCTGTTTTGAATCATCATGTTGATGCTGGCGCCACAAATGGTAAAAACTCAAACCCCCGATCCCAATGAGCATCCAAGCCACAAAAGCCTCGGCAACAGCGCTAAACTGAAAGGGGATTGACGCGCCAGCCAATAGTACACAGCTCGCCACAACAATCACTGCCAGACCGTGACCCAGCCCCCAGTGCATAGCGAAGCGCAAACTGTGCCGGCCATTGTCACGCCCGCTCATACCACTGACAGCGGCGAGATGGTCGCCATCAAAGGCATGCACCACCCCCGCCGCAAAGCCAATGAACAACACTGTAATCAAAGGCGACATACTAGCTCCCCAATTTCAATTAAGCGCCGAGCATGCCCTGCTCAACAATAAAATCGACAATGTCCTTAACACCACTGCCGTCTTTCAAGTTGCTAAAAATAAACGGTTTGTCGCCACGCATGCGCTTGGCATCGCGATCCATCACATTGAGATCGGCACCCACTAGAGGTGCTAAGTCGGTTTTATTAATAATCAATAAATCTGAGCGGGTAATTCCCGGCCCACCTTTGCGAGGAATTTTATCGCCGGCAGAAACATCGATCACATAGATGGTTAAATCCGACAACTCTGGACTGAACGTCGCCGCCAGATTGTCACCACCGCTTTCAATCATAATTAAATCTAAATCGGGAAAGCGGCCACTGAGTTCAGCCACTGCGGACAAATTCATCGAGGCGTCTTCGCGGATTGCGGTATGGGGGCAGCCGCCGGTTTCAACACCGAGAATGCGCGACTGGTCGAGGACCTCGTGGCGCAATAAAAACTCGGCATCTTCCCGGGTGTATATATCATTGGTGATAACAGCAATATCAAAACGCTCGCGCAACTCGGCGCACAGGGTTTTCACCAAGGCGGTTTTACCAGAACCTACTGGGCCGCCAATACCAAGCCGCAATGCAGGCTTTTTCATACTCGATACTCCACTATTAATTTATTAATAAAAATATTAAGACCGAAACAAACGCGAATACTGGGTTTCATGTTGGGCAGACGCCATCGCTAAACCAGGCAGACCGACCCCAAGCTCGTCGTTATGCCGAGCTTTTGAGGCCTCGACGCTGGTCTCCAACACGGGCATTAGGGCCATGAGCAAACGCTGACCATCGGTTTGCCCCAGCGGCACTAATTTGATTGCCGCGGCGACCTGATTTTCTAACCAACTCCAAGCAAAGCCGCTGAGCGCGTCGTCGTTGTCGACTCGCCAATGCTGAGCAGCCAAGGCGAATGCCGTGGCAAAACTCACCGCCACACCCTTGGGCCACGCGACGGCATTCGGCACGTCCAGCGAGACCAGTAAGCGCAGCAGGGCTTCTCCCATTTGCACGTCTTCTAACAGCAACTCTTTAGATTCCCGGGCCGCCTGCAAATAGTCATTCCAGTACCCAACTTCGTCCAAATCTTCAGACTGCCAAGCCGAATGTAAGCGCTGCAATACCGGTAAATCCAAGCCGCCTAAGCTGTGGCATAACACCTCACCAATCCAATCTTTGGCCGCATCCAAATCCGCCACCCAGCCGCGCTCTACCGCGTACTCCAGACCTTGGGAATAGGCGTAAGCCCCCACCGGCAGAGCTGGACTAACGAGATGCATGAGGTGAAGCAATGGGCTAGTCATGATGGTGGTGATGGCTGTGTATACTGCCCGCGCCACTATTGTGATAGGCGCCGTTTTCGGGGTGGAAGGGTTTTTCACCGACCTGTACCGCTAAACCCAAACCCCGCAGCATATCGTCGAGCACATGATCGTGCTGATAGCGTAGCTCACCGGCGTCAATCTGCAGGGGTACGTGACGATTACCTAAATGATACGCAGCCCGAGCAAACAACAGCGCGTCTTCGGTACGTACCAATGACAGGCTTTCTTTGGCGGCAACTACCGATATCTGCTCGCCATTTTTTGCAATGAGCACATCACCATCGGCGAGCACCTGCCCGCGCTCAAGATACCAAGACAATTCCGCACCGCAGCGGGTTTTGCCACGAAAACGACTGCGCTGCCGATCTTGGTAGTTCAGCACAATACTCATTTCTGGCGCCAAACCTGGCCCGGCACCGGCCACTTCAAAACACTCAAGCATCACTGGCTTCCAAATTAAAATTATTCATTCGCAGTTAATAAAACCAGCCCATCAAAACAGACAATAGCGCTGCGCCAAGGGCAGCTCAGTCGCCGGTTCGCAAATAAGCAATTGGCCATCGGCCCGCACCTCGTAGGTATCGGGATCGACCTCCATTTCTGGCTGGTAATTATTCAGCACCATATCGGCCTTGGTGACATTACGGCAGTTTTTCACCGCCACCAGTGGACGATCTAAACCGAGTGCCGTGCCAATATCCGCATCAATCGCCGCTTGGCTGACAAAGCTCACCGAGGTCTGTACGCAGGCTTTACCATAAGCGCCGAACATCATCCGATAGTGCACCGGCTGCGGGGTGGGAATCGAGGCATTGGGGTCACCCATCGGCGCGGCGGCAATGGCTCCACCCTTGATAATCATGGCGGGCTTGATGCCGAAAAACGCGGGTTTCCACAGCACTAAATCAGCGAGTTTATCTACCTCAATAGAGCCAACCTCATGGCTAATACCGTGGGCAATAGCGGGGTTAATAGTGTATTTGGCAATATAGCGACGGGCGCGAAAATTGTCATTGTCGGCGCTGTCTTCGGGCAGCGGGCCGCGCTGTACTTTCATTTTGTGAGCTGTCTGCCAAGTGCGGCACACTACCTCACCGACCCGGCCCATGGCTTGGGAGTCGGAGGCAATCATCGAGAAGGCGCCAAGGTCGTGAAGAATATCTTCAGCGGCAATGGTTTCCTTGCGAATACGCGAATCCGCGAAAGCCACGTCTTCGGGAATATTGGGGTCGAGATGATGGCAGACCATGAGCATATCCAAATGCTCGTCCACGGTATTCACAGTATAGGGCCGGGTAGGATTAGTCGACGAGGGCAGTACATTCGCCGCGCCACAGGCTTTGATAATATCTGGCGCGTGACCGCCGCCAGCCCCTTCAGTGTGATAGGTATGAATAGTACGGCCTTTAAACGCAGCGAGAGTGTCTTCGACAAAACCCGACTCATTTAAAGTGTCGGTGTGAATCGCCACCTGTACATCGTATTTTTCGGCCACGCTCAGGCAGCAATCTATTGAAGCGGGCGTGGTGCCCCAATCTTCGTGGAGTTTTAAGCCCATGGCACCGGCTTGAATCTGTTCTTCCAGCGACTCTGGCAAGCTGGCATTGCCCTTGCCCAAAAACCCCAAATTCATGGGAAAGCTCTCAGCCGCTTGTAGCATCTTACCCATATGCCACGCCCCCGGCGTACAGGTGGTGGCGTTGGTGCCAGTTGCTGGGCCGGTGCCGCCGCCAATCATGGTGGTCACGCCGCTCATCAAGGCTTCTTCAATTTGCTGAGGGCAAATAAAGTGGATGTGCGAATCGATGGCACCGGCGGTTAAGATCTGACCTTCACCGGCAATCACCTCGGTGCCGGGGCCGACAATAATATCGACATTGGGCTGAATATCGGGATTACCGGCTTTACCGATAGCGCAAATGCGCCCGGCCTTAATAGCGACGTCGGCTTTGACCACACC
>NZ_JBFJWS010000237.1:0-5006 GCF_041623545.1 Zhongshania sp. | reverse complement strand
TCTTTTTTCTCGCCCTTGTTAAAGCGCACGTTTTCAAGCAGAGCTAGCTGACCATCAGCCAAATCCACACCATTCTGCCAGTCGCTGAGCAGTGCAACGTCTTGCCCAAGCGCCTCACCTAAATAATCGGCGACCGGCTTTAAAGAATACTTTTCTTCAAACTCGCCTTCCGTAGGTCGACCTAGATGGGACATGACAATGACCTGCGCACCCGCCGCTAGAGCCAATTTCAATGTTGGCAACGCCGCACGTAACCGCGCATCAGAGCTTACCTTACCATCCTTGATCGGCACATTAAGATCTTCGCGAATGAGTACTCGTTTACCGCCGAGATCCACGTCGCTCATTTTAATGACTTTCATCTTTTGTTCCCTGCTCGTTTTCCCACGGCCCTCGCGAGCCTTACCAATACTCAAAACCCGTTTTCAATACCAATACTTAAATTTTCTACTGCCTATTTATTTCCGCCGGTTTCATTCAACCAATGAGCGACGACATCCAACATTCGGTTGGCGTAGCCCCATTCATTGTCAAACCAACTAAAGATACTGACTAAATCGCCCACGACCCGAGTTTGCCCCGCATCGACAATGGCCGAACGCGGATCGTGGTTAAAATCGCAAGAGGCCAAGGGTTCATCACTGTATCCGAGAATACCGAACAAACGCCCATTTGCCGCCATGCGCAATGCCGCATTCACATCCTCTGCACTTACCGACGCCGCCAAGCTCACGGTCATTTCCATTGCAGACACATTGTGGGTTGGAATACGCACTGCTCGCGCCGCAAAACAACCGTCCAACTCGGGAATAATGCGACCAATACCCGCCGCCAAACCCGTATCGACCGGAATCATCGACAATCCAGCCGCACGCGTCTTGCGCAGATCGGTGTGGTGATAAGCGTCGAGGACTGGCTGATCATTCATCGCCGAGTGAATCGTGGTAATACAACCCGAACGCACGCCAAATGCTTTATTAAGCACATCGATAACTGGCACAATTCCATTGGTCGTACACGAGGCATTGGAGACAATGCGCAGCTCGGGATCTAACTCACCGTGGTTTAAGCCATAGACAATCGTTGGCGTACCCGGCTCGCCAGGTTGTGACAGCAGTACATGCCGCGCCCCCTGTTCAATATGGGCTTGCAAATCTGTATAGCGACTCACCACCCCCGAACACTCCAAAACCACATCGATATTGTGGCGAGTCCAGTCCAGCGCATTCAAATCTTCGTGATGACTCACTGCGATGACGTCGTCATTCACTAATAAGCTGCCGTGACGATACTCCACCTTACCCATAAAACGACCGTGGGTACTGTCGTAGCGGGTAAGGTGGGCAATGGTCGCAAGGTCCGCCGGCTCATTAATCGCCACAATCTGCATACTGTCGCGCAGCGGTGATTCATAGAGGGCGCGCAGTACGCAGCGCCCTATGCGGCCGTATCCGTTTATGGCCAGTCGCAACATTAGCTCAGGCAATCCTCAACGGCGTCAACAACCGCGTCAGTGGTAATGCCAAAGTATTCAAACAGCGCTTCAGCAGGTGCAGACTCGCCAAAGCTATCCATACCAATAATACGACCATCCAAACCCACGTATTTGTACCAGTAGTCACGGTGCGCCGCTTCTACGGCAACCCGTGCAGGAACATTGCTAGGCAGAACTGACTCACGGTAATCGCCATCTTGGCTGTCGAACACATCCGTAGATGGCATAGACACGACGCGAATCTTTTTGCCCTTGGCAGCCAATACAGTCTGGGCGGCCATGGCCAACTTCACTTCTGAACCGGTGGCAATGATAATGGCTTCAGGTTCACCGTCGCAGTCACTCAATACATAGGCGCCCCGGGCGACATTCGCCAGCTGCGCAGCATCGCGCTGCTGATGCGGCAGTGCTTGGCGGGTAAAGATCAACGCGCTTGGGCCATCGGCACGCTCCAGCGCCGCCTTCCATGCAACAGCTGATTCAACCATATCGCAGGGTCGCCACAGTGACATATTGGGGGTGCCGCGCAGGCTGGCGATTTGCTCGATTGGCTGGTGAGTTGGGCCGTCTTCGCCCAAACCGATGGAGTCGTGGGTGTAAACATGAATCACCCGCTGGCCCATAATGGCCGCCATACGCACCGCGTTGCGGGCGTATTCCATAAACACGAGGAAGGTGGCGCCGTAATTGATGAAGCCGCCGTGCAGGGCAATACCGTTCATCATCGCCGACATGCCGAACTCGCGAACGCCGTAGTGCAGGTAGTTGCCGCTGGCGTCTTTGGCGTCGATTGGCTTGGCGCCGCTCCACATTGTTAAGTTAGAACCGGCTAAATCGGCTGAGCCGCCCAGAATTTCAGGCAACATTGCACCGTAGGCTTCAATGCACAGCTGTGAGGCTTTGCGGGTAGCCACTTCTTTAGCATCTGACTGGCACTGGGCAATAAAGGCATTGGCCTTTTCTGCAAAGTCGGCGGGCAAATCACCCTTAACGCGCCGACTAAGATCGGCTGCCAAATCGGGGAACTCTGCTGCGTATTTGGCAAAGGCCTCGTTCCAAGCCGCTTCTGCCGCCTTACCCTTTTCTTGGGCATTCCAGCCTTCGTAAATCTCTTCAGGGATCTCGAAGGGGCCGTGGGCCCAACCAAGGCTATCGCGAGTCAGTGCAATCTCAGCATCACCCAGTGGCGCGCCGTGACACTCTTCCTTGCCCTGTTTGTTTGGTGAGCCTTTACCAATGACGGTTTTACAGCAGATCAGGCTTGGCTTGTCAGTCTCGGCGCGAGCGGCTTCAATAGCCCGGGCAATTTCGGCGCTATTGTGGCCGTCAACATCGGCAATTACATGCCAGCCATAGGCTTCAAAACGCGCCGGGGTATCGTCGGTAAACCAGCCTTCTACTTCGCCGTCGATAGAAATACCGTTGTCGTCATAAAACGCCACCAACTTGCCCAACCCCAAGGTGCCGGCCAGCGAGCACACTTCGTGACTGATGCCTTCCATCATGCAGCCGTCACCCATAAAGGTGTAGGTGTAGTGATCAACGATATTGTGACCGTCGCGGTTAAACTGCGCGGCCAATATCTTTTCGGCCACCGCCATACCCACAGCATTGGCTAAACCCTGCCCCAAGGGACCGGTAGTCGTTTCAACGCCGGGCGTGTAGCCATATTCGGGGTGACCGGGGGTGCGACTGTGCAATTGACGAAATTGCTGCAGATCTTCAATGCTCAGATCATAACCGGTGAGGTGCAATAACGAGTAGATCAACATCGAGCCATGGCCGTTGGACAAGATAAAACGGTCGCGGTTAGCCCACTCAGGGTTATTGGGATTGTGCTGCAAATAGTCACGCCACAAGACTTCGGCGATATCGGCCATACCCATCGGCGCACCGGGGTGACCGGACTTGGCTTTTTGAACTGCGTCCATACTTAAGACGCGAATGGCATTGGCGAGATCACTACGTGAGGGCATCGATGGCTCCTAGATCAGGGTGGTGACTTAAGTATGACTTACGCACTAACTTAAGCAGGCAATAAAGAGGCGGTATTTTCCCCTAGTGGCGGCCAGACAGCAAATGGCAGAACCGTAAAAATGGCCAATTTACTTGCGCTGCACGCAGTCGGCGGCGAAAATCAGGGCCTCAAGGAACGATTCAGGTCTAAAACCCCATGTTCAACAATATTTTAATGGTGTGTATTGGCAATATTTGCCGCAGCCCCACCGCCGAATACCTGCTCAAACACAAGCTCAGCCACAAACCTAACGTGGTCATTCATTCAGCGGGGCTCGGCGCTTTGGTCGACAAACCAATCGACCCCAGCGCTGGGCAGATTCTCAGCGCAAAGGGCGTTGATGCCAGCCCCCACGCTGCCCGCCAGGTCACCGCCGAGCTTTTGCTAAAAGCAGATCTGATTTTGGTGATGGAGCAACGCCACATTAAAGGCATTACCGAGCTCGCCCCGCAGGTTAGCGGCAAAACCTTTTTACTGGGCAAGTGGTCATAAAATCAACCGGTCCCCGACCCCTATCGCAAAAGCATGGAAGCTTTTGAGCATGTTTACGGGCAGATTGATCAATTTACCGACGATTGGCTGAAGTATTTGTAAACATGTCGGACGCCGGGGATCTGGCGTCCGACGAAATCTATATCAATATATTTTGATATAGTTAAAAACCCTGCTACACTGCGCCGCATGAATTCTGCGAGCCCAGCCAATACCGCGATATCCGCGAGCAACGACCAGCTATTGCAACTCTGCAAGGCCGGCAGCGATATGCTGCGCCTACAGGTTTTGCGGGTCTTAAGCCGCGATGCGTACTCAGTGCAGGAGCTTTGCCACATTCTTGATTGCCGGCAATCAGGGATGAGTCACCACCTTAAAACACTGACGGCAGCAGGTTTAATCACCAAACGGCGCGAAGGAAATAGCCTGTTTTATCGTCGCAGTTACGCCGCCGCGCTCCCAGATTTAGCGCCGCTGCACGACGCCCTACAAAGCAGCGCCGATCTTATTCAACTGGATTTCGAACAGCAGCAGCGCTTGCAGCAGGTCTACGCCGAACGCGCCGAACGCTGTCAGGCCTTTTTCGCCGAGCACGCCAGCGAATTCGGCGAGCAGCAAGAGCAAATGGTCGCCTTTAATGTCTACGGCCAAAGCTGTATGGAATTATTGCGTAATAGCCAGCCCCAAGGCGGCGAGCTCGCCATTGAAATTGGCCCCGGCGAAGGTGCCTTCTTAGCCGAACTGTCTCCGCATTACCGCAAGGTAGTGGCGGTCGACAATGCCCAGGCCATGCTCAATCGCGCCAGTGAATTCGCCCATCAACACCAACTAGACAATGTCGCGCTGATTCTCGGCGACAGCCGCAGCGAACAATTGCAGCCCAATAACGCAGACTGCGTGGTGTGCAATATGGTCTTACACCATGTGCCATCCCCCGCCGATATCTTTAAAGACGCCGCACGCTTATTAAAGCCCGGCGGCTTATTCTGCGTGAGCGATTTA
>NZ_JBFJWS010000236.1:0-5009 GCF_041623545.1 Zhongshania sp. | reverse complement strand
TGGCAGAGGGTGTTAAGGTGTTTCAGCGCCGTCACGGCTTAGAACCTGACGGTATCATCGGCCGCGAAACGATCAAAGCATTAAACATATCGCCCAAGGAACGCGCCCAACAGATTGTTGTCAATATGGAACGCTGGCGTTGGCTGGCGGCAGATCTGGGTGACAAGCACTTGCTTGTTAATATTGCGGCATTTGAGCTTAAAATCATCGATCACAACGAAACTGTGTTTGTTAAACCCGTGGTTGTCGGCCGCAATTACCGCAAGACACCGGTTTTTAGCAATAAAATACGCTATTTGGTGTTAAACCCCACATGGACTGTACCGTATAAACTGGCGGTTCAAGACAAGCTTCCTGATATTCAAAAGGATCCGGGCTATTTAAACCGCCTTGGAATTCGTGTGTTTCGCGGGGACTCACCCGTGGCGATTGACCCTTATACAATTCATTGGAATGAAATTACCAAGCGTAATTTCCCCTTTAGGCTTGTTCAGGGTCCGGGCCCACAAAATGCGCTGGGGCAGGTGAAGTTTATGTTTCCCAATCCCCATGATGTGTATCTGCACGATACGCCGTCGCGGGAGCTGTTTAAAAAAGCCGAGCGGGCGTTTAGTTCGGGTTGTATACGCGTTTCAGACCCCTTGGAACTGGCCGAATTTCTTTTGCGCGACCAAGGCTGGGATAGCGATAGAATTGCAGCCTCTATCGCCAAGGGCGTGACTGAAACCGTAAGTTTAAAAACACCACTGCCTATTCATATTGAATATTGGACCGCATGGGTTGATCGGCAGGGCGTTTTGAATTTTCGCAATGATATTTACGAGCGTGATCAGCCATTGTGGCAAGCATTAAACAAACCCTTGATTCGTGTTGAGCACTAAATGTTCAGAACCCTAGTAAGCTTGAAACTCCGTACCGCTATCCTGAGCTTAATGACCTTATTAAGCCTATACACTCCGCTGCTCAGCGCGCAGGAGAAGACAAAATTTGATCCAGCACTGGCGCCTTTTATTGTCGAGGTCGATAAAAGGCCTCTGCGCTCAAGGACCAATATGCGTACAGTCTTGCCGGGCAAAACTGTCAATATAAAGATTAAGCAAGATAAGGCAGGGGAGTTCTCGGTCAGTTCGGGCATGCAAAACTTAAAGCTCAGTGCGGGCGGTCACGTCAGCTGGACTGCGCCTGTTAAACCAGGCTATTACCCCATCCGCATAGTACGTAATAAAGACAAGGCTCAAGTTGATCTTCAAGTATTTGTATTGCGGCCAGCTAATCAGGTCGTTAAGGGGAAATTAAACGGCTACCAAATTGGCAGTTACCCTAAAGCTCTCAAAGGCCTGGAAAGCTATCAGCCGCCCAAGGGCTTTATTGAGGTGACACCGGAGTTAGAAAAAGTCTTGGTATCACCGCATTTCAAACTAGGTCAATTTTTATGTAAGCAACAGGGCGGCTACCCCAAGTATTTGCTTTTGAACCCAGCTTTGCTTGAAAAATTAGAGATGCTTTTAAATGCCGTCAACGACAAGGGTGTGAGGGCCGATAGCTTTGTCGTAATGAGTGGCTACCGCACGCCCTACTACAATAAAGCCATTGGCAATGTTACCAATAGCCGGCATATCTACGGTGGCGCGGCGGATATTTTTATCGATGTGAATCCGGTAAACGACTATATGGATGACATTAACCGCGATGGCGCCGCCAATATCAAAGACGCTGAGTATCTTTACGCAATTGCTGACAAATTAGCGAGCCACAATAAGCATTCTGAGTTAATGGGCGGGGTAGGGCTTTACGACAAGAATTCAGCTCATGGCCCCTTTGTCCACGTCGACGTCCGCGGTACACCGGCACGGTGGGGGCATAAATAGTCTTGATATTGAAAGAAGCTGCCAATAACTACCGATATGCATTGGGAACAATTTAGCCACGCTGTCTTCTAAATTTTAGCGCCAATACACCGTGTGTTGGCATAACTAAAATAAAGCAGTGGTGAATGGATGCGACTTGTCGATGATACTCCCTTAGCTCGGGCCTTGAATGCGCCGCTGAAGGCGTGTCGGGGCCGCTTGCCACGAATGCTATTAGCGCTACTTGTCGTGAGCGCAATGGGGTTCAGTCAGTGGCTTTATGCCGCTGATACTGTGCCAAGTAAGCACTTAAGCGACGATGAAATCACCGTAGTAAGTTACGACGAAAGCGACTATAACGACCCTTTAATGGGCTTTAATCGCGCGATATTTGCGTTCAATGACGTGAGTTATCGCTACGCTTTGATTCCCATTGCCAAAGGCTATCGCTACATTACCCCGGACCCCGTTGAAACGGGTATTAGTAACATATTCGCCAATATCAAAGCCCCAATTCATATTTTTAACCATTTATTGCAGTGGCAACCGAGTAAAGCGGGCACCACCACCGCACGTTTCGTCATAAACACCACTATTGGCGTTGCAGGTATATTCGACCCTGCTAAAGCGTGGTTTTCCTTGGATAAAGATGAAACGGGCTTTTCAGACACACTAGCTGAATACGGCAGTGGCTACGGTGTTTATATCGTTTTGCCTTTTGTCGGCCCCGCAGACCTGCGAAGCGGCACCGGAATAGTGGCAGATTATTTCCTCAACCCCATCCCCTATATCACTGAACAGCCTGACTCCAGTTATATTATGGCGGGCGATAAGTTACAGGAATTTGCGTCCCAAGCCGAAAGTTACGAGACGCTGCGCGCCAAAAGTAACGACCCCTATTTGTTTTTCAGAAACATGTATTTACAAGGGATCTTGCGTGACCAGCAATATCAACCGTCTGCTGACAACAATAAGCCCGACAATAAATAAACAAGGAAACCGTCAATGCTTGCGTCGTTGTTTGCCCGTTATAAGCTGATTTTGTTGGCGTTTACCTTACTCGTCGGCTTTTTTGCTTGGCATAGCCAGAGTTTTGAAATTAATGCCTCTGCCGACACGCTAATTTCTGAAGACAATCGCGACTATATTCACAGTCAAAAAATCAATCAGCAATTTTCGCCAGAAGAGTTTCTGATCATTGCTTATAAGCCCAAAGCCGGAGGCGTTTTTTCTGCACAAAGTTTAGACAATATCAGCCGTATTAGTCGCGAAGTCTCAGCGCTAGAGCGCGTAAAAACGGTGCGCTCGGTAATGAACGTACCCTTACTAAGCAAGGCAGGAGAAGCCCTCAATGCCAATTTAGACCCAAGCGAATTCACTCAAAATAAGCTTAATCTTAGCGAGCGTGAACTCAAGGCATTGTTTAAAGACCACCCCATTTATGACGGCCTGTTGGTGAATCACGAACAAACCGCCAGCGGCATTCAAGTTCTTTTTAAGCCAGATTTAGCGCTACAAAAGCTTAATGCTAATATTCTTGCCCTTCAGGAAAAGCGACTTGAAGGCCCTTTAAGCAAAGCAGATAAAGCCAAGCTAAATAGCCTAAAGCAACAGGCTGCCCCCTTGGAAAATGCATTGCGTGACAGCCGCAACAAAGAAGTAGAGCAACTCCGTGAGATCATCAAACAATACCGGAATGATGCCGACCTTTACCTCGGCGGCGTGCATGTTCTGGGCTACCAGCTCATTAATATTATTCAGAACGACCTAAAAGTGTTTGGCGGCGCGATTGGCCTTGCGATTTGCATCTTAATTTATGCCATATTTCGCCGCTTCAGCTGGATTTTGATTACGGTGGCGTGCTGCGCGAGTAATCTATTTATTACGGTTGGTGCCTTTGGGCTTTTAGGTTTAAAAGCCACGGTGATTTCATCTAATTTCATTTCTTTACAGTTAATATTAAGCCTCGCCATTGTTATTCACTTAATTGTTCAATATCGCGAGGAAGCAGAAAAGGCAGCAGAGGCCTCCCAAAAAGAGCTTGTTTTGCAAACACTCAAAGAAAAAATTGCGCCATGTTTTTTTGCTGGATTTACCACCTCCTTGGGCTTTGCATCCTTGCTACTCAGCAATATCGAGCCGGTGAGTACCTTTGGCTTAATGATGATCATTGCCATGGTGGTGACTATCGTCTGTACGCTGCTGCTGTTTCCCGCATTATTGCTGCTATTCCCTCGGGAGCACGTTACAGAATCGAGCAGTATATTTAGCGGTGTTATGCAAACCGCGCAAGGGTTTTGCACCAAGCGCAGCACCCTGATTATGTTGCTTAGCATTGCCTTTTTTGCCGTCAGTGTTTTTGGCTCATTGCGCTTAAATGTCGAAAACAGCTTTATCAATTATTTTGCTAGCGATACCGATGTTCACAAAGAACTGAGCTTTATCGACAAAGAATTTGGCGGTTCAACTCAGCTAGACATTGTCTATACGCCGCCAAAAACAGCGAATCCAGACAAAAATCTATTGTTAAGGGCAGGGGACGTTCAGATTGCCCACAGTATTCAAAAATCACTGGCCGAGTTTGAGGCCATGGGTACTACGCTGTCGGTGGTGAATTTCACCCAACTGGCAAAGCAACTAAACAACAATAAACCACTAACAGAATACGAACTCACCGCCATTTATTGGACACTTGATAAAAACGTGCGCGAAGACCTGCTCAGTAGCTATTTTATTGAGCCGCCGGCGCAGCTGCGTATTAGCGCCCGAATTAAAGACAGTACCGAGAACCTTGATCGCGGTGTGTTACTTGCCGACATCCACAAGCAGATTCAGGCTCAGGGCGTCGCGCCAGAAGATTACAAGCTCAGCGGCCTGTTTGTACTATATCAAGCAATGTTAGATCAGCTGTTCACCTCCCAGATTCTTAGTTTAGGCGCGGTGTTTCTCGCTCTTGGTATTGCCTTTTGCGTAATATTTAGGTCGATTCGCATCGCCTTGATCGCCATTGTCCCCAATATTATCTCGGCATTTGCAGTGTTAGGCGTTATGGGCTGGGCGGGTATTCCACTCGATTTCATGACCATGACAATTGCCGCCATCGCGATGGGTATTGCGGTAGATGACACCATCCACTACACCCATCGCTACCTGCAGGAACTT
>NZ_JBFJWS010000235.1:0-5017 GCF_041623545.1 Zhongshania sp. | reverse complement strand
GTGGCAGATGGCTATAAGGTGGTATCGCTGCATTGGCAGTCTGATGGCAGTATTGTTGAGCGCGACTTTTTAAGTGGCTTTTTAGGCGGCGAGAAATTGCTTGGCCGGCCCGTCGACATTGCGGAGGCGAGCGACGGGACTATCTTTATTTCGGATGATTATTCTGGCTCTATCTACCGGATCACCGCGCGAGACGCTGGCGGGGCAGCCGTATCGTCGCTAACTATGCCGCAGCGACAAGGTGGGGCGGAAGAGAGTGGCTTGGCGTCGTATACTCCAGAACAGCGCCGAAGCTTGGCAGAACTGGGTAAGAGCGCTTATCAAAACAACGCGTGTAGCAGTTGTCATGCTTTAGACTTGAGCGGTAGTAGCGCTTCGGCTGTTCCTTTAGTGGGTTTGGCCGAGCGCTATACGGTCGCCGAATTGGCCAGTTTCTTTACTGCGCCGACCCCGCCGATGCCAGTGTTTCCCCTTAACGCTGCAGACCGTGAAGCGTTGGCGGTGTACTTACTGGCTAGACCGTAGGCTAGGGAATACTAGCGGCGGTATTCCTGAATTAATACGCATTTTGAAAATCCTAAAAAGCGTCTTAATTCAGGGTGCGTAATGATACGTATCGTGCTAGCTAAGCATTTTCGTTAGTGTGTAAGTGTGGCTTGAGCCGGCGCGGAAAACTGGTGATTATGGCTCATTTCTATTAGTCTGTGTAATACGGATATTCCACCTCTATTCATTATTAGTGCCTTTTGCTCTTTGGTATTAAGCACGGCACCGTCGACGTCTGGATACGGCGCTCGGGTTTACATCACTAATACGGTAATACAATTCGTTAGAGGTATTTTAATGACACAATCGATAACAGGTTTTTCATCTAAGGGTTCATTAAAGCGTAAGCAGGGCGGCTTCGCCTTGGCTGCGGAATTAACACTCATGAGCTCGATTATGGTGGCTGGCGTGACCGTTGGCATGACCACCTTACGAGACTCTTTGCTAGCTGAAATGGATGATACTGCTGAGGCAATAGGCTCTTTAGATCAAAGCTTTTCCTACGCTGGGGTGCGCAATGGTCATGGCACGGCGGCGGCGGGCGGCTCTGGTTTTCGGGATGCCGTTGATACCAATGCCGGCGACGGCGTGGGTTTTGTTTTTGTTGCGCCGGATAATGTCGAGGGCGGTTTGTAGCTTACTCCTGAAATGAACTAAACAATAGAGGCGCCTTCAGGCGCCTTTTTTGTTTGGCAAATACAGCTATGGGCATTTACCGTGCGCTCGGCCAGATAAACGTCTATTTATGAGGGTTATTTCCATCAATATTCGCGAGACCCTACGATACAGGCGAGGATCGTAGTAAACTTGTCGCCGCCAGATTTCCTCAAGAAAGATAAAGCCCTTGGAAATTTGGAATGTAATGTGCACCGCAGCATTGCGTGGCGTTACGATAACCTTTGGGTATCGAGCTTTAAATCTCTTGCTTGTGAATAATTCGGGTGTAAAAGGAAGCGCAATGAAATCCATTTTTCTACTGCTATTTTCAGCGTTATTGTTAGTTGCCTGTGCAAGTAATGAAACAGTGGTGTATTCAAATGGATTTAGTTTTGCCAATTACGATTATGTCGTCATTGAGCGTGATACCAATAGCGCCATTTACGGCATGGATCTTGAATTTGGCAATATGATCGGCGCCTACAATATCGCGGTAGTCGGTTCCAAAGAGATAGAAAACCTGCCTTATGAGGCGAAAAAGCGCACCTTGGGTGTGCAGCTGTCGGTTAGCGGCAGCAGCGAGCGCATCATGCTGGGGATATCCTTCCAAGACTTTATCACTGGCCGTACCGTCGCGACTATCGGCTCTACGGAAAAAGGTGATTTATTTGATCGGGATGATCGCACCGAAATCTTTGATCTAGTTACTGGTACGGTTGTCGCTGCGATTAAACGCGACAAACAGCTCAATGTACAAAGTGGTCGTGGTCTTGATCGTAACCTACCGGTGACAGATGCCTCGCCGCGTCACAATACCCGCGATGACGCGAGTTATCGCAATGGTAATAACAATACAGATACCGAAGCTTGGCGCTACGAATCTCCTCAAGAGAAAGCGTATACCCTGACACCAGATTTTTCTGAGTAATACCTTCGCGCTTCGATTATAACTCGAGGCGAATACGCCAATAAATATCTGCTTCGAGGCGCTTTAGGTTCTCCTGATCCTGCACATCATCTGCTAATGCGTATGCCGTAACGAGCTGGGACTGCAATACTGAGCTGAAATTGATGTTAAGGGCGACGCCAATATCAGAGATGGTTTGGGCGTTGCCCGCGCTACTTCTGGTGTCGTTAAACCATGCTCCACCGTGCTCAATAAAGACACTGGGTTGTAAATTAATATCTCGCCACGTCCAAGTTTGGCTAAGTGCCAATTTCCCGTAGTAGCCTTCGTCGCCGATAAGTGCACCGGGCAAATATGCGCTGAGCGAGCTTATTCCGCCCAGAACAAATTGCTCTTGTTCGGGAAGTTGTTTGTTTGCGAACTGAGATTTTAGCTGTGTGCTAAAGGCCAGGTCATAGGGTAGCGGTAATTGGTAGCTAATACTGGGCTGCAGCGCGACAAAATGAGCGCTGCGAGCGGCGGGGGCGAGGTCTGGACTGGCACCGGCGTTGGGGTTTTGTTCTTGATAGCGCTGATCAAAACTGTCATAGCTGTCGAGGGTCCCGCCGCCGCTCAATCCAAATCGTGAGTTTAAGCCGATACTGAGTGAAGACCCTGTCGGAGCAGTGGCGCGAGTATATTTTAAGTCAATAGCCGCTGCACTATAGCGCTCATCCAATAACTTGCTGCCGTCTTCTGACTGCTCAATGACTGAATTCACATATTCAATTCGTTCGCTCACCGTGAATCGTTGCTTAGGAAAGCTGTAGACAATTTGCTGGCCGCGCAAAGCTAGCTGAATAATGTCCGCCTCTAAACGCGTGTTTTCCGGGGTGTTAGCACTAGCGCCCAAGCATAGCAGTCCAAGTAGAGCGCAGTTATTGTTTGCGCCATCTTCACTGGGTGGCCGTCGCTCGTAGTTTGAATAAGCTAGTTCTATACCGTATAGGCCATAACGAAATGGGTGGTCTGCGCTGGCGCTAAATTGGTGTAGTGAGTCGCCGTCGGCGGATTCGCCCAACTCGGTAAATGCGGATTGATAAGAGAAGGCGTATTCACTGCCGATTGCACTGCGATGCTTTATTCCAGCGAGGCCAAAGTAACGACCGATATAGCGACTGCCACTATTATTTAATTCAGCGATATAATCCGTCGCATCGTTATCTTTCAAGGCGTGGGCTTGTAACGTCAATACAACTTGTTTGGTGTCCGGCTGTTCTTGGTATGAATAACTGTAATCTATACCGGCGCGTCGAGCCTGCAGGTCGGCCAGTACCCGCGCGCGGTCAAACTCTGCGGCAGTTAAATCGGAATCACCTATCAGCCCTTCAAAGTGATTTTTTGCCTGGGGATTGCCGCGCACGTCACTTAAGGTGTATTGATTCACGAGAATAGTAATCCGATTGTCTACTCTGAAATACCGTAACTTAACCAGTAAGTGGCCAGCTTTATAATATTCGTTCGCTAAGCCAATAATCGCGTCTGAGGGTAATTGCGATTGCTTAATTATGCGTTCCACCGCTTCGGTGCTGAGGTAGCGATTACCAACGACTCGGATTTCGGTAGTATCAATCTGGCCTTGTATATAGGAGGCTCGGGAAACTGCTGTGTCTTGATAGCTTGCGCTAGCCACGAGCTGGGGTGGTAGCGCTGGGGGCAGATCAATTGCCATGCCTTAAATACTCCTGAATTTTTTATCGCTGGTTTAGCTACGCCAGCCTTTCTTAAGCTGATTTATCGCTGCCCACAGCGTCATAATTTATGGGCCTAAGTTCTACTCGACGATTTTCATTAAGTGCTTCTTTATCGCTTTTGTCGGGGTTTAATGGTTGAGTTTCACCGTAACCCTTGGCAGTGAGCTGTGATGGATTTACCCCTTTACGAATAAGGTAACTGCGTACCGCCTCGGCCCGAGCTTGTGACAGGCTTAGGTTGTAGCTCTCGCTCGCGCGGGCATCAGTGTGGCCCGCTATTTCAAAGCTTTGGCCTTCGCAAAGTGCGAGGTTGTTGGCAGCTTTATCTAATTCTCTGCGTGCCACTTCCGTTAAATCTGCCTTACCGGTTTCGAAATACACACCTACGAGTTGAGTAACTTTATTGCTGGGGCAGCAATTTCCGCCGTCACTCAGTGTTGCGCCTGCTTGGTCATTGCAAGGCCCCGATGATTCCTTGGGGTTTGCTGCCGCCGCTTCATCGCCGAAGTCGATGTTGTCGGTGGAGTCGCTCACCTTCGCCAATGTATCCACCGTATTATTGCCGCTAGATTGTGCCAAGGTGTAACGGGAATTTTGACCGGTAGACTCTTGGCCACTAAGCGTATTACTGGTGGTTATATTCGGTGGCGCGAACTCTGCAGTCGTACGGCTCCTAATTTCTGGGGAGTCATTCGACGCGACAAGGAGATCCGCTTCCGTCGCATTTAGGGCGGCTTCAATCGCGGCGAGGTCTTGTGGGCTAGGCATTCCATTACTAAAGGGCATGTCAGTGCCTACATTCTCGGCATCATCAAGCGGTGACTCGGTTTCCGTGGAATTTGTGTCACCGTCATCTGAATTCTCAGGTTCATCCGTATTCGTTACAAGCGTGCCAGTGTCGTTCGCGTCACGTGGCTGATCGTTATCATTTTCAGAATCACCCAGCCAGCTTTCGTCTTGGTTATTGCTGCCCACGGTGCTGGCGGAATCTGGCTGAGCATTGTCGAGCCGGTCATCAACGCTATTACTGCTGGCTGGGTCGTTGGCAGAATCTTCGCTGCCCCCGGTACTATTAGTGCCGGACTGCGGATTACCGGCGGGCTGGTCGTCGTCATTGTTGCCAGTAGTGGGGTTAGCCGTGCTCGGACTGTCGTCATTACCACCAGTGGTGCTC
>NZ_JBFJWS010000234.1:0-5023 GCF_041623545.1 Zhongshania sp. | reverse complement strand
GTGTATTCGGCCGGCGAAGAGCCGGTGCCGGGCGCCGACAGCCGCAGCCTGTGCCGTAGTATTCGATTGCAGGGTAATTTAGAGCCGGTCTTTGTTGAAAATACCGACGCGGCATTTGAAATTTTAAAACCCCGTTTACGCCCTGGTGACGTTTTACTCACTCAGGGTGCGGGGAATATCGGCGCGGTAGCGCTGCAATTAGCAAATCAGGATTGGGTGTAGGTCACCGCAATGGGCGAAATAACGGTAACAAAAGTAAATCAGGCGATTGGCGGCAACTTAGCTGTGTTGCTAGGGGGACGTTCGTCTGAACGCGAGATCTCCTTGAAGAGTGGCGCTGCCGTTGTTGGCGCATTTGAGCGCGTGGGTATTGCGGTGGATGCGATTGATGTTGCAGACCACAACTGGATGCAAAGAATCAGCGGCAAATATCGCCAAGTATTTATTGCCCTGCATGGCCCCGGCGGCGAAGACGGCACGGTACAGGGCGCCCTGGAATGCATGGGTATTAGTTATACCGGCAGCGGTGTAATGGCATCGGCGCTGGCTATGGATAAGTTCCGCTGCAAACTGCTGTGGTTAGGCTTGGGTTTGTCGACGCCACGTTTTGCCGAGTTAACTGCAAGCAGTAATTGGCAGGCCATAATCGATGATCTAGGGCCGGTGATTGTGAAGCCCGCCTGCGAGGGTTCGAGTATCGGTATGGCTCGTGCGGCGACGGCAGAAGAGCTTGCCACTGCCTGGAGTAATGCTCAGGCCTATGGCCGCGTGTTTGCAGAGCAGTGGATCAGCGGTAGTGAGTACACCGTTGCAATATTAAATGGCAAGGCGCTACCCGCTATAAAATTGGAAACCGACGCGGCCTTCTACGACTTTAATGCCAAGTATATCTCCGATGAAACACGTTATTTATGCCCCTGTGGGCTCAGCGCGGCAGAGGAACAAGAACTGAGTGAATTAGCGCTTGCGGCCTTCACGAGCTTGGGTTGTGCGGGTTGGGGGCGAGTTGATGTAATGCGGGATACCGCTGGCAGATTTTACTTATTAGAGGTGAATACTGTGCCGGGCATGACGGACCACAGTTTGGTGCCGATGGCGGCCAAACAGGCTGGCCTCGATTTTGATCAACTGGTTTTAGAAATATTGGCGGGCAGCATCACGGCGGATTCGATTTGAAATGAAACTATTGAGCGGCAAGCAAAATCGCCTGAAAACACGCAAGTCGGCGGGCCAAAAGGCTCCGCGGGACGTGCGTGAATGGGGACGTATTTTGAACCGTTTGATATTAATTGCGGTGGTTGTTGCCTTTGTCTATGGCGTGGAGCAATTGGGGCGCCAATTAGATGCAATACCTGTTGACCGCGTGGTGTTTGCCGGCGATTTACAACACGTCAGTCGCAAGGTTTTGGTCGATCGCGTTACCGGCCATTTAGCGGTCGGTTATGTGGGCTTAGATTTAGAGGCCATCCAGAGCGAATTGGAGCAAGAGCCCTGGGTGTATCGCGCCATCGTTGAGCGGGTATGGCCTAGAGAATTGAAAATTACCATTGTTGAAGAAGCGCCGATTGCGGCGTGGGGCAGTGGTGGCTTGCTGAACCATCGAGGCAAAATATTTTTGCCTGCTAAGGGGGTGGCCGACGATGCCGGTCTACCGCTGTTGAGTGGACCGGATGGCAGTGCGATAGAAATAATGCGCCAATATCGCTTGATGAGTCAGTTGCTCGGTGATGAAGAGTTAATTTTACAGCGCTTGGAAATGAACGATCGCGGCGCATGGACCGCGACCTTGAATGGCGGTGCGGTATTGATTTTGGGCCGGCAGGAGCCACTTGAGAAATTGCGGCGGTTTATGTGGGTATATCGCCACCAGTTGGCGGTGGATTTTGAGCGAGTTAAGCGTGTGGATACACGTTATATCAATGGCCTAGCGGTGGCGTGGGATGAGACAAAAGTTGCAAAAGACAATGGTTAAGGAAATTGCACTGGCAATGGACTTGCCAGTGCAAAATGGTTCGCAAACTTGGGAGAAGCAAAGCAATGGCTAGTTCACATGCAAGCCGGATGATTGTCGGCCTTGATATCGGCACCTCGAAGGTGGTGGCTATCGTTGGTTCGAGCAACGAAGACGGCAAGCTGGAAATTATAGGCATTGGCTCGCACCCGTCGCGTGGCCTGAAGAAAGGCGTGGTCGTTAATATTGAATCGACGGTGCACTCAATTCAACGCGCGATAGAAGAAGCCGAATTGATGGCCGGTTGTGAAATCCACAGCGTGTATGTGGGTATTGCGGGCAATCATATCCGCAGTCTCAACTCCCACGGAATTGTCGCAATTCGCGACCGTGAAGTGTTTCAGCTGGATTTAGATCGGGTTATTGATGCTGCCCAAGCCGTGGCCATACCTGCAGATCAAAAAGTGCTGCACATCCTGCCTCAAGAGTTTGTGATCGACGAGCAAGAAGGCATTAAAGAGCCCTTGGGTATGTCTGGGGTTCGCCTAGAGGCCAAGGTGCATTTAGTTACCTGCGCGGTTAATGCCGTGCAGAACATCGAAAAATGCATTCGTCGCTGCGGCCTAGAAGTCGAAGACGTCATTCTTGAACAGCTGGCCTCAAGCTACGCGGTGTTAACTGAAGACGAGAAAGAGCTGGGCGTGTGCATGGTGGATATCGGTGGCGGTACAACTGATATTGCGATCTTTACCGACGGCGCTATTCGCCATACCGGTGTTATCCCGATTGCTGGCGACCAGGTCACCAATGACATCGCCATGGCGCTGCGCACCCCGACCCAGTATGCCGAAGAGATCAAAATTAAATATGCCTGTGCGCTGACGCAGCTCGCTGGTGAAGGCGAAATGATTAAAGTGCCAAGCGTTGGCGAGCGCGCCCCTCGGGAGCTGTCGCGTCAGGCGCTGGCCGAAGTGGTGGAACCTCGCTACGACGAGCTGTTCACCTTAATTCAAGCTGAGTTGCGGCGCAGTGGTTATGAGGATTTATGCGCGGCGGGCATCGTGCTAACCGGGGGTACGTCGAAGATGGAAGGGGTGGTAGAGCTGGCGGAAGAGATTTTCCATATGCCAGTGCGCATTGGTGTACCGCAAGATGCGCGGGGTTTAACTGACATCGTCCGCAATCCAATTTATTCAACTGGCGTGGGCTTGCTGCATTACGGCATCAAGCATCAAGCCGAGCACGGCGGCCGTGGGCGGGTTAAGCGCAATGGCTTCTTGGCCAGCTTAAAACAATGGGTTCAAAACAATTTTTAAAGTGTAAGGCGGCCGTACCGGCAGTGCGGTCAATCATGCAAAAGGGAGAAAACCAATGTTCGAACTAGTAGATAACGTTCCTCAGAACGCAGTAATTAAAGTGGTGGGTGTCGGTGGTGGTGGCGGTAATGCCGTCAAGCACATGATTGCCTGTAATGTGGATGGTGTTGATTTCATCTGCGCCAATACTGACGCGCAGGCGCTGACCAATGTCGCCTCCAAGACGGTATTGCAGCTGGGTACCACCATTACCAAGGGTTTGGGTGCAGGCGCTAACCCCGAAATCGGTCGCCAGTCGGCGATGGAAGATCGGGATCGCATCGCCGAAGCACTACAGGGCGCCGATATGGTGTTCATTACCGCTGGTATGGGCGGCGGCACAGGCACTGGTGCGGCACCGGTTGTAGCGCAGGTGGCTAAAGAGCTGGGTATCCTGACCGTAGCGGTCGTCACCAAGCCTTTCCCTTTCGAGGGTAAAAAGCGCATGGCGGTGGCTTTAGAAGGGATGAAGGAGCTGCGTCAGCACGTTGACTCACTGATCACCATTCCTAACGAAAAGTTGCTCCCTGTCTTGGGTAAAAACACCAGTTTACTCGATGCCTTTAAAGCGGCTAACGATGTATTGTTGGGTGCAGTACAGGGTATTGCCGATCTTATTATTCGTCCGGGCATGATTAACGTCGATTTCGCCGACGTGCGTACGGTGATGTCAGAGATGGGCATGGCGATGATGGGGAGTGGTGTGGCTACCGGTGAAAACCGCGCCCGCGAAGCTGCAGAGGCCGCGATTCGCAGCCCTCTCCTTGAAGATGTCAATTTGCAAGGGGCGCGCGGGATTTTGGTTAATATTACCGCAGGTCTGGATCTGTCCCTAGGCGAGTTTAACGATGTCGGGGATACTATCGAGGAATTCGCTTCTGAGAACGCAACAGTCGTTGTCGGAACAGTAATTGACCCCGATATGGTCGACGAATTGCGTGTCACAGTGGTTGCCACCGGCCTTGATGGTATTGGTGCTGATATACCGCTGAAAGTTGTTGAATCACGGCCAGTTGAGCCGCGTTCCAATGACTATCGCAAGCTCGATCGGCCAACGGTTATGCGCAATAACCAGCAAGCGGCAGTTGCGCGAGAAGTGGCTCCGGCGCCAATGGCAGACAAAGACATGGAATATTTGGATATTCCAGCGTTTCTGCGGCGCCAAGCCGATTAATTAGCAGTAGCCGGTACAGCATGGGCGGGGTGTTAGTTGTCTGCTAACACCAAGACAAGTACGCCTGTGTAAATGTAGACGTCCGGCCCATAGAGTGAGTGTGAACATGATTAAGCAACGTACCTTGCGCAATACCATCCGTGCTACGGGCATTGGTTTGCATACAGGGGATAAGGTCTACCTGACGCTGAAGCCAGCGCCAGCGGATACCGGTGTAATTTTCCGACGCACCGACTTAAATCCGGTTGTTGAAATCCACGCTCGCGCGGAAAATGTGGGTGATACCACCTTGTCGACCACGCTAATGAATGGCGATGTGCGGGTATCAACGGTAGAGCATTTACTGTCGGCTATGGCGGGCCTGGGTATTGATAATGCCTATGTTGAAGTCAGCTCATCAGAAGTGCCAATTATGGATGGCAGCGCCGGTCCATTTGTATTCCTCATTCAGTCTGCCGGAATTGAGGAGCAAAATGCACCGAAAAAATTCATCCGTATAAAGCGTCCGGTGACGGTAAAAGATGGCGATAAAGTCGCGAGTTT
>NZ_JBFJWS010000233.1:0-5067 GCF_041623545.1 Zhongshania sp. | reverse complement strand
TATTAGCGCCCTATTTTCAACCCAGCTTACAGAGAGCGCCATGACTGATTTATCCCTTTACAGAAATATTGGTATTTTCGCCCACGTCGATGCCGGTAAAACCACCACCACCGAGCGTATCCTTAAGCTGACGGGTAAAATTCATAAATTGGGTGAGGTTCACGAAGGTGAATCAACTACCGACTTTATGGAACAGGAAGCTGAGCGCGGCATTACCATTCAGTCGGCGGCGGTAAGCTGCTTCTGGAAAGGCCACCGCTTCAACGTTATCGACACACCTGGGCACGTTGACTTCACTGTAGAAGTTTATCGCTCACTGAAAGTCCTCGACGGCGGTATCGGTGTATTCTGCGGTTCTGGCGGTGTTGAGCCCCAGTCTGAAACCAACTGGCGCTACGCGAACGACTCTAAAGTATCGCGCCTGATTTTCGTTAACAAACTCGACCGTATCGGCGCTGACTTTATCCGCGTTACCGACCAAGTTAAAAAAGTTTTGGGTGCCACCCCACTCATCATGACCCTGCCTATTGGTCGTGAAGATCAGTTCTCTGGCGTTGTTGACCTGCTGAGCCGTAAAGCCTATGTATGGGACGAAACCGGACAGCCAGAAAACTACGACGTAATTGATGTGCCAGCCGATATGGTTGACGACGTTGAGATGTACCGCGAGCAACTGATTGAATCTGCACTCGAAGTAGATGACGACCTGTTAATGGCCTACATGGAAGGCGAAATGCCTTCAGACGAAGACGTTAAGCGCTGTATCCGTAAGGGCACGCTGGAACTGGCATTCTTCCCAACGTACTGTGGATCTGCTTTCAAAAACAAAGGCATGCAGCTATTACTTGACGCGGTTGTTGAATACTTGCCAACCCCAACTGAAGTTAACCCACAGCCGTTAACTGACGAAGAAGGCAATCCAAACGGCAATTACGCGATCGTTTCTGCCGACGAGCCCTTCCGCGCGCTTGCGTTTAAAATCATGGATGACCGCTTTGGCGCCCTGACTTTCGTACGTATCTACTCTGGTAAATTGAACAAGGGTGATACCATCCTTAACTCCTTTACTGGTAAATCAGAACGCGTTGGCCGCATGGTTGAAATGCAAGCTGATGAGCGCAACGAATTGAGCAGCGCACAAGCCGGTGACATCATCGCGATCGTGGGCATGAAGAACGTGCAAACTGGTCACACCCTGTGTGATCCCAAGCACCCATGTACCCTTGAAGCCATGGTATTCCCAGAGCCTGTTATCTCGATCTCTGTTACGCCAAAAGACAAAGGCTCAACTGAGAAAATGGGTATTGCGATCGGTAAAATGGTTGCAGAAGATCCTACTTTCCGCGTTGAGACTGATGTCGACTCAGGTGAAACCATCCTTAAAGGTATGGGCGAATTGCACCTCGACATCAAAGTCGACATCCTTAAGCGTACTTACGGCGTTGACTTAACTGTAGGCCAGCCACAGGTTGCCTACCGCGAAACCATCACTAAAGAAATCGAAGACAGCTACACCCACAAGAAGCAGTCTGGTGGTTCTGGTCAGTACGGTAAGATCGACTACATCGTTAAGCCTGGCGAAGCCAACACTGGCTTTACCTTCACCTCGAAAGTTGTGGGCGGTAACGTTCCTAAGGAATTCTTCCCAGCAATCGAGAAAGGCTTCCGCTCGATGATGGTTGTTGGTCCGCTGGCTGGCTTCCCCGTACTCGACGTTGAAGTAACACTGGTAGACGGTGGTTTCCACGCAGTTGACTCCTCGGCAATCGCGTTTGAAATCGCGGCAAAAGGCGCATTCCGCCAGTCTATGCCCAAAGCCGGCCCACAGCTCCTTGAGCCAGTGATGAAGGTAGACGTTTACAGCCCAGAAGATCACGTTGGTGATGTTATCGGTGACCTTAACCGTCGTCGCGGTATGATCTCTGGCCAAGAAGCTAACGTCTCTGGCGTACGCATTAAAGCCGATGTACCGCTTTCAGAAATGTTTGGCTACATCAGCACCCTGCGGACCATGACCTCTGGTCGCGGTCAGTTCTCAATGGAGTTCTCTCACTACGCTGCTTGCCCAGCTAACGTAGCTGAAGCAGTAATTGCCAAAGAGAAAGAAAAGAAAGCCGCTGCAGCTAAGTAATTCTTAGCCAGTAAAAAAAGCCCTGCCAGTGCGAACTGGCAGGGCTTTTTTGTGACTGGCTACAAGATAAAAAAACAAACTCTGATTTTAACCGCCTAGCTTTATTCCCCTCTGCGCCTTGCATTACCTTTTAAAAATCCAGCTTGAATTTTACGTACACTCCGCGCTCAACCTCAACCCGCGGTGTGCCAACCACCTTGTCGACGTACTCTTCATGAGTGCTATCAAGTAAATTCTGACCAACCAGTGATAGCGTTATATTCTCAGCAAAACGCTTGTTAAGGTGAACATCCAGCTCGGTATATTCATCAATGTTCTGACCCTCAACTTCATCCACGTAACGCAATGCCGTATTAATGGCCCAGCCCCCAGCCAAATCCCAATTAGAGCGCAGCGTAAGCCTATGCTGCGGACTCTCACCCTCCGCCTTCGTCGCGTTCGGGTCCCCGCTGCGCTCTGCGTCAATATCTATCTGTACATTGCTGTATTGCAACTCAGCTTGCCACTGTGGCGTCAACGCCGCACTTAATACCAATTCGCCTCCCCAAGATCGGGCCGCAGCACCATTGCTTGCAACAACGGGCACCACAAACGCGGGCGGCGGCGCTGAATTTGGTTCAGGGGCGCCAGGCTCTAGGGTCCGCAATCCCTCGTATTCATTAAAAAACAGTGCCAGATCTAGACTCAGACCTCGGCGAAATTGATGCCGCCAACCAAATTCATACGCTCGCAGGGTTTCAGAATGAAATGACTCACTGCCTTGTATCTGCAGCTGCACTTGCGGCGCAACGTAGTCGAAATCGATGCGCACATCATGCTCGGTGCGACTCGGTGTACGCTTAGCCTGCGAAACCGCAAGCCAAGTTGAGCCCAGCTCACTGTAACTCCAAATAGCACGAGCTGTGGGCTGAAACTCACTGCCACTAAAATCGTTCTCTTCCAATTTACTACCGGCAATAAAGCGCCATTGTTCAAAAGGTGAAAGCTCGTATTGCAAAAAGCCACTCGCCACGTCGTAGTGACGTTGCTCCCGCGTATAACGAATATACTGCTCGGGCAGTTTATCTTCGGTATAGCGATACCCCAAGCCCCACACTATCCGCTGCCGACTATCAACGCGGTAGCTTTGCTGAAAATCGGCATCGTAACTGTCAACCGTCAATTTGAAGAGCGAGTCAGTCCGCTCAGAGTGGTCCGCGTAAAACTTAAGGCTGTAATGGGAGCGATCATTTTGCTGGTGCTGCCAGTGGGCCATTACGTTAAGCCCTGAGAACTCAGCTTTCGTGAAAAACAGGTTTTGTAAGGTCGCGGAGTTTTCATCGGGAAGGAGCAGCTCCTCGCCCTCCGTTCCTTCGTAGGCATTGAGTTGCAGGCTGAAAGCCCCCGATTCAGCAGTTCCCTGATCATAGCGCAGCCCCGCCTGGGCTGAATGCCAATCATCACGGTTATCCAAGCCATTCGGTCGACTCGCGGCGTCGCGCTGAAAGGCTTTAATGTGGGCGCGCAGGTACTTATCATTGCCGAGTTTTACGCCATAACGATAGCCAGTAAACCACTCCTCTTCATTCCCTGCCCCGACCTCGAGCGTCCCCCCCTGGGTGTCAGCACTATGCCGCGTCACTATATTGATGACGCCATTAAAGGCATTAGCGCCCCACAAGGAAGCACCTGGCCCACGCACCACTTCAATACGTTCAATATCACCAATCAGAGTATCGAGAGTGTCCCAGAACATGCCGACCTTCGCCGGAGAAAACAAACTGCGGCCATCAACGAGAATTAATAGCCGGTTAGTAAAAATGCCGCCATTAAAACCGCGGATACCCACGCCCCATTTGGCAGAGCCAAACCGAGTAACCTCAACGCCGGGTACAAGCCGCAATAGCTCGGGAATACTTGTCGCGCCAGAGCGCTCAATAGAGTCCCGCGTCAATACATACACCGCGGCAGATGAATCGCGAAGTGACTCGCCGCGACGCACACCCAACGACACATCGATATCCAGCAACTCCTCAAGGCTTAATGATGCGAAGTCTTCAAAATGATAGTTTTTGGCACTAATTTCATTGCCCCATAGCCCTAGGCACAAACAAAAAGTCGCGGAGCGAACTTTGTACAATAGACCGCTATCGGGCATAGGCTGTATTTTCCCCAGAACCGTATTGACACGTCGTAGCGCGCCGCAAATGAAATAAAGCCAATTTTCAAGTCAACAAGAAATTAGCCACAGACACTATATGTAATTACCCCTAACACGCCGATTTATGACACAAATGAAAGCCAAACCAAGCCAATTCAAAGCTCATGCGTTATGGTTAAAAAGTATAGAACATTGTGGGCAAACAGCGAGTCGACCTAGAGAACTACCGAGCCAGGCGCCCAGCAGCATTGAGAGTTACATTTACAGAGGAAAAGCGTCGATAAAAATCGCCTCCGTCATTGCACTGTGGAAGGTATCGCTGACATTAAGAATGGATACAATATGGTAGCGGATCGCGACCTAAATCTCGCTTCAAAGCTATTTTGCGCTGGCGATAAAGCTAAGCGTCCCATCATGACAAGATAAACTGCACTTGATACTCAAATTGCGACAACAAAGCATCGCCTTCAGCAGATGACTCCCGAGACAAGTCGAGCAAGTCGGGGATTAAACTTAAACCTAAAGAAACGATCGCAGCTACGGCAGCCTCCTTTTCTGGCAAACTAAATCGCTCAAATAAACCACGCTCATGAAAATCGCAGGCCATCTCCTCCACAATCTGCCGCACCTCATTGCGAATCGCACAGCGAATCGAGGCCGAACTACCTGCTCGCTCTCGGGCAATGAGTATAAATAGCGCTTCGTTACCACGAATATAAGTAAAGGCGGCCTCTACCGACGCGGCGATAACATCTGCCTCAGTGTCAGCGTCACGTACGCCTTTCAATAAGGTTCT
>NZ_JBFJWS010000232.1:0-5088 GCF_041623545.1 Zhongshania sp. | reverse complement strand
GATTCAAGGGCGGACTGAGTCGTCGGTAAACACGCTGTTAAGTGCCCTGCGCGGCAGCGACCTTGAGGCACCGGTTGCTGGCGTGGTGGCGGATATTAACAAAAAGGGCTCGGTCGAGGATTTTGTTGTGGCTGCGGGCCGGGTGTTTGGGCGTATAGATGCCGTTGCCGATTGCTTGGTCATCGGGCCCAGTGAGGGCGGGATTACCGGCCCCTTTGAAAAAACGGATCCCGAGATGTATTTACCCTTTGTGGCGCTGTCACTGGTGTATCTGGAGCGCTTGGCGCAGGCAGTTTTACCATGGCTGAAAAGCAGTGACGGCTGTTTGTTAACCTTTGTTTCTGATGCCGGTGTATTCCCCGCACCTCGGCAAGCCATAATCGGCGCGGCGCGTGCCGGGGCGATTGGTTTTGTTAAAAATCTAGCGACCGAAGTCGCCCGCGACGGGGTTCGCGTGCATGCCATTTCGCCTAGCTTTGTCGCGGATACACGGGTGGCCGAAAAGCTTAAGGCTGCGGCGCCAGATCGATTTGAGGCTGCAGCGCGGCGCGCTGGCTTGGGTTTGCCGACACCGAAAGACATCGCACCGCTGGTGGTGTTCCTGTGCGGCGCCGGCGCAAAAAAAATGACGGGGCAAATTATAAGTATCAATGGTGGTCTGAATGTTTGAGCCGCCGGCGACATTGTTGAACTTTACTTAAGGCAACTAAAAGTTGCATTTAATTGGCAGGGGTGGTTAAAATGTTTTTGCGGTCACCGTTACTATGATAGCGGCTCCCGCATCAAGTATGGTTTTTGTCCGCAAGCGCGACTTGCTGGGCTTATATCCGCAATAATAATAGTGAGAATGATTATGTCGAATGCAGCCGCTGTAGCTAAATCAGATGACCCCATTGCCGAGAAAGCGATTAAGCGTCGTGTCGTCGACGCGGATGCTCATGTCGAACCGCCCTATGAAATGTGGCGAGAATACCTGCCGTCAGGGTTGCGGGATTTAGCGCCCTATGTGGAAGAAGGGGACGAGCACGACTGGATTGTTTTCGAGGGCAACCGGCGTCCAGTCCGCATGATCAGTAATCAGGCTGGCCGTGCGGGAAAAGATTTTAAGATGTTTGGTAAGCGCTCAGAAATGCGCGCCATTTGGCTTCCAGAAGTTCGTCTAGAAGATATGGATACCGATGGCATGGATGCCGCCGTTATGTTTGGTGGTGGCCCCCTCGGTACGGCGAACACCGAACTCTATATTGCCAGCTTTGATGCCTATAACCGCTGGGTGTGGGATTATTCCGGCAAGGATAGAAAGCGTTTGGTGCCAGTGGCTTATGTGCCTATGCGGGACGTTGATGAAACCATTGCTATGCTGAAAAATTTGGCAGCTTTGGGTTTTCGCACGGTGAATATTCCGGCTTTTCCGCAGGCGAAAGACGGTATAAGTACTAGCGCGACAGTAAAGGCCATAAAGGCTGGACAGGGTGCAGCCCTGACTGGCGATCCAAGTGGCTCGCGTTCCTACCGCGACCCCGAATTCGACCGGCTCTGGGCAACGGTAACGGAATTAGACCTTACCTTAACCATGCATTTGGGGGGACGTATTCCGCGATTTGGTGACAAAGAGCATTTCTTGCCCGATTTGGTGATGAGCAAGACCGCAATGGCTGAGCCGGTGGCCATTATGATTTACAGCGGTGTTTTTCAGCGCTTTCCCACGCTGCGTTTGGCTATTGTGGAGAGCGGTGTGGGCTGGATGTCGTGGATGGCGGAATATATGGATCGCACGTGGGAGAAGCAGCGTTTCTGGACCGATAGCGTGCTAACTGACAAGCCTAGCTTTTTCATGGACCGCAATATTTATGGCTCATTTATTCACGATCGCGTTGGTGTTTTGAATCGTAATCTGCCCGGTGGTCGGAATATTATGTGGTCCTCTGATTACCCTCATTCAGAAACCACATTCCCCCACTCTCAAGACGTTATCAATCGCGATTTTGACGGCATACCAGAAGCGGATATCAATGAAATTGTATGCAAACGGGCAGAGCGGCTCTATGGTTTAGTTTGATTCACGCTAAAAAATAACCGTATTGTAGGCCGACCATTGTGTCGGCCTTTTTGTGTAGTGGATGTGAACGAATAGTGAGTGAAGAGAATATGAGCGAGAACGATATGTTCGACGGGGTGCGGGTGATCGAGCTTGCCCAGTGGGTGTTTGTGCCCGTGGCTGGCGCCTTGCTTGCCGATTGGGGGGCAGATGTTATTCGCATCGAACACCCGGATGGCGACCCGTATCGCGCACTCTCTAGTCAGGGGATCGGTGCGGATAGTGGGGGTATCAATCTGGGTGTTGCGCTAGCCAATCGAGGTAAGCGTTCGCTGGCATTGGATCTTAAAAAAGACGCTGGTCGGGAGGTGCTGTATCGCCTGCTGGAAACCGCCGATGTGTTTTTGACTAATGTTAGGCCCGACGCGCTGGCGCGCTTAGGGCTTGGCGCCGATGAACTCCGCGAGCGTTTTCCCGGATTAGTTTATGCGCGGGGGCATGGCTATGGGGTGCGGGGGCCAGATGCTAATCTTGCTGGCTATGATGCTTCAGCATTTTTTGCCCGCGGTGGTGTGGCCGATGCCTTGACCCCGCCCGAGCGTGATTATCCCATTTCCCAGCGCGGTGCCATGGGCGATCGCAATGCGGGTATGGCCCTGGCGTTTGGCATTTCAGGTGCGCTGCTAAAGAAAAGCCGCACTGGAAAAGGCAGTGTGGTCGACGTGTCCTTACTCGCGTCGGCTATGTGGACCTTGTCGTCGGATATGTTGACCGTATTACAGGGGCAAGAGATTCCTCGTCCCGGTGATCGTGCGCAGTCACCAAATCCGCTGACCGCTACCTATAAAACAGCGGATGATCGCTTTATCCAGCTAATGTTTTTACAGGGTGATCGCTATTGGCCAGATTTTTGTCGCGTGTTGGGCCGGGACGATCTTATTCTCGATGCGCGTTTTCGGGATATCAAGGCACGGGCGGCAAATAGTGCCGCCTGTGTCGCCGAGTTAGATGCCGAGTTTGGCCGCCGAACATTTGCGCAGTGTAAGCAGCTACTGGGGCAGCTAGATGCACCGTGGGCGCCAGTGCAATCCGTTGACGAGCTGCTTGATGATCCCCAGGTAGTGGCTAATGGCTATATCGGCGAAGTAGACCCTGGGGATGGTTCTCCTGTCTACCGATTACCGGCGGTGCCGGTGCAATATAATGAGCAGGGGCCTGCTTTGCGACGCGCGCCGGAATTGGGTGAGCACACCGAACTGGTGTTGATGGAGCTCGGCCTTGAGTGGGCGGAAATTGAGCAGCTGCAAAAAGACGGTGTGGTGCCGTAACCCCGCAGAGAATAGTGTTATTCTTCAATCCGCGAAAGACTCGGCGACGTTGCCCAAGGCAATACGCAGAGTTTGCTGCGTGTCGTAGTCAAGAAGATTCAAGGCGGTAGATTCTTCTGCGGTGTAAAAAGAAAAAAGCTCCAAGTGTAGCCTTGCGCCGGTTTTGGAGGCTTCAATATTATAGGCGTTTTTCTGCAAGTATCCTCGCGCTATCAGGTCCTCTATTTCGTCATTGTTAGGCGAGTTATCACCCTGCGCGGCGACATCGATAAGGGTGTTTAAGTCAGTGCGTCCGGATTTCGCGACCAGCGCTAGAAAATAATATTGATTGACGCTTAGCTTGCGCTCAATTAATTGTGCTTTTAGTTTGCTAAGTAGCTTATGGCTGCAGTAACGGAGTAGATAGCCAAGCGAAGCATCGTCAAATTGGGTGCTACCGGCAGTGCGTGATTTCGCAGAATTCCTTTGCAGTTGACCGTATTGGCCAGCGTGGAAAAGCAGTGGATTTCGTTCGAATTGGCAAAACTCAATAACCTCACCGACAAAAATAATATGATCGCCGCCTTCGTATTGGTAACTGGTTTTACAAATAAAACGGGCCGCGCAGTCGGTCAATAGTGGTATCGCGTTGGGGCCGCGTTCGAGGTCTTTGTTGGCAAATTTGTCCACGCCGCGTTTGGCGAAGACGTTGGAAATGTCGATCTGATCTTCGGCGAGTACATGCACTGCGAAATAATCCGCCGCTTGGAAGTCTCGCAAGCTGAGTGCGGACTTTCCCAAGCTCCAGAGCACCATGGGTGGCTCCAGTGAAACTGAATTGAAGCTATTGGCCGTAAGGCCGACATCGCGGCCGTCAACGCTGCGGGTACTGACGACGGTTACCCCAGTGGTAAACGCGCCGAGGGCATTGCGAAAGGCGGTGGTGTCGACTTGCTTCGATGAATTCATTTGTCCGGTTCCTCTATGCGCTTTATGGCGCACTGTGGGTGTGGCGCTCTTGGTGCCGCCAGCGAAAATATCGTGAGCAGAACGTATTTAGATCATAGATTAGGGAATTATTAATCGCAACATATTGTTGCCTTTTAGTGGTTGGGCGGTAAAATGTTGCTGTCTTTTTAAAGGCAACTTTCCGTTGCTTTGGTAAATTCTTGGGGGTATAGTCATCTCCAGTAAAGTGAATAAATACCGTCACAGTGATTGGGTCCGTGGCTACAGTGCCGCAGTATCCAAAAATCCGTGACGGCACAGAGTAATAATAAAAAAGGAATCGGACATCATGAGTAAAAGCCCCGATACATCGAACTATGTGAAGGCTGATCTCAGCTTGCTTGGTGCAGAGCACGTTGCTAAATATCGCGAGACTGGCGGGGCGGTTGGCCATATCTGGAATGGCGTACCGGCACTGCTATTGACCACGACGGGGCGAAAAACCGGTGAAGCGCGCACTCAGGCAATGATTTACGCACGCGACGGCGATAACTATCTTGTTGTTGCCTCCAAAGGCGGTGCTCCACAGCACCCCGCTTGGTATCTTAATTTGGTAGCCCAGCCCGAGGTCGAAATTCAGGTAAAGGACGAAATTATCAAGGTCGTTGCAAGTACTGCGGAAGGCGCTGAGCGGGAGCGCTTGTGGCAGGTCGTAACTGGCGTTTGGCCTAATTATGATCAGTATCAGCAGCGTACGCAGCGGGTGATTCCCGTTGTTGTGCTGACGCCTGTTGT
>NZ_JBFJWS010000231.1:0-5117 GCF_041623545.1 Zhongshania sp. | reverse complement strand
TGGAAGCCGTTGTAGTAGGTGGCTTGAGCTTCGCCGTTACCGTGGGCATCGAAACAGGAGCCCATGTGACAGAGGCTGTCCCATTGCGTGGAGTATTGCAGGCTGAGGGTGGCGCGGTCATCGCATACCACATCGGTTTGGCCTGGATTTAATTTCGAAAATGGGTAGTTCATCGCCGGATCGTCGCCGCGCATTGAAAATGCCATTTGCGGGGGGAATCGGCGGGGGTTGAGTGAGTCCCGAGGGCAATCGAGGGGTAGAGACAGGCAAAATGCGATGCCTTCCTTAACCTCTTGTGCTGCTTTAAGGCGGCGTTCTGGCGTAATTAGGTTTAGGCGGCCGAGTTGATCGTCGGCACCGAAATCACCCCAGTTGGAACCTGCTGGGCGTTCTGTCCATCGCTTACTCATAGCGTTTGGCCTCAGTTATTAAGCTACTTTTATTATGGCGCGAGTAGGGTCACACGCGGCGACCCTTTGCCCTTGCGCCTTCAGTTGGCGTGTCAATAAGGCTAGTAGTTATCGCTGCATTGCTCTAGGGATTAACCCTCAGGGGCGATCTTAACGCTTATACCCTGCATAGCTTTGTTGTATTGCACTTGGCAACTGAGACGAGAGTCATCGCTGCGGTATTCAGAGCCGTCGAGCAGGTCGTCTTCGCCATCGCTTAGTGCAGGAATTAGTTCTTGGCTCTTAGCGTCGATATACACGTGGCAAGTAGCACATGAACAGCTGCCGCCACATAGGGCCTCTAATTCATCAATGCCGGCATCGCGAATTAATTCCATTAAAGACCGGCCGTCTTCCGCAGCAATAGTGTGTGATTCGCCGTCTCTTGTGATTACTGTAAATTCTGACATGGTGTATTTCTTGTTTGTTAAGTTGATGAAATCAGGCGATATTTACCTGTGCTGATAATAATTTAGTTAGCTTTATCACAAAGCTTTAAATTAATAATTAGTTGTTTTGTCTTTGCTTATTAAAGTAAAGTATCATAATGAAACGGCACTGTGTCAATGTATTTATAATTAAAACGCAGAATACGGCTCAGAATTGCGTGGCGCGAAGTAAAAAATACAAAAACAACATTGCTAATGTGCGCTTTTGTCGAGATTGAGTGACATTAAGCTTCTTCTTTGTGGATAGTAAATATATGTCAGTAAATCGATTGGCCGCTGCGGCGCTGGTGCTCGTGTTGTCCGCTTGTTCGGATCGCAGCGCACAGGTAGCTTCGCCAAACGCTGCAGAACTGGCGCGTGCGGTTAGTATTTCTACCGTGCAGCTTCGCTCAATGGCAAGATCTCTTGCTGCTTCCGGCTTGTTGGTATCGCGTGAAGAGGCATCGGTGGGGACGGAGTTGTCGGGTTTTGTGGTGAAGGATGTTCTTGTTGAAGAGGGCGCTGTTGTCAATGCAGGAACGGTGCTTGCCATACTTGATTCAGAGTTGCTAGCCGCGAAAATCGCGCAAGCAGCTGCGCGATTAGCGCAGGCTGATGCCCATGCAAAATTGGCGATGAGCGACGCCGCTCGGGTTGAAAATGTGAAGGATTCGAATGTCTTTTCTAAAGAGCACATTGAAAATCGGCTAGCGCAAGCTGAAATCGCCAAGGCCGAGTGGCGAGCGGCAAACGCCCAGCTAAACGAGTTGCGCACCCAAGAAAAAAGAATGCGCATTCGCGCACCGGTTTCTGGATTGATCCTCGAGCGAACGGTAAACCCCGGAGATGTGGCGAATTCTGCCCAGGTGATGTTTCGGATGGCGCGAGATAGCTTGCTCGAGCTTGAGGCAGAGATCCCAGAAGCCGGTATTGGTCAACTCAGTCTCGGTCAGGTGGCAACGGTAAGTTTGCCCTCGGGGCCGGAGCTTCAGGGCGAGGTGCGATTGATCTCGCCGCGTATCGATCCACAGACCAAACTTGGCCGAGTACGGGTATCGCTGCCGCTTGATCCGGCGCTCCGTGAAGGCGGCTTTGCGCGAGTGGTTTTCAGTCGCGAGGCGACACCGGTGCCGGCCGTTCCTGAAAAGGCTGTGCAGTTTGAGGCGGGTGGGCCATTACTGGTGATAATGGATGAGCATAACCGAGCTAAGCGGGTTGCAATTCGAACAGGGGTGCGCGCTGACGGCTTCGTTGCGATTGTTGATGGTCCGGATATTGGTAGTCGCGTTGTACTTGGCGGCGGTGCATTTTTACTTGACGGTGATTTGATTGATCCAATGCAAAACGGTGAGCTAGCAGCCGATACCTATTCTGAAGCAGCGAGGTAAGGCGAGTGGATCTTCGCGTTTCCGCTTGGGCAATAAAAAATCCGATTCCTGTGGTCGTGCTCTTTATTGCGCTGATGATTGTGGGAGGGCAAGGCTATCGCTCCCTTCCCATTAAACTTTATCCGGATGTCGCGTTCCCCATTGTTCAAGTCAGTGTGGCGCTTTCAGGCGCCGCAGCTAGTGAAGTAGAAACCCAAATAACCCGTGAAATCGAGGCCGCGGTTTCGAATGTGGCGGGGGTTAACCATATTCAGTCGACGGTCTCCCAGGGCGTGTCATCAACCACGATAGAGTTTGAGATAGGCGAAGATCCCCAGAAGGCGACCGATGAGGTGCGCGCGGCCATTGACCGAGTCCGTAGTAGCTTGCCGCGAACCATAGAAGAGCCTGTTGTTCAGCGTTTCGATCTGGATTCAGCCCCTATTGTGACCTATGCAATATCGACCGGCGCGATGAACGATGTCGAGTTAAGTTGGTTTGTCGACGACAGCCTCGTTCGCGAGTTAATTAGTTTGCCGGGCGTTGCCCAAGTGACTCGTTTTGGTGGTGTTGAAAGAGAAGTTAATGTCACGCTTGACCCAGCGCGACTTGAGGCGCTCGGCTTAACGGCGAGTCAAATTAATATTGCACTACGCGGCGCCAATGCCGACTTGTCTGGTGGCCGTACTGAGATCGGCAACCGCGAACAAATTGTCCGAGTGCTCGGCGCAGCTGATAGCATTGATGCATTGCGAAATACTGTAATTGCGACCGGTGCGGGCCGAAAATTACGTTTGAGTGATGTCGCCTCGGTGGCTAGTGGCGCAGCGGAGCGCCGTGGCTTTGCAGTGTTGAATGGTCAGTCGGTGGTGGGTTTTGAGGTAAAAAAAACCAAAGCGGCCTCGGATGTTAACGTCGCAAATGCTGTCGCTACTGCAGTTGCGGGTCTCGCTATTAAATATCCCGATATTAAATTCGTTCGTATTATCTCTACCGCCGAGAACACTCAAAATAGCTTTTCCGCGACGTTAGCGGCTTTAATTGAAGGCATGTTACTGGCGGCGTTGGTGGTGTTTTTCTTTTTGCGGGATTGGCGAGCAACCGTTATCGCCGCCTTGGCGATGCCAATATCATTGATACCGACATTCGCGGCAATGAGCTATATGGGCTTCAGCTTAAATATGATTACCCTGCTGGCATTGACCTTGGTCATTGGTATCTTGGTTGATGACGCCATTGTTGAAATAGAAAATATTCAGAAGCGTGTCGAAGAAGGTGAAAGTCCCTACCGCGCGGCGCTTTTTGGTGCTGATGAAATTGGTCTGGCCGTTGTGGCTACAACCTTAACCATTGTCGTGGTGTTTTTGCCAGTGTCGATGATGGGTGGCTTTGCCGGTCAATTCTTTAAGGAATTCGGTTTCACGGTGGCGGTCTCGGTGTTGTTTTCGCTTTTAGTGGCGCGGTTACTGACGCCATTGATGGCGGCCTATTTTATGAGGCCAGCAAAACACCCCGCGCCGCGTAAGCCGTTTACTGGCTTTTATCGTAATACTCTTGAATTTGCGTTGAATCACCGCTGGTTGTCGCTGGGTGTGGGTACGGTATTATTTGCGGGATCCTTGTTACTAACCATTCTACTGCCGACAGGTTTTACGCCTCCCGCGGATAACGGCATTGTTGAACTAAGCGTTGAAGGTGCGCCGGGTGCAACGTTAAGTGATATGCGTCGTAGCACTGAAGTCCTAACGCGGAAGCTGCTCGCGCTGGAATCGGTAGAAACGATCTTTGCATCGGTCGGTTCAAACAGCAGTGATGGCGATATTCGCTCCGGGAAAGTCACTATATTGCTTAAGGATGATCGACGGGAAACAACCCAAGGCTTCCAGGAAAGGCTGCCGCCACTATTGATGAGCGTTCCTGATGTCAGGCTCGGATTTGCCTCCTCAGGGGACGGCGGTAGCGCTGTCATCAAGATTATTTTGGCGAGTGAAAATGCCGAATTATTGGCCACAACTGCGTTGATCTTAGAGCAGCAAATGCGCGGTTTGACACAATTAAGTGGTGTGCACCAAGTTACGCCACGGCCGGGTTCGGAGTTGATTGTCTCAGTTAAACCTGACGAAGCTGCGCGGCTTGGTATATCAGCAGACACACTCGGGGCGATTATTCGTGTGGCGACCCTTGGTGACATCGACGCCAATATTCCTAAATTTAATACTGGTCAGCAGCGGCTGCCGATTCGGGTGCGTTTACCCGCAGGGGCTCGCGCAGATCTTGAAACCCTACGTAACCTGCGTGTACCTACCAACACTGGTCAGACTGTACCACTGCAAGCAGTGGCGGATATCAGGTTTCAGCCTGGTGCCGCTCGTATAGAGCGCTTTGACCGCAAGCGCCGCGCGACAGTAGAAGGGCAGTTGAACCAAATCGCTTTTGGTGAGGCGATAAAGCTCATTAATCAATTGCCAATTATGCAAAACCTCCCTGCCGGGGTAACGCAGCCTGCCTATGGTCAAAGCGAAAATATGAATAATATGTTTGCTAGCTTCGGTGCTGCGATCTTGGCCGGTATTGGATTGATTTTAAGCGTACTGGTTTTGCTATTTAAAAGTTTCTTTAAGCCAGTGACCATTCTTACGGCATTGCCATTGTCGGTAGCCGGCGCATTTTTAGGCTTGATTATTACCGGCAGTGAGCTGGGCTTGTCCGCCATGATTGGCTTGCTAATGCTTATGGGGCTATCGGCGAAAAATTCAATTTTGTTGGTGGAATACACTATTGAGCGAACGCGAGAAGGTATACCTCAAAAAGAAGCGCTGATTTTGGCTTGTCGTGAGCGCTCTCGGCCAATTGTGATGACGACACTGGCGATG
>NZ_JBFJWS010000230.1:0-5184 GCF_041623545.1 Zhongshania sp. | reverse complement strand
TCTTTCTGCGTCTTGTATTTTGACTTAAACGACTTTAAAAATATTAATGACACCTTAGGTCACCACAGTGGAGATATGATCCTCGTGGAATTTGCCAAACGTCTGCGCGCGCAAAGCCGTGGCACTGATATTATTGCACGGCTAGGCGGTGATGAGTTCTGTATGCTATTGCCAGGACTAAGTGATAGCGACGTAATTAAAACGAAAATATTGTCGTATTCAAAGGCCTTGGCGGAACCATTGACCTTAGAAAACACAAGTTACCAAATTTCCGCGAGCATTGGCTACGCCGTTTACCCACGACACGGCGTCGATTATGAGAGTTTACTGAAAGTGGCCGATCAAAAAATGTACAGTGTGAAGCGCGCAAGCTCAGGTGAAAACCAGTATTCCACCTGAGGCAGCAGGCCAATCAATTTACTTATTAATGGCGCGCAGCATCCATGCGGTTTTTTCGTGTATACGCATGCGGTCGGACACCAGTGCGGCAGTGGATTCGTCGTCACCCTGCTGGGCCAACTTTAACGCCGCGCGGCAACTTTTGACCACTTGCTCGTGACCTTTGGTAAGAATATCCACCATTGCCTCTGCCGAGGGAACACCATCAACCTCTTCGATCGAGCTTAAGCGCGCAAATTCTTTATAAGTCCCCGGCGCTGCTACATCGAGCGTACGGATACGCTCGGCGATATCATCAACGGCCACAGCTAATTCGGTATAGTGTTCTTCAAACATCAGATGCAGATCGCGAAAGCGTGGCCCTGTCACATTCCAATGAAAATTGTGGGTCTGTAGATACAATGTGTAAGAATCTGCCAGTAAAGCTTTAAGTCCATCGGCTATCGCTTCACGATTCGCTTCGCTAATACCAATATCGATACTTTCCATAATACTTACTCCTATGAATTTCTGTGTCTTGGTGCCAGACTAGCAAAAGCCTATTCATATCTAAAATATTTAATTACCATAGATACGATAGCTGTTTACTATGATGACCTTTTGACCTCAGGGTTCCCTCACAGGCCTGATATTTCTTAAACAAGTAAAACAATGGATCAAGCAATGCCGTCATACACTTATCTACGCGCACTTAAACTAAGCCTATTACTTCTGTTGGCGGGCGGCTTGCTCAGCGCTTGCGCTACATCACAGAACGCACCAGCCACCCCGGTAGTAGAAGGGTTTACAAGTTGTGAAACTCCTCGGCCAGAAATGTGTACTAGGGAATACAGGCCCGTTTGCGGCCACATCGACACGGGTATTCGCTGTGTTACCACGCCCTGCCCTGCCCAGCGCCACCAAACTTACGGCAATGCCTGTAGCGCCTGCGCTGATGAAAAGGTCATGGGATACGAACAAGGGGATTGTGCGACTTACGGAAAGTAAAAAGGCCAGCTTGAACAAGCTGGCCTTCTGTTTACGCCTAGCGAGCCTCCAAAGGGAGGCTACTGGTTTTAACGCTCAATAATTGCCGTTACGCCCTGACCGCCCGCTGCGCAAATAGAGATCAAACCACGACCACTACCTTTCTCTTCCAGCATTTTAGCTAAAGTGGCCACAATTCGACCACCAGTTGCGGCAAACGGGTGACCCGCCGCTAATGAGCTGCCATTCACATTCAATTTACTACGATCAATACTGCCAAGCGCGCGATCCAGTCCGAGCTTATCTTTACAGAAGGACTCGTCTTCCCAAGCCTTCATGGTTGCCAAGACTTGCGCGGCAAAGGCCTCGTGAATTTCGTAGTAATCAAAGTCCTGCAGACTCAAGCCCGCCTTAGCTAACATACGTGGCACAGCGTAAGCCGGAGCGAGTAACAAGCCTTCTTTCTCGCTGGCGCCATCTTTACCAAAGAAATCTACTGCCGCCGTTTCTACAAAGCTCAAATAAGCCCGTACTGGCAGATTATGTTCCGCAGCCCACTCTTCGCTGGCCAACAGCACAACCGAGGCGCCGTCAGTCAGAGTCGATGAATTACCCGCTGTTAAGGTGCCTTGACCACTTTCTTTATCAAAAGCCGGCTTTAAACCTGCCAATTTTTCTGCGGTGGTGTCAGGACGCAGAATATTGTCTTTGTTCACGCCATTAAAGGGCGTAATGAGGTCATTAAAGAAGCCTCGATCATAAGCTGCGGCCAAATTCTGGTGACTCGCCGCCGCCAACTCGTCTTGCTGGTCGCGAGGAATCTGCCACGCCTTAGCGGTGATTTCGGTGTGCCCGCCCATCGACAAGCGTGTGCGCGGTTCGGCATTGGCGGGAATCAATACGCCCACGTCTTTAGCGCGCAGCTGCAGGAATGGCTTGACACGATCACCGAAGGAGCGCGCCTTGTTAACCTGCAGTAAAATTTTACGCAGACCTTCGCTCACACCGATGGGGGCATCAGAGGTAGTGTCAACACCTCCAGCGATACCGGCATCAATCTGGCCAAGCGCAATTTTGTTGGCAACCAAGTTAATGGCTTGCAAGCCAGTACCGCAGGCCTGCTGGATATCAAAACAGGGCGTATTGGCGTGTAGCGAAGTGCCCAATACCGATTCCCGGGTTAAATTAAAGTCCCGGCTGTGCTTCATAACCGCGCCAGCGGCTACTTCGCCCAGACACTCACCCTGCAGATTATAGCGCTGCACCAAGCCCTCTATTGCCGCCGTGAGCATAGTTTGGTTACTCACACCAAAATACGCTGTATTGGAACGGGTAAAGGGAATTCGGTTACCGCCGATGATAGCAACGCGCTTAATAGCCTGTGTCATATCTGGACCTCGGTGTTAAATAGGGAGACAGTGGGTATATCCTAAAGTGCGCGCAGTGTAACAAGCCTGAATCCCGCGGCATTGGCTGAAGCGACGGCGGCCAAGTGCGCCGCTGTCAATCCGGTTGCCTTATTGAGCCGTTACAATGCCCACCACTGTTAATTAGCAGCAAGATATTACTTGGCCACTAGCAGCAAAATTAGACCTCAGGTCAGGTGATGTAAATAGAATTCAGACATAAGCCCTCTTGGGCAGCGGAGCACACGGTATGAGCGACACAGTCGAAAACATGATTAACTCTAATGTCGGTAAAAAGATCCTAGGCGCGCTGGGTGTAAACGCCCCCGTCGACTTGCTGCGCTACTACCCCGAACAAACCAGCTTCTTCTCTGGCGCCCTGCTCTTTGGCGCCGGAAGTAACGCTCAGCTTGTCGACGCGTGCTTGCGTAACTTACAAGACAGTGATGCCGAGTTAGCGCTGACCACCGAGTGCGCGGCGCAAGCCAGTAAGCCCGTTGAAACTGTCGTTGCAGAGCGCTACCAAGCCCTTGTCTTTGACGGCAGCGGTTTTACCGACAGCCTGCAATTAATTCAGGCCTACCGCTTCTTTAATGAGAACATCCGCAAGCTCCGCGCCAGCGGTCGCATTGTTATTCTTGGCCGCCCTCATATGGAATGCGCCACTCCAGAAGCCGCCGCTACTCAACGAGCTCTAGAAGGTCTTAGCCGCTCGCTAGCCAAAGAAGTCGGCAGCAAGGGCGCGACCGCGCAGCTTATTACCGTTGCCGAAGGCGCGGAAGCGAACCTAGACAGCAGTTTGCGTTTTGTACTGTCCCCCAAGTCAGCTTACATCAGCGGTCAAGTCATCAAGGTTCGCAGCGCTGCCGTGAACGCAACTGCCGATTGGCACAAGCCCTTGGCAGGCAAAATCGCTCTGGTCACTGGCGCCTCACGTGGTATTGGTGCCGCGATTGCCGAAACCCTGGCCCGCGACGGTGCCACCGTGGTCGGTGTAGACGTTGTGCAGATGGAAACTGACTTAGCCAAGATAATGGCTCGCCTCAACGGTAAGCCCGTTATTGCCGACATTACCAGCAGCGATGCTCCCGCAAAAATTGGCGCGGCCCTGAAAGCCTTAGGCGGTGCCGACATTGTGGTTCACAATGCCGGTGTCACTCGGGATAAAACCATCGCTAATATGTCTGAGCAGTTCTGGCAGATGACCCTAGACATCAACCTCGCTGCGGCCCAACGCATTACAAGTGAGCTATTAAGCAGCGGCGCACTAAACGACGGCGGCAGCATCATTGGTGTTTCCTCCATGAACGGCATTGGCGGCCAGCGAGGCCAAACCAATTACGCCGCATCCAAGGCTGGCGTTATCGGTTATGTCGATTTTATGGCCCAATCAGAAGAACTCGCGTCGCGCAATATTACGGTTAACGCCGTGGCACCCGGCTTTATAGAAACCGCCATGACCGCAGCAATTCCGCTATTCACCCGTATGTTCGGTCGTCGCTTGAACTCACTCTCTCAAGGCGGCTTACCAGTAGACGTAGCCGAGACCATCGCCTTCTTCGGCAACCCCGCTTCACGCGGTGTTAGCGGCAACACCGTGCGAGTTTGCGGCCAATCTTGGTTCGGCGCGTAACACTCAAACAACAACCCTGCAGCGCACCGCTGCGGGGTTTTGGCCCGCCTAAAATTACATCACTTAGATACAGCAGCCGCGCGTCCCACCGGTTTCGCCACTCTGCCTATCATTGCAGTAATATATTTCCCCCACCTATTGCATTAGCAAGGAAATGACGCAATATCATCGGTGAGCTGCATGACCAGCGTCCTCAACACCCCCGCCCTAGGAGTAACAACACAATGAGCAAGAAAGACGCATACGTAGCTAAAGGCCAAGCAACCATTGATGAGCAAATTGCCAAACTTGACATGCTTAAAGCCAAAGTCAAAAGCCAAGTTGCTGATCAGCGCATCGACGCCCACGAGCACATTGAAAAACTCGAGAAAAAGCTAGCTACCGCTAAATTACGACTTGCCGAAGTCGCAAATTCAGCTGAGGATAAATGGGAAGATTTGTCAGCTCGCTTTGACGAGCTTAGCGATGATTTAAGCGCAACAGTAAAGAAGTTTTTCAGCAAGTAACATTGAAGGCAACGCAGTGATAATGAGGGCAGGTTTATTTAGCTAGTTATTTAAGCAATAAAACTGCCCATGTTTTAGCGCAATCTTTACGCGCAACAAGAGTACTAACGCCAATGCAAAACTGGTTTTCGAAAAACCTCGGTGACCCAATGCTGGCATTCGATGCCATTGAGTACCTTGAACGTCGCTTTTCGGAAAACTACGCAAATACTGCAAACCCCAAGGACTTGGCGGTATTTATTCGACATGAATCAGAAGGCCGACTGCACTGTGA
>NZ_JBFJWS010000229.1:0-5251 GCF_041623545.1 Zhongshania sp. | reverse complement strand
TATTGGCTACATACAGGGCGGCTTAAACGCCACGACCACTGAGCAGTTTGGCCGGCAGGCCTATCATATTAGCTATATAGTCGCAGAGGCTTTACAGCGGGGCTTGAAGACAGTAGAGCCCAGTCTCGAGGCGCAAATTAAATATGTCCGTCATTTCGAAGATGTCGAGGTTGATACCAGCCAATTTCAGCGTGAATGCACGCCAAGTTATTTTACTAATGAAGGCCAAGTCAAGGCGCCGTGGAGCCTATTGCGGGGCTACGGTCTCGGCTGGACAGCCTTTGAGCAAAAGCTAGAAGATTGGCGTAATAAGGGTGATCTTGACGGGCTGATTGTCGGCAAATGATGGGGCGAATAGCCTTAAGGTTTGGGGCATTCGCTAGGGTAAGTGATTCCTGCTATTGAAATTTATACTACCGTTACAAGTGCCATACTTGGGTGTAGAATCGGTACTGCTCGTTTTTTGAGCATCGATTGCGGCGGTAATAAATTTTAGAGTAGGCAGGCCTGAATGAATGCAGATCTTTTTTACGCTTTAGAGCAGCCGCTGCATTCACTGCCAGCTCATAGCCAGGTGCGCTCTGCCAATCTGCAGAATTTCGCGGATTTAGTGGCGAGATTAGGGGGTAACCCCCGCGCTCTGTTGGAGCGCCACGGATTAGATACTCGGCTTATAGAAGACCAAGATAGCTTTATCGACTGTCAGGCCCTTGTGAATATGTATGAGGACTGTGCTGCGGATTTAAGCGAACCCTTATTTGGTTTTCATTTGGCCGAGATGCAAGCGCCAGATGTCTACGGTTGTGTTGCCGCACTGTGCCGTGCAGCGCCGAGCGTACGTGAAGCGGTGAACAGCTTGATTGACTATATTCCGGTTGTGCACTCCTCAGAGAGCGTCTTAGAGTTGGTCACAGCTTCGAAAGTCGCGGAGTTGCGGTGGACGGAACGCTCGAATATGGGGGTGAATGATCAAGCCAATTGCCAAGGTCTGTTACTGAATCTAAAAGTGTTACGCATGGCCGGAGGCGATAATTTCAAGCCGGAGTACGTGACGCTGCCCGCTGAGATATACCGCAATATGACGCCGGAAATAGAGCGTGTGATTGCCTGCCCGGTGAGAATGAGTGACGGCAAGGGCCGCATTGCTTTTGCTGCCGATCTGTTAGATGCGCGGGTGCCCAGCGCGAATAAACCGCTGTTTCAGTTGCTAAGTAGTTATATGTCGCGCTTGAAGCCGCTGCCGAAGCGGGACTTTCTCGATCTGGTCAATGACTATATCGCTAATGCCTTTGAGCGCGGCGAGCTCCATGTCGAGGGGTGTGCCAGCGCCTTGGGCATGTCCTCACGAACCTTGCAATCGCGATTACAAAGCAAAGATCTGAGTTTTTCTGAACTGCTTGAACATCGTCGCTTGGCTAGAGCCAAGTATGTTTTGAGCCAGAGCGATATGTCTATTGCTGAGCTTGCCGATTCCTTGGGCTACGCCGAGCGCACCAGCTTTGGTCGCGCCTTTAAGCGCTGGACCAGCTTGTCACCCCAGCAATACCGAGAGTTGCACTGCCGCTAAGTTGACGCTGCCGTCACAAGTTTAGACGCCGAGTCGCCTGCGCGAATTGCATCCTCATTTTCGCGCCAAGATTAACAATCCCGCTGCTTTCTAACTAGACTGAATGTATATCTGCCGCTGGTGCGGCCGTGCCATGGCGTCTGGGAGTGAGACATGACCGATAATATTTTGGATTGCAGTGACCTCGATAATCACATGGGCGTGCCGGTGCAGCCGGGGCGTATGCGTGAGCCATTTTCGAATACCGATATTCGGCGCTGGGTGCAGGCCATGCATTTCCCCAACCGTATTCACTACGACCCTGATTTTGCCGCCGAGAGCCGTTTTGGCCGGATGGTTGCACCCCAATCGTTTCCGGTTGCCATGGACGATGCTCACGGCACCGCCGCGTCCTGCGTTGGTTTTATTCCTAATTCGCACCTGATTTTTGGTGGTGACGAATGGTGGTTTGAAGGCCCCCGAGTATTCGCTGGAGACACCTTGCATAATCATCGTGTGCCGGTTGATTACACGGTTAAAGAGACTAAGTTCGCCGGGCCTACTTGCTTCCAGCGCGGCGACAACTATTACTATAACCAAGATGGCGACCTTATTGCCAAGCAGCGTTCGACGGCGATTCGCTATCGCCCTGATCTCGCTCGCGAAATGGGTGGTTCCCCCGGTGCCAGTGAGGACCCGGAGTGGAGCGATGCGGAGCTTGCTAAGCTGGAAGATCAGAAATACGACTGGATCAAAATGCTCCACACTCTCGGCCACGGTAAACGCTACTGGGATGACGTCAATATTGGCGATGCACTGCCTACCCGTATTATTGGCCCCCACAGCGTGGCGAGCTTTACGACGGAATGGCGAGCGTATTTGTTTACGATTTGGTGTGGCGTTAAGCGGCGTACAGATCTAGACATGGAGGCCCTTGGCTTTACTGGTGATATGGCGGGGAAAGAGCAAGACCCAGTATTAGAACTAGATAACCCTGAGCTTACCGATGGCGCCTACATTGGTCCGTCGCGGGGGCATTTGTTTCCCCGCTATGCCCGCCAAGTTGGTATGCCTCGTGGCTACGGGTACGGCGCGTCAATGGGTGCATGGATTCTGGATTATTTTGGCGGCTGGGCTGGGGAGTGGGGCCAGGTTATTCATTCCAACTGCGCCTACCGAGGGCCCTCATTTACCGGCGATATTACGATTATGAATGCGGACGTTGTTGATAAAATGGTTGATGACGAAGGGCGTCACCTAGTTCAACTCAATTTCAAAATGAGTAATCAGCTAGGTGTGACCTCCGCCACGGCCAAAGCGGAAATTGAACTGCCTAAAAAATAATAAAACCGAGGTGCTGGAAGCATGAGCGATAAGGCCGATAGGCTCGAATTAAGTTTAAATCGCGAAGAAATTCGTAACTGTATTATTACTTTAGCAAGGGGCGAAGACCGTCGCGATGGGGCATTAATTAGCGCGGTCTTTTGGCCCGATGCGGTATGCGATTTTGGTATCTTTAAAGGCAATTTCCAAGAATACCTCGACTGGGTGGTGCCGGGTGCTCCGCAAATACCGGTTACTCAGCACCTGCTCGGTCAGAGTTATATCGAGTTAACGGGTGATACTGCAAAGGTTGAGACTCATGTTACCGCTTATCACCGCATTAGCATGGAGGGCGGCGACTGCGATGCAGTGATTGGCGGTCGCTATCTTGACCGTCTCGCGCGGCGTAACGGCGTTTGGCGAATTGCTGAACGCACTATGCTGTATGACTGGGTCCGCAACGACGGCGAGTCAGTAGATTGGTCTCTGGGCGTGATGGGTATGCCCTTTAGCGACGAACACTTTAGTGGTAAAGCGGTGGGTGACTTCAGCGAAGTGTTTTTTAAAAAATAAGTGTTGCGTTAAGTGTGGAGAAAGTAAGTATGGCGGCATTAACGGGCAGAGTGGCGGTAGTCACTGGCGCTAGTCGCGGCATAGGTAAGGGCATTGCCCTCGCTTTGGCCAGCGAGGGTGCCATCGTCTACGTTACGGGTCGAAGTGTTACATCCGCTGATAGTCCCTTGCTGGGCACCGTTGGTGAAACTGCCGCAGAATGCACAAAGCGTGGTGGCAAAGGTATTGCCGTACAAGTTGACCATGCCAATGACCGGCAAGTTGCTGGGCTGTTTGAGCAAGTGCAGCGCGAGCAGGGCCGTTTGGATGTGTTGGTTAACAACGCCTTTGCCTTGTCGGACGATCTCACCGAGCCAAAACCTTTTTGGCAAAAGCCCCTAAGTAATTGGGAAATGGTTGATGTGGGCGTGCGCTCTAATTATGTGGCAGCATGGCACGCGGCAAAAATAATGGCGCCTCAGGGCAGTGGTTTGATCGTTGCAATTTCCGGTTATACCGGTGTTGCCTATACCTATAGCGTGGTGTTTGGCACGAGTAAATCAGCGGTCGATCGCATGGCGCGAGATATGGCTATTGAGCTTAAATCCTACAATGTTGCATCTATTTCACTCTGGCAGGGGCTAACCTTAACGGAACGCGCGGAGCGTAATCTGGCGACTATTCCTGGCCTTACCGGCGGCGCTGCCACTCGCCCGCAAGATGCCTGTTCCCCCGAGTATCCCGGGCGGGTTATTGCCGCGTTGATTAAAGACACCGACTTGATGAGACTCTCCGGCGGCACCTTTATCACCGCTGAGCTCGCTCAGGATTATGGTATTAAAGATATCGATGGGAAGACGATTCCGTCGTTGCGGGCAAGCCGTGGCGCGCCAATATGGTTGCCGATTTAGCCTAGGATATTCACCAATACTTTAAACGCTAGGAGCCAGACATGAGCAATAATGATATTGCGGGGGCAGAGCAAGCCGCTCGATTAATGCAATTACTGCATCGCCAAGATATTCACGATTGCCTACTGGGTTTTAGTCGCGCCATGGATCGCTTTGATCGCGATTTGTTTCTCGCCAGCTTTCACCCTGACGCCATTATCTCAGCCGGAGAGTTTGTCGGCGGCCCCGTCGAGCTTTATGACTGGGCATCTGCCATGCACGAGGTGGGGCAAAGTGCGACCCAGCATAACTTGCTAAATCACACTTGTGATATTGACGGTGATGTCGCCCACACCGAGACCTATTATCTGTTTGTTGGTCGCAATCGCGACGACAGTAATTGGATTGCGGGTGGCCGCTATATCGATCGCTTTGAACGGCGCAATAATGAATGGAAAATTGCATTTCGGAGCAATGCGATTGAATGGTCCGGTATGGCGCCTACATTGCCGATTCCCTTTGCTGACGTAGTTGACCTCCATCTCAATGGCTCGCCCTCGCGCAGTAAAGACGATCCGTCTTATCTGCGACCTTTACTTAATCAGCGGGAATTAAACGTCCCAAAGTAGCGAAAGTAAAATAGGTGGTATCACCAGCTATCAATAAATCCGCCCGAGCCTTTGGCTGTTTTATGCGCGACCGACTTTAGACCTCGCATTAGCCACTTGCGGCTTTCTGCGGGGTCGATTACTGCATCTAATTCAAAGTAACTAGCGATATGGCTGGCCTTACCTTTGCGGTAGCGGGAGGCGACGCGCTTTTCAAAAAATTCTTGTCGTTCTATGGGGTCTGCAATTGCTTCCATTTCCTTTTTGTAGGCAAGGCGAACTCCGCCTTCCAATCCCATACCGCCGAGTTCGCCCGTTGGCCACGCCACGGT
>NZ_JBFJWS010000228.1:0-5280 GCF_041623545.1 Zhongshania sp. | reverse complement strand
TTTTGATAAGGCCGGTAACGAGTTTGGCGTGCTCGTAATTAATGTCGATTTATCGGGAATATTTTCAAATATTGAAGAGGATATTCTGCCAAACGAAATACTCTACCTTCTAAATTCAGAGGGCGACTTTCTTGTGCACCCTAAGCGGGAAAAGGCTTTTGGTTTTGAATTTGGCAAGCCTTTTCGCTGGCAAGATGAGTTTGATACAAGTGATAGCGAAATAGCGAAAAAGTTAAGCCGTTTACATGACGACCAAATTTTTTATTTCTCAGCGCGCGAAAATTACTATGATCGTGACCATTCATTAAGAGTCGCTATTTTGGCCCCAGAAAGCGTTGTGGCTAATGCGGTAGCAGATGCACGCACTAACAACCTCATTATATTGTGTAGCCTGCTACTAATGACCTTCGTCTTTTTGTATCTCGTTGCCCTAAATATTCGACGTCGTGAGGACTCTGCGCGGCAAAATTCATCGATGGCCGCTATCGTTGCCGGCTCGAATGACGCCATTATCAGTGAAACTATTGACGGCGTTATTTATAGCTGGAACGAAGCTGCTCAGCGAATGTTTGGCTATTGCGCTGCAGAGGCGGTTGGCAAGACAGTTGATAGTCTCGTTGTGCCGGAGAGCGTCGTGGATGAGGCGATTACGCTTCGGGCGCGAGTCTTTAATGGTGAAACTATTCCGAATTTTGAAACCCAGCGTCGTGACCAGAATGGTCAGATTATCTGTGTATCCATAACGGTTTCTCCCGTTAAAGCTGCTGACGGGAAAATATTTGCCGCCGCGAATATCATCAGAGATATCAGTGAAATGAAAGCGGCTCAAGCGCAATTGCTAGAGCTGAATCATCGCTTAGAAGAGCAGGTGGCCGCCCGCACGAGCGAGCTGGAGGCTTCCGGAGTTCTGCAAGACGCTATTTTAAAAAATGCGGGCTACGCGATTTTTGCAAACAAGCCTGATGGCACTATAACGCTCTTCAATCCTGCGGCAGAAACCATGCTTGGCTATAGTGCTAGTGAAATGGTGAATAAAAAGACCATGCAGGCGATGTTTGTTAAGGAGGAGATCGATGCTGAATTAAAACGACTAGCACAGCTAGATCATAAAACCACTGTAGACAGTAATGGCAAGCTCATTACGCAAGATGTAAATTATGAAAAGGAGTGGACGTTTATTCGCAGGGACGGCGCGAAAATTCCAGTCTTGCTCAAAAGTAACACTTTGTACGATAAAGAAAATAAAGTAATTGGCTATCTTGGCATTGCCCGGGATCTTACTTTACAAAAGCAACAACAAACGGAACTGCTGAAAGCAAAGGCATTGGCGGAAGAGGCGAGTAAGACCAAAAGCGAGTTTCTAGCGAATATGAGTCATGAAATTCGCACGCCAATGAATGCGGTATTGGGCATGCTGAATTTATTGAAGTACACCGACATGACAAGCAGGCAGCTGGATTATGTTACGAAAGCAAGCGGCGCAGCGGAAGCGTTGCTGGGTATAATTAATGACATTCTCGACTTTTCCAAGATTGAGGCTGGCAAGTTACTACTCGAAAATAGACCGTTTTCCATTGATGAAATATTGAAGGATATCGCTGTCATTTTAAGTATGAATATAAGTGATAAGAACGTAGAAATACTTTTTAATATTGACCCGTCAGTGCCCAAAATGGTGCTCGGTGATTCCTTGCGCATAAAGCAAATTCTAATTAATCTCGCGGGGAACGCGGTTAAATTCACCGAACATGGTGAGGTGATGCTATCGGTGTTTGTGCAGCACGAACGGAAAAATCGCCTTGTGCTGGGGTTTAAGGTCAGTGACACCGGCATTGGCATGACGGCAGAGCAGCAGCAGCGTGTTTTTGAGTCTTTTACACAAGCTGAAGCGGCTACCACGAGACGCTTCGGCGGTACCGGTCTGGGATTGGTGATTTGCCAACGATTAATTCGGATGATGGGTGGCGAGTTAGAAGTGGAAAGTGAAGAAGGGAAGGGTAGTACGTTTTCTTTTTCACTTATTGTCGAGGCGCTTGAGAATGAGGCGCAGAGAGAGCCCGCGCGTCGGGTATTGCCGGCAGAGTATGAAAATCTTCGTTTGTTGGTGTTGGACGATAATGCCCATGCTCGAGAGATTATTTCTGGGATTTGTCAAAATCTTGGCTGGGAAGTTGAAGAAGCCGAAAGCGGTCATATTGGCTTGGAGTTGATTGCGCGCAGCCTCGTCGACGCTAAGCCCTATGATATTGTGTTTATTGATTGGATGATGCCGGGCTTGGATGGTTGGCAAACAGCAAAAGCAATTCAAGAACGTTGTGTCGACACGAAAATCCCTCGCTTAGTGATGGTGACGGGTCACGCTAAAGAAGTATTTGAGCAGCAAGAAGGCGCTATTAATGCGTCCCTTGATGGCTTCTTGATGAAGCCTGTAACCGCCTCGGATATTTACAACACAATTATAGAAGCATTGGCTGATAAATCGTCTGAGCTTAACACCGGCATGCAGCAGTCGAAGGTGGCCAATAATGGGCTTGTTGGCATGCGAATATTATTAGTGGAAGATAATATAACGAATCAGCAAGTTGCCCGAGAGCTACTCGCGATAGAGGGTGCGGAGATAGTTGTGGCGGACAATGGCCAAATTGCCGTGGATAGTATTCGGTATGCAGATATTCCCTTTGATGTTGTATTAATGGATATTCAAATGCCGGTGATGGATGGTTACACCGCGACACGCGAGATCCGTCAAACCTTGAAACTGAAGTATTTACCAATTGTTGCGATGACAGCAAATGCAATGCCAGCTGATCGTGCTGCCTGTTTAGCGGCGGGGATGAATGATCATATTGGTAAACCCTTCGACTTATCTGAATTGGTCGCAGTTGTACAAAAGGCTTGTGGTCGTGCTAACGAAACAACCGAAGTTAAAACGACAACGAGGGGTGAGTTACGAGCTGACTTACCTGATGCCCCAGCGGGTTTTTCTTTTAAAGAGGCGTTATTGCGGTTAGGGAATAATCGGGATTTGTATTCAAGCCAGGCCCGTATGTTTGCTACTCGGCACTGTGACGATCTTGGGAAAGTACTCGCATTTGTTCAAAAGGGTAATAGGCCGGGAGCTGTTAGAGAGTTGCATACCTTGCGTGGCGTGGCTGGAACCTTGGGCGCACAGGCCTTAGCAAATAGCCTATCTGAGCTTGAGACGGCCGTAAAAGGGCTTGTTGACGTGCCGGCTATTGAGACACTGCTGAATACTTCAGAGGTCCATCTCCAAGAGGCGTGTGAAGTAATGTTAATGCTTGCAGACGCTCTGGCGTCGCCGGATCAGAATGTTGCACTGCCACCTATAATGAATGAAGAAATGAACGCTAAACTTGACGAGTTCGCGTGTTATCTCAGCGACAGCAATATGAGTGCCTTGGATAGCTTTGAAAGTTTGCGTGCTATATTTGCCGTCGAAAGTGAGGCCGCACTTAAAGTGAGAGAAGCCATGGCTGAACTTGATTTTACGGCAGCACTCGACGCGTTAAATGCGATGAGGAATAAGTGATTTTTGCTGAAATATATTTGACGTCTATGAGATGTACAATGTCAGGTTATGCTTATGAGTGAATTTAAGCCCTTGCTTACATCTGGGTTGATCCCGGGGACGGCTGTGTCGGAGCGGCCTCGGCTATTGGTCGTTGATGATCAGCCGGTGAATATACAGGCGCTGTATCAGGTTTTTGCCAAGGATAGTGAGGTCTTTATGGCCACGAATGGGCAGCAAGCTATTGATGTATGCCGTCAAAAGCGACCAGATTTAATTCTACTCGACGTACTTATGCCGGATATGGACGGTATTGAGGTATGTAAAATACTCAAGGCAGATACTGAGACCCAGAATATACCCATAATATTCGTTACTTCCCAAGATAGTCCTGAAGAGGAGACGCGTGGCTTGGAAGTCGGCGCGGTTGATTTTATTACGAAACCAGTGAACCCTGCAGTTGTGCGTGCCCGGGTAAATACACACTTAACCTTAAAAATGCAATCAGATGCTTTGCGGGCATTAGCTTCGATTGACGGCCTAACCCGTATTCCTAATCGGCGTTTTTTCGACGAGCGACTAAATGCCGAGTGGCGGGCGTGTCGTCGAGCAGAAAGTTCGCTTTCTCTTATTATGGTCGATGTTGATCATTTTAAAAAATATAATGACCATTATGGTCATTTGGAGGGGGATAACTGTTTAAAACGGGTGGCGAATTCACTTGCTGAGGGTAATTGGCGCGGCCGGGATTTAGCCGCTCGCTATGGTGGCGAAGAATTTGTTTGTTTAATGCCAGATACAGATCTTGCCGGTGCAATGAGCAAAGCAGAAAGTCTGCGTTTGCAGGTAGAAAGCTTAGCGATGCCACATGCGGAATCACCTGATGCTGCGTGCGTCACCATTAGTGTCGGTTTAGCGACTATTGTGCCCAGCGAGGGAAAATTAGAAACACTCTTGCTGGGTGCGGCGGATGAACAACTGTACAAGGCAAAGCAGGCTGGGCGGAATTGTGTGATGGGCGTAGCTCTGGTCTAAGTGACGGCTTGCATCAGTATGTTAGAGTGTTATTTTCAGCTGGGCGCCTAAAGTAAAAGCCTCGATAGTAATTGATACCCATTGCGATATAGGCGTCGGTCACTTCTTGATTCTCGACGCCTTAGGCCAGTGTGCTGCCCTCCTATTTCGCGCCATCAAATTACCTGACAGGAGCAGACGGTTCCAGACATTTTGACGTCAACGCCTTAAACGTTACATATAACAAATTTAAGGATGTCGGGGCGCTTCGGCTAGTACCCGGTAGTTGAGTTCGTCCTCTGCGCCAAAGTCTTCCGAGCTCTCTAGTATTAGGGGTAACTGCTGTAGACCATATTCCACCCGAGTAAACCTCGCGACGTTGCCTTTCCCTAGTGGCGCAGAGTCAATAAAGTGCAATGGTTGATAAAGCGGTTATAGAGGCTTTGTTACTGGCCTTATGCCGCCGCATTTTGGGTGCGTGTGATCAAAATGGGCATGGGCTATGTACTGTCATTCGGCGTCCCGTAATTGGATGCTCAAAGCCAAGGCTGTCGGCGTGTAGCAGTAAGCGCTCAGCCATCGCATGGCTCACCGAGGTGCCATAGAGATCGCAGCCTAATATCGGGTGGCCAATTTCTTTACTGTGGATGCGGAGCTGATGGGTTCTGCCAGTAATGGGAGTGAAGGCAACGCGGGTTCGCGATGGATTATGCAGGTGGGCAAGAACTTGGTAATGG
>NZ_JBFJWS010000227.1:0-5286 GCF_041623545.1 Zhongshania sp. | reverse complement strand
GGTAAAAACGTCACCGCCGGGGTGATTAGCGTCGCAACGCAGGGCCCAACTGAAAACTTTGAAGCCATGGCGGAAGTCAGCTTTGGCAGCGACAAGCTGAAACAGATAAAAGCTTATGTGAGTGGGCCCTTTAGCGACTCAGTCGCAGGTCGACTCAGCATCGTCGACACCGGCCGAAGCGAGTTAATTGACAACGCAGCGGGCCCCAAAAGCGAAGGTTTGAACGGCTACGCGATTCGCGGCCAGTTGCGCATGGACTTCAGCGACGCGCTGTATGGCCGCCTCATTGTGGGCTACGCCGACAAAGACATGAACACCACAACCGGCGATGTATTTTTGAGTGACGCCAGCAGGCGAATCTTAACGAATGCCGGCGCAAGTTTAACCATTCCCAACGACCCCGCTGACAGGCTCATCGAATACAGCGAAGGTAGCGGCTATATTGGTGATTCCAACGACATTATTTTTACTCTCGAATACAGTGGCGATGGCTATTCCTTAACCTCGATAAGCAGTTACGATGACTACGACGGCCTAACTATTCTCAATGATGTTGAACAGACAAGTTTACTCCTCGCCGATTTTAACGACCGCCAAGCGGGCGAGTCACTGTCTCAGGAGTTCCGGATCGCATCAGACACCGAAAGCGCGTTCAGCTGGCTCGCGGGTACCTTTGTTTTTACCAATGAGTTCCGTCGCGGCGACAAAGACCTACCTGAGTTCCTCGCCCAACAAGACATTGAAGAGTATGGCGCAGCCCTGGCTGGCGAATTGATAACAAGAGGTGTACTGCCCATTAATCTCTCCCCCCTCGCATTGCCAGTACTCGGTGTCGAGGGCGATCGAGGCGATTATGACATCACTCAAGACACCGACAGTTTTGGCATATTCACTAAACTCGATTACGAGTTTAGTGATGCATGGAAGGCGGCCCTTGGCCTGCGCTATTCCTATGAGAAAAAATCCGGCGTGGTGATTCAAACCACCGAGCTGTCTGCGCTCGGCTGTGTTCCACCTTTAAATACCAACCTAATCTGTCTCGTTACCCCTGACGGCAATAATTTCGACGATTCCCAAAGCTTCGACGCCATCACCGGCTCCATATCCAGCAGCTATTTTGTGAATGCCGACACCATGTTTTACGGTGTGATATCCACCGGCTTTAAAGCGGGTGGTTTCAGCTTACAAAACGGCACCGCAACTGACGAAATGCGTCCCTTCGGCGAAGAGGAAGTTATTAACTTTGAACTGGGCGCCAAAACTGAGTTCTTAGACCGCCGAGCACGTATCAACGCGTCTGTGTTCCACACCGAATATAAGAATTTCCAGAATGCCAGTTTTGCCGGTTTGGTTTTCATCATCAACAATGCTGAACTTGTTACTGTTGACGGTATCGAGGTTGACTCGACCATCATCCTCACCGAGAACATGTCAACGACCATCAATTTCGCCTATATCGACACCATTTTCGACAGCTACGATGGCGGTCAGTGCTACTACGGCCGCGAACCAGATAACGACTTAGGGCAGTGTATTTTAGATGGCGAGGAGCTGGCCTCCGCCACCAAACTCAAAGGCAATATCGCCATTAACTGGCGCTACCCCTTTGGCAGTGGCGACATCTACACCCGCATGGACTACGCCTACTCTGGCGCCGCCAATGCCAGTTCGGCGCTGGACCCACGCTTTGACCAACCGGCGTCCAATACCCTCAACCTCAGGCTCGGCTGGCGAAATAGTAATATTGACGTCGCTTTCTGGGGACGGAATCTCACCGATGAAATTGATATCGACCAAGTCGCCCCCGCCAATATTTTTACCACTATCGACACCCGCGTTGGTTCGCCAGTCGGCTCATACCAAGCCTTTACCAGCCAGCCCTTATCGCTGGGTTTAACCGCCCGCTACACCTACTAAACCGGTCAGCAATCACAACACAGGCAGCCTTACGGCTGCCTGCTGTCAAACACACTCCATGATCAATGCTTTTAGCCAGCTGTGGCCCTTGTCTTGGCTCATGGCCCGGTGCCAAATTAAATAAATTGGCAGTGACGGTAAACCGAGGGGCAGCTTGAATATTTTTAACCGGTCTTTATACAAAAAGAACTCCGCCATTGGCCTAGGAACAATAGCGATGCCATCAGACTGCATCACCACGGTTGGCACCGCAATATATTGATTTACTTCGGTGAGTATCTTGCGAATGCCGCCCTGCTCTTCCATAAACTGCTGAAGCAGCTCACGGCGGTCGCTGCCAAAACTCATGACGATGTGCTTTTCATCGAAAAACTGCTTGGTACTAATCGACGACTTTGCGCCTAAGCGGGGATGATCACGGCGGGCAATCACCACAATTTCTTCCGGTTTGAATTCGCAGTAATCCAAACGTTTGTCCTGGGGCGAGACAAAGTCAAAACAAAAATCGATCTTGCCGTCCTTAAGTGATTCAATGCCGGTCTCCTGATCATCTAAGTGGGAGTAAATGCTGATATCGGTTTGCACCTCATTTACTTTCTCAAGAATACGCGGCAATAAATTCAACTCCCCGTAACGGCCAAAGGCAATTTTAAAGGCGCGATCAGACTCCGTCGGCTCAAAGTGCTTATTCGAATCAAGCGTGTCGCGGATTTTTAGCAAAACCTCTTGAATCGGCCCCGCTATCTCAAGGGCTCGCGCTGTGGGCTTCATGCCATTGCGGGTGCGAATAAACAGCTCATCGTCAAAGGTCTGCCGCAGTCGCTTAAGGGCATGGCTAGTCGCCGGCTGGGTCATATGCAGCTGCTGCGCCGCCTTCGACATTTGGCCGTGACTCATTATCGCGTCGAAGATGGTGAGTAGATTGAGGTCAACCGAGCGTAAATTAAGCTTCATGCATATCACTTATGCTTTTATTGAATTGTACTAATATTAACAAATTGCTTAAGGTCTCACCATGGCAACAGTGTTTGAGACGAGACCGAGGCCCTAAATGGACAACGTGGAAAATGGTTATACCAATTGGTCACTCGGGGTAATTGTCTTTTTCATCTTGTATGAAATAGCCAAGGGCGCCGCCAGAAATGGTAAAAAAATTGGCAAAGACTGGCAGATGCTGGGCATCGCCGTTACCTGGCTACATTTTATAGAGCGGCCGCTGCTGATCCTGTGTAGTTTTGGCCTCTTCACTTTATTCATGCCAGGCCGCGCTGGCGCCTTGGCATGGCTTGACGATCAGTACCTCCTCGTCGGTGTTATTAGCTTTGTCATGATTGATGAGTTATTACATGGCTGGGTACATAATTTTTCTCACTCACGCACCCCAGAAAACGCCATTCTCGCCAAATTACAGCGCTGGTATAAAGTGACCCACAGAACCCACCATTTACACGGTGGCGCCGATAATCGCGGAGAGCTAGGCGTAAGCCAAACTATCGTTGTCGGCTGGGGCTGGGCTTTTACCCTACCCAATTACTGGTTTGGTTATCTCTGTCTGTACCTAGGTCTATTCCATGTCTGGGCCATTGGCACCGCCATTAAGAGCATTTGGGGAATACATACCCACGCCAACCTCGACTACGATTTAAAACTGCTCAACCACCCTAATCCGATCGTCTCTAAAACCATGTATGCGCTTTGCCACATACTGACCTTTCCAACCCAGCACCATCACCATCACAGCCGCAGCCCCACCTCGGCCTGCAATCTACAAAATATGCTGGCACTCTACGATTGGCTGCTCTGGAAAAAACTCGCTATTGAATTTGAGCGCCCCAAAATCTACGGCTGGCGAAAAAATGAAAGAGAAGAAAACAGCGTACTCTACCGCTATTTTTATCGGCCGCTAAGCAAGGGCTAATAAGACATCTCCTACAATAACGCCCTATAAGCGACTATTAACGCGGGCCTGAATTGGATACGTAGAATAATGACTACATCAACAACGTCTACCGAGCATGAAACCGGCTTTCACGAGACCATTATTATTGGCGCGGGGGTTTCCGGCATTTGCGCGGCAATCAAACTACGTGAGGCCAAGGTAGATTTTATTGTGCTGGAAAAAGCCCAAGAAGTTGGCGGTGTTTGGCGTGAGAATGTCTACCCCGACTGCGCCTGCGATGTGCCGTCTGCCCTGTATTCCTATTCTTTTGCCCTGAACCCAAACTGGAGCCGCGTTTTTGCCAGCCAAGAAGAAATAAAGGCCTACGCCCAAGACACCGTAAAACGCTTTAGAGTAAGCGAGCACATTCACTTTAACCGTGCCCTTAGCAAGTGCGAGTGGCTGGAAGCCGACAAATGCTGGCAATTGGAAACCAGCGGCGGCGTGTATCGCGCGCGCTTCGTGATTATGGCCTGCGGACCAATGCATATACCCTTAATACCGCATATCAAGGGTATAGAAACCTTTCCCGGTAAATCTTTCCATTCGGCAACGTGGGATGCAGATTACGATCTGAGCGGCAAGCGCGTTGCCGTCATCGGCTCCGGGGGTTCGGCCATTCAGTTTTTACCCGCGATCCAGCGCAAGGTAAAGCAGATCACGCTATTCCAACGCACGCCGCCTTGGGTGCTGCCGAAAGTCGACACCAAGATATCGGATCGCTGGCGGACTATTTTTACGCGTTATCCCTTTACCCAAAAATTATTCAGAAAAGTACTTTTTTTACAATTTGAATTTCTTAATCACAATCTCAAAAACAAATGGTTCTCCCAACGTTTAGAAACAGCGGCGGTCAAACACATTGCCCGAGGCGTCAAAGACGAGGCTCTGCGAGAAAAACTAAAGCCCGATTATTCACTCGGCTGCAAACGCATATTACTGTCAAACAACTGGTATAAAGCCCTAGGCAAAGACAATGTCGAAGTAGTAACGGGCATCACTGAAATCCAAGGCAATAAGCTGATAGCGAGCGACGGATCCAGCTGCGAAGTCGACGTCATTATTTATGGCACGGGTTTTGAAGTTTCCGACCCGCCAATTGGCAAACTCATTTATGGTCGCAATGGCCGCAGCCTGTCTGAGCAGTGGGCGGGGTCACCGTCGGCCTACTTAGGCACCATGGCCGAAGACTGCCCCAACTTGTTTTTAACCTTAGGCCCAAACCTCTACACCTACACCTCGGCCTTTGTGATTATTGAAGCCCAAGTGAAATATATTCTCAGCGCCATCACCAAGGCCCGCAAAAAGAAGATTGCGACGATTTCTGTTGATGGCGACACCAGCGCAAACCTCAATAAAGACCTACAAAATGCCCTGCAAGGCACGGTTTGGAACAGTGGCTGTGCCAGTTACTTTATTGATAAGACCGG
>NZ_JBFJWS010000226.1:0-5319 GCF_041623545.1 Zhongshania sp. | reverse complement strand
GCAAGAACAGGCGCACGCCGCTGGCGCCGAGGCCATTATCAACACCAAACTAGAAACCAGCCGCATATCAGGCAATGGCAATAAAGGTATTGCCTCAGTTGAAGTCCTCGCCTATGGCACCGCCCTAATTCCAGTGCCCATAAAAGTAAGCTAGCGCTAGCATGGCATTCCCAAAACAAAATCCTAAAATTCCCGAGGGCATTAACACATCCGGTGATAATCCCTTGAAAGAGTTTTTTATTCTGCTCTGCGGAATACTGCTCGTGATCTGTGCAATCGCCACCCTACTGTTGCTATTTTCACATCAACTGGCGCCGCTAATCCCCTTTCGCTACGAGCAAGCCTTAGCCGATAAATTTAGCCAGCTCACCGGCGATAATAGCAGCACGACACAAACCAAGATCGACGCCGAGCTTGCACTTCAAGAACTTGGCCAGCAGCTCGCCGACAAATCAGCGCTAGCACCCGACATCCAACTGCATTTCCACCTTCTCGATGAGCCCGACGTACCCAACGCCTTTGCCACGCTTGGTGGCCATATCTTTGTCACCACCGGTTTATTGCGTGAAGTGCCTTCAGAGAATGCGCTGGCCATGGTGCTAGCTCATGAAATAGCCCACATCAAATTCCGCCACCCCGCGCAATCCATTAGCGGCGGCATATTAGTACAATTATTTTTAAGCATCGTAACCGGCCAAAATGCCGTCGCACTGCAAAATACGGTACAGCAAGCGGGTATCATGACCGCACTCGGCTTCAGCCGAAAAATGGAAACCGCCGCCGACCAGGCAGCCCTCAACACCCTAGAACAATATTATGGCCACTTAGCCGGCGCCGAAGATTTTTTTGAGAAGATGCTCGCCCAGCACCAGCAGGCCAGTTGGCAGGCGATATTTGCCAGCCACCCCGATATGCGGCAGCGGATTGAACAGATTAAAAGCCGGACTCAAAGCACTAAAACAGCAGCCACCAAGGCATTAGACCCTAGGCTCGACTACCAAAATTTATGAACTCGCCGTGGCGGCAGCCAGCCGCTTCCTTGTGATATGCCCCAAGAAAACCAAGCCCAGCAACCAAAAGACCGAAATACTCAGCGCCGTTTTTAGCACGCCATCCCATTGGTAATTAAAAAGAATCCAGCCAGCCGACAGGGCTGCTATGGCCTGCACACCGATAACACTGAACTCATTCGCCGCTTGAGCCTTAAAGCGCTCATCGCCTTGGTAACTTTCAGGGAGTAAAGCCGTAGCGGTCATAAACAACAGATTCCAACCAAGACCAAGCAGCACGAGGGCCCACCAATAATGCATCACCTCATGACCACTAAAGGCCACCGCAATCACCGCCAAATAGCAGATCAAACCCGCAACAATAAGACTCAGCCGCAGCCCTTTTTTAAGTAATTTCCCAGTGAGTAGCGAGGGCAAAAACATCGCAGCAATATGGGACTGAATGACAATTGTCGCGTGATTAAAACTGTGGCCGCTCATCTCAACCATGCTGAGCGGTGTTGCAGTCATCACCAAGGACATAACCGCATAGCCCGTCGCCGCCGTTCCCGCCGCGAGAATAAAGCTAGGCTGCTTAATTATACGGAGCAGCGAACGCTCTACTGAAATCTTCTCAGCCTCAACAACGCCCCGCTCTTGGTAAACACACATAATCGCGAAGGCTATGACCAACAAAATTGCCAATAACAAAAACGAACCCGCATAGCCCTGCGGTGAGGCAATAAGATCCCGCCCCAACGCGCCAAATTGCGGGCCAATAAAACCGCCCAGCAAACTCGCCAATAACGCCAAGGTCAGACCGTCTGCCTGCTGTTTTGCATTCTCTGCATTTTCAATGATGATAAACCGCCCCTGCTGCGCAAATGCCAGATTAAAGCCAAAGCAGAGGGTGGCAAAAATAAACAATAGGAAATTCACCTGCACCGTTGCCGCTAGTGCACAAAGCGCGCCGCAAAAGGCAATGAAGATACTGAGCAGAAAGCCATTTTTACGGCCAAGCTTACGCATAATCATGGCAGCGGGAACGGTAGACACCGCCGTGCCAATAATAAAACTCGCCATTGGCAAAGTTGCTAGTGAGGCGCTCGGCGCCAAACTACTACCCAGCAACCCGCTGACCAACACCATTAACGACGACGTCGCTAGGCACAACGAACTCACAATCGCCATGACGTAAATGTTTTTGGGTAGCTCAAACATGCCGCGCGCCTTGATCTAAATTGTAGAGTGAGAATAAATAATATCGGCGCAAAGCCCAGCCGTCTCGCGGTTTATTAGGATTATTCGCCTATTAGCGCGATAGCTTGCCGTCGTCGCTCCGTTATTCCCTATACGCCGTCATTCTAAACTTGATTCAGAACCCAGTACCTCCAAACTCGTTCACGGTCACCCCACCAGATATTGGACCAAGTCCGCAAGACAACCTTGTCATTAGCCAACAATTACCCCAAAACGCACTAGCGCAACTATGGTTTAGACCGAAATTTCTTAGCGCTTGAAGTATAACGCCATGCGTTATACCATGATCATCATGATTAAATCATTTGCTTGCAAAGATACGAGTAAAATCTTCCAAGGGAAGACTTCTCGGCGTTGGCGGGATATTCGCAATGTAGTTGAACGAAAATTGCAGATGCTTGATTCAGCCGCAACACTAGATGCCTTAAGAAGCCCGCCGGGCAATAAGTTGGAACCCCTTGAAGGTGATCGTGCTGGTCAACACAGTATTCGTATTAACAAGCAATGGCGCCTCTGTTTTGTTTGGAGTGACGCCGGAGTTTATGAAGTTGAAATTACAGACTACCATTAAAATAATGGTCAGGAGCTTTACGATGATCCAGAACAATATGCGAGCAATCCACCCCGGTGAAATTTTACGGGAAGAGTACGTACTTCCACTGGAGCTGAGTGCCAATCGCCTTGCCCGTGACTTACGCGTTCCAGTCACCCGCATTAGCAAAATATTAAACGAAGAGCGGGCTGTGACGCCAGATACTGCGCTGCGTTTGGCACGCTACTTCGGCGGTGATGCGCAATCTTGGCTAAACCTTCAATCAGCTTATGATCTAAAAACAACGCTACAGGATCACGGCTCCGAGATTGAACTAGATGTACGCCCCTATGAAGTCGATGCAGCTTAGGTACAAGCAGCCCGTCTCGTCGATACGGGCTGCACCCTCTTCACTGCTACGCCCGATAGACCGTCATTCTGAACTTGATTCAGAATCCAATACCACCCAATCAGTTAACGAAGACCGGGGTCAGAGTAAAAATTAGTTACTTACGGTTGGGGGCCGAGCAAATATCTTACCCCCTAATCCACCCGGCCCAAATACAAATTAACTTTAGAAAACTCGTCGGATTCAGCCAAATCCGGCACGGTGGTGGCGCGCTGATACGCCAGCCAGCCGTAACCCTCAAACTGAAAATTCTTCACCCGCGAGTCTGCAATCAGTACTTGGGGCGCCCGGGCTAAAAACGCCGGTAAGAGCGGAAAATTGCTTTTATCGTACAAAACATCGGCCACCAAAATCAGGTCGTATTGCTCACTGCTAGCAAAGAAATCCTCGCTGTATTCTAGTTCCACGCCATTCAAGTCGGCGTTGGCGCGGCTGGCCAAAATGGCATCGGGATCGAGGTCGCAGGCAATCACCGAGGCCGCGCCCGCCAATTTGGCGGCAATACCGGCCACTCCCGAGCCGCTGCCAAAATCCAATATACGTTTACCCTGCACTAGATGAGGATTATCAAAAATATAACGCGCCAAGACCTGCCCACTGGCCCAGCAAAACACCCAATAGGCGGGGTAATTCATAATGCGCTGGGTTTGCTCGGGGCTCAGGTCTTGCTGGGGGTAGTCAGCGCTGAGCAGCCACAATTTCATCTCCGGCACCTCGGGTAAGGTGGTGCTCGCCAGTTGGGCGTTGGGGATGTACTCCTGCAATCGTAGTGTCAGGTTCTGGCAATCTATCGCCGAAGAAGCTTGCCGCAAAGTGCATTTCCTTCTATGTTAGGGGTGTATGTGATGGCGATATTTTAGCGGAGTGTGCTATGAGTGGCCTACCAATTAAGCAATTAGTTCATGATGTTCTGCTGCAAGTTCACGAGGCAGATCAACAGCAGCTTATATACTGTCAAGACTGCCATCATCCGGTAACCGCGGAGAATTATAGAGTACAGGTACAAGGTGAGCACCAACACCGCTTTGTCAATCCGGACGGTGTGGTATTTGAATTGAGTTGTTTTCAGGCTGCGCCGGGTTTAATTATTGCCGGTAAAGCCACCGACCATTACTGCTGGTTCCAAGGCTTTGAGTGGCAGTACGCCCACTGCGAGTACTGCACTAGCCAACTAGGCTGGTATTACGAAAACGCCTTGAGCGAATCCTTTTTCGCCTTGATCTCAGGCTATTTACGCGCCGGAAAATGAGTGGCGTTTTCCGGTATACTGACCGCCAATTCACTGCAAACACCCTGTCTAATGAGCGCCAGCCCAGAAAACCCCAATGTCGATTTTATTGTGCCCTACTGCGATGAGGCCATCGGTTATTTACATTGCGACGATGACCTGCTCATTATCAACAAACCCGCCGGCCTGCTGTCGGTGCCGGGCCGCCACCCCGACAATAAAGATTGCTTAATTAGTCGTATTGCAGAAGTCTACCCCGACGCCAGCATTGTTCACCGCCTAGACATGTCTACCTCGGGCCTAATGATTATTGCCCTGCACAAAGACAGCCACCGCGCCCTGAGCCGTTTATTCCAAGACCGGAAAATTGACAAAGAATACCAAGCCGTAGTCTACGGCGAGCTTACCAGCCGCGAGGGTTTTATCGATTTACCGCTGGCCTGCGACTGGCCCAATCGCCCCCGCCAAGAACTGAATTTTGATTACGGCAAAAAAGCCCAAACCCATTACCTGCGCCAAGGCATTACCGAAGGCGGCCACAGCCAAATACTGTTAACGCCTATTACCGGCCGCTCCCACCAATTGCGGGTACACACCGCCAGCATTGGCCACCCCATTTTAGGCTGCGAGTTTTACGCCCACCCTGCCGCCAAGGCCGCCGCAGATCGGCTGTTACTGCACGCCTCGCGCCTGCGCTTTACGCACCCCTACACTGGCGAAATACTGGATATTCAGCACAGCGCCGAATTTATCGATTAAAGCCTACAATGAGTGTTTTGCCGTGCTTATGGTAAAAATCAGGCAGGGCACTTTATGGCATGGGAGTTTTTGAGCGCAAAAACTGGCAGGTACTGGATAAAAAGCGGACGGTCACAAAAAAGGGCTCTGACCCCTTTCATTT
>NZ_JBFJWS010000225.1:0-5345 GCF_041623545.1 Zhongshania sp. | reverse complement strand
GGAGTCAATTGAGTGTGGAAAGGCCCTAGAATCATTGTTTAAGGATTAAATAGCACCGTATGTCGGATACTATCGTGATTGGCGCTGACGGCGTCGAACAAATGCCATTAAAGACGTACACCGAGAAGGCCTACTTGGATTACTCGATGTACGTCATCCTAGATCGCGCTCTGCCCAATATCGCCGATGGCTTAAAGCCAGTGCAGCGTAGGATTGTCTACGCCATGAGTGAACTGGGGCTCAAGGCGAACGCCAAGTACAAGAAGTCGGCGCGTACTGTTGGCGATGTTATTGGTAAATTCCACCCCCACGGCGACAGCGCGGTTTATGAGGCGATGGTGTTGATGTCCCAGGACTTCTCCTACCGTTACCCGCTAATCGATGGCCAGGGTAACTGGGGGTCACCAGACGATCCGAAATCCTTCGCAGCAATGCGTTATACCGAGTCTAAGCTCACTAAATACGCCGAAGTATTACTCAGTGAATTGGGGCAGGGTACAGTCGATTGGGTGCCAAATTTTGACGGCGCCATGGACGAGCCGTCAACCATGCCTGCGCGGGTGCCAAATATCCTGCTCAACGGCACAACTGGTATAGCGGTGGGGATGGCTACGGATATCCCACCGCACAATTTGCGGGAGGTGGTTAGCGCTTGTATTCATTTGTTAGATGCGCCAAATGCGTCGGTCGCGGAGCTGTGCGAGCATGTTAAGGGCCCTGACTTCCCCACCGATGCTGAAATTATTACGCCTCCGGAAGATCTTCGTAAAATATACGAAACCGGTCGCGGCTCCCTGCGGATGCGCGCGCTCTGGCTTGAAGAGGGCGATGATATTGTTATCACCTCGCTACCGCACCAGACTTCCGGTTCCAAGGTGCTAGAGCAAATCGCTGCGCAGATGCAGGCTAAGAAGCTGCCGATGGTAGTGGATTTGCGTGATGAATCTGATCACGAGAATCCCACGCGTCTGGTGATTATTCCCCGTTCAAATCGGGTGGACGCCCAGGCGGTAATGAATCACTTGTTCGCGACAACGGACCTAGAGCGTAGCTACCGGGTCAATATGAATATGATCGGCCTTGACGGTCGGCCGCAGGTGAAGAGTCTCGATAAAATTCTTAACGAGTGGTTGGAAATTCGTACCAACACCACTCGCCGCCGTCTTGAGTTCCGATTGGACAAGGTGCTTAAACGCTTACATATCCTTGACGCCTTATTAATCGCGTTTTTGAATATAGATGAAGTTATCGCGATTATTCGCGAAGAGGACCAACCCAAGCCCGTATTGATGGCGCGCTTTGGCTTGACCGATACTCAAGCCGAAGCCGTTTTAGAATTGAAATTGCGGCATTTGGCCAAGCTCGAAGAAATGAAAATTCGCGGCGAGCAAGACGAGTTGGCGAAGGAGCGAGATTCCCTCGAGCAAACACTGGGTTCTGCTCGGCGCATGAAGACCTTGGTGCGCAAGGAATTGCTGGCGGTTGCTGAGGAATTTGGCGACGATCGGCGTTCACCGCTCGTGGTGCGCAGCGAGGCCAAGGCGTTTTTGGAAGAAGATATTGTCTCTGCCGAGCCAGTCACCGTAGTGTTGTCAGAAATGGGTTGGATTCGCGCCGGTAAGGGCCACGACATCGACCCGGTGAGTTTGAATTACAAGTCTGGTGACCGTTATAAGTTGGTGGCGCGGGGACGCAGCAATCAACCGGTGATCATTCTCGACAGCACGGGCCGCAGTTATACAGTAGCAGCCCATACCTTGCCGTCGGCGCGGGGGCAGGGTGAGCCGCTGACTGGCCGAATTAATCCCCCGTCAGGTGTGAGCTTTACCGGCATGATGATGGGCAGTGACGAGGGGTATTATTTGTTGGCCTCGGATGCCGGTTATGGCTTTATTGCTAAATTGGCCGAGCTGCAGAGTAAAAACAAGGCGGGCAAGGCGGCCTTAACCCTGCCAAATGGCGCGAAGGTGTTGGCGCCAATTAGCATTGCAGATCTAGAAAGTAGCTATGTGGTAGCGGTAACGACGGAAGGTCGTATGTTGATCTTCCCGGCGGGAGAGTTACCTGTTATGCCCCGTGGCAAGGGTAATAAGATGATCGGTATTCCGTCGGCGCGCCTAGCCAGTCGCGAAGAGTATGTGACAGCGGTAGCGATTTTTGGCGAAAAGGACGTTTTGAAAGTGATCTCCGGCAAACGTCATTTATCCCTGAAGTTTGCCGAGCTAGAGCACTATGTGGGTGAACGTGGCCGCCGTGGCCATAAACTGCCTCGCGGATTCCAGAAAGTCGATGCCTTAGAGACCATTAGCCCTAGTTAATAGGGCTGTCTTCTTGCTGCCGCAAACGGTCTTGCTTGAAGGATTCCAAACTCAGCTTTTTAAGCTGAGTTTGCTGGCGCTCAAGCAGTTCGTTATACGGCGATTTCATGCCAATCACCTGATTTCCCCTAAAGTCGCCCCAGGCCTCAATTCGCTCATGCCGTCGGCTGCTTTCATCCAGCCAAGTCCCTTTGCCTTCGCTTGTGGCGCTGTGTAATTGATTGATCGCGGCACACTCCAGTGCAGCGCATTCCCAGTGATCTCCTTCGCCAAGAATATGGGCAATGCCGGCACGGCTGCGCAGAATTTTGTCGAGCTTTTGAAATAGCTCGGCGCAACACAGTGCGCGAAATAGTGGGTGGTCGGTGTCAGGCACTTCGAAAAAACGCAGGCTGATGGCGTTGTGGCGGTGTACCACAATATCGGCATGGTAGAGGCGAGCGATGGCTTCGCCCCGGGCATAGCTGGTACGCAGGTGATCGCGAAAACTATCGGGCGCCATTTGCGCTTGGAGTGCGTCGTAAGATTGCCAGTGACAATGCAAAACGTAGTAATCTTTAAAGCGATTTTTACCGAGTTTACTCAGACGTATTTGGGGTTTGTGAATTTCTTCTAGAAGTTTACCTAAGCTGTCGCTGCCACGATAAGGGCAGTCATCATTGCGCAGAGGCTGGGCAAGTCGGGCTCTCGCCAGCTCTAGGATTTCTTCTATGCGGCGCAGGGGGACCGCGACAATGGCGTAGCTAAAGCAGGCGAGCAAGCCCGTTAGAATCAGTAAGGTTTTCCCTAAATCGCGGATTTCATCGCCAATCAATTCCCGGCTCAAAGATAGCTTTACTAAGCCTAGGCGCCCGTCAGCAGCGACCTGGGCTTCGTAGTTGAGGTTTTCTTGCCGCCAGTGCCCGGCCTCGGCCACCGCCTCATCGCGTGCATTTGAAATACTACCGTAGACGATCAGCGGGCTATTAATGTAATCCTGCAAAATAGCCTGCAAACTGACTTTGTCATTGCGTAAAAGGGCTTGCTGGCTTTGCGAGGCGAGTTGATTAGTCCACTGCTGGCCAATCATGCGGGTGGTTTCCAGCAGTATTTGCTTGCTGGCGGTCATGCTGGTCAGTAATAGTGTAAGGCCAGCGAGCGCGCAAATGAGCGCGGTAATTAATCCGCACTTGGCGGACAAGGGGAGCTTTAGGAGCTGCTTTAGCATTTACTGTCATTCCATCCGGAATTAGAGGTTTTATTGGTATTGCGAGTATATCAAGGCTCGCAGCACTTGGGTGGAATCACATCAACCGCTACAATACGCGGATTACCGTAGGGGGTGGTGTGAACGAAATCATGTTGATCAATATTGCCGGAGATGATCGTCCGGGGGTGACCAGTAGCATTACCGGTATTCTAGCTGACCACGGGGTGAATATCCTCGATATTGGGCAAGCGGTAATACACGATAATCTCGCGCTGGGTTTACTGGTGGAAGTACCTGCCACTGCGGAAGCGGCAAGTATTTTAAAAGATATTCTGTTTCGCACCCATGAAATGCAAATGCAGGTGCGATTTTTACCTGTTAGTCCCGAGAGCTATAATCAATGGGTGACAGGGCAGGGCAAACAGCGCCACATAGTGACCTTGTTGGCGCGTAAAATCACTGGCCGGCACATTGCTAGTGTCACCGACATTGTGTCGCGTTATGAACTCAATATCGATCGCATTGACCGCTTGTCTGGTCGAGTACCTTTAGAGGGGGTTGCTCAGCAGTCAAAGGCCTGTGTTGAGCTGTCAGTGCGGGGTAATCTGCTTGACGCCTCAGACTTCCGCCGGGAACTGCTGCATTTGGCCAGCGAGCTGGATATTGATATTGCCTACCAAGAGGACAATATGTTCCGGCGGACGCGACGTTTGGTGGCCTTTGATATGGACTCAACGCTGATTGAGGCCGAAGTCATCGACGAACTCGCGAAAGCGGCGGGCGTTGGCGAGCAGGTAGCTGAAATTACCGAGCGAGCGATGCGTGGCGAAATTGATTTTACTGAGAGCTTTAAGGCGCGAGTTGCGTTGTTGAAAGGATTGGACGAGTCAGTACTGGACGGTATTGCGGCAAGTTTAAAGATTACCGAGGGGGCCGAAAAACTCGTGTCTACCCTGAAGCAGCTGGGTTATAAAACTGCGATATTATCTGGTGGTTTTAGCTACTTTGGTCAATACCTGCAGCAAAAGCTGGGTATCGATTATGTTTACGCCAATGAACTGGTCATCCGTGACGGTCAGGTGACCGGAGAAGTCGAGGGTGTTGTCGTTGATGGTAAGCGCAAGGCGGAGCTATTGCGCGAAATTGCCCAGCGCGAAGGCTTGAATTTAGAGCAGGTAATAGCGGTCGGCGACGGGGCAAACGATTTACCAATGTTGAGCATTGCTGGTTTGGGTATTGCGTTTCGGGCTAAGCCCATTGTGAGAGAAAACGCTAAGCAATCCATCTCCACCTTGGGGTTGGACGGTATTCTTTACCTCCTCGGTATCAGTGATCGCCATACCAATTGAGGGTATGACGTGCTGAGCATGTTAGTTAAACGAGGCAAACTCGTAGCTCATGCTCGGCATGGGGTCGTTGACATAGCTGCCCTGAATGAAGTCAGGTCCTAATTGCCAGAGCATGGCGAGGGTGGCGGCGCTGCCGACATTGGGTATCAATACTCGGCTTTTCAGCACTTTCGCTTGGGCGACGATATCTTTAATTTGCTCATTGCTCGGCGTGTCGGTTTTTCTAAAGCCAGGCTTAACTAAGTGCGGCTGAATGTGTGATAAAAACTTATTGCCCTTTTTGGCGCGGCCGAAGTTGCGCACGCTGAGTGCGGAGCCCATTTTTTGCAGTTGCTGAGCAAAGTTCAGGGCCGGCTTTAATGCGTTGGCGATACTCTCTTCATTGAACTGCAATATCACCGATGACGGTGGCAGTCCCGCGGCCTTAAATGCCACGCTGAGCCAAGAGCAAAATTCTGGGTCGTGAAATACATTGCCACTGAGGTTGAT
>NZ_JBFJWS010000224.1:0-5397 GCF_041623545.1 Zhongshania sp. | reverse complement strand
TGACGCCCGGCGCGACGAATGCGCCCTTCCATCAATTCTGGCGCCGCTTCCTGCCCGTGCACCGCACCGGCAGCGCGGGTTATGGTCTCATTCATCAAAGTGCCACCGAGGTCATTCACACCGGCGTTAAGCAAGGCTTCGACGCCCTGCTCCCCCATCTTGACCCACGACGCCTGAATATTATCGATCAGGCCGTTGAAAACCAAACGCGCTACTGCGTGCATTAAAATTGCTTCGCGGAAGCTCGGTCCACGCCGAGCGCGGCCCTTGAGGTAAATCGGCGCTTCTGGCGGCACGAAAGGCAGCGGCACAAACTCCGTAAAACCGCCGGTTTTTTCCTGCAGGCTCCGCACCCGCAGTAAATGGCGAGCCCAAGACCGATAATTATCAACGTGGCCATACATAATGGTTGCCGTGGAGCGCAGCCCAACTTTATGGGCCGCCGCCATTACCGCCAGCCACTGCTCAGTATTGATTTTATCAGGGCAGAGCACTGCTCGAACTTCGTCATCTAAGACTTCTGCTGCGGTGCCGGGCAGAGTATGTAAGCCCGCCTCTTTCAACTGGCCAAGATAAGTCTCAAGGTCCAGCCCTAAGGTTTCCGCGCCCTGCCAAATCTCGAGCGGCGAGAAGGCGTGAATATGCATATCGGGGGTAGCCGCACGCAAGGTGGCAACAATATCCAAATAGGTTTGGCCGGTGTACTCCGGGTGGATTCCGCCTTGCATACAAACTTCAGAAGCCCCCCGCTGCCAAGCCTCTTGCGCGCGGCGAGCGATCTCTTCGCCCGACAAATCATAGGGGCGACCACGCAAGTTTTCACTGAGCTTGCCCTTTGAAAAAGCGCAGAACTGGCATTTGAAATAACAGACATTCGTATAGTTAATATTTCGGGTCACCACATAACTGACCTGATCACCACAGCGCTGCTCGCGCAGGGTATTGGCCGCGCGACACACCGCCGCGAAATCGCTGCCCCGCGCCGAAAATAGGCGAATGATACTGTCCTCGCTCACAGCTTCGCCACGCATTGCCGTCGCAATAATATCCTGGATATCCATCGATACCGGCGCCACGATACCTGAGCTACTGGCGTCCCCGGCAAGCAGTGCTAGCTCGGCTGCCGGCGCTTCAAAATTTTGGCCGGCTACCCAGTCGTCTTCCTTCGGCAAGCCCTGCCCATCACTGTAATGTAAAACTTTGGTATGTAGTGCTGCATCAAGCCAACGGGAATAGTCCTGCACATAACGCGGATATATCGTTAAGCGCTCATGTAAATGCTTGCCTGCCGCGGCGGTCTCCTTGGCCAAGGTTTCCAAGTGCGGCCAAGGCGCTTCCGGATTGACAAAATCAGGGGTTAGGGGCGACACCCCGCCCCAATCATTCAAGCCCGCTGCAACCAATTGCGGCAACACACCCGGACTGAGGTTAGGCGGCGCTTGAATACTCATTTGCGAACCAAAAATTAACCGCGCAACAGCAATCGTCCACAGCAATTCATTCAAATCTGGCTCGGGCGCCATCGCCATTTTAGTGTTTGGCTTAGCACGAAAATTTTGCACAATCACTTCCTGCAAATGACCGTAGCGCAAATGCAATTTTCGCAATGCCAGCAAGGCTTCCACCCGCTCAACACGGGTCTCCCCAATGCCAATCAATATACCTGAGGTAAAGGGCACGGACGCACGGCCAGCCCGCTCAATTGTCGCTAAACGCTGCGCCGGATCCTTATCTGGAGAACCGTAATGCGGCATGCCCTTTTCGCATAACCGCGTAGAAGCCGATTCCAGCATAATCCCCATGGACGCAGACACCGGACGCAGCATGGCAATCTCGTCATCATCCATGCAGCCGGCATTTATATGGGGTAGTACATTGGTTTCTGCCAATACCCGACCGGCAACATGGGCGAGATATTCTAGGGTCGTCGCAAAGCCCATCGCGGCAAGTGCTTCGCGAGCAGCCCGATAGCGCAGCTCGGGCTTTTCTCCCAAGGTGAACAAGGCCTCTTTGCAGCCCATACTCTCAGCAACTTTGACCTGAGCTAGGACCTGATCTACCGGTAGAAATGCTTGTTCAATCTTTTTCGGTGTCTTGGCAAAAGTGCAGTAATGACAAACATCCCGACACAAATGGGTTAGTGGGATAAACACTTTACGAGAATAACTCACCCCATTATGAAAACCGCGATCGCGCAACCGCGTCGCAGCCGCCATCAACTCAGGACTGTCATCTAGCGCGGCGAGCGCTAGCGCATCGGCATCGTTTAAACCGGCATCATTAACGGCAGCTAAAATTGCCATTGCTGTGTTATTCATAGGGTATTCCACTCGGCCACCGCCGATTCCGCATGTACTCTTAAGGCCTCGGCATTGGCTTCCGAGCGCATGGTGATTAAACGCTGAGCAATCCCCGCCTCACGTAAAAACGTCAATGTCTTCGCAGCTAAAACTGGAGTTTCTGGCGTATTAGCTACCATGGGGGCTTCTGGCAATGCCAATAAGCGCAGCAAATCTGCTCGCGTATCAATGTCCTCGGCAATATTCGGCAGATGCAAAACCTGCGCGGGAATACCAATACGTCGCGCCTCAGCAAGGTGCTGAGCACAGCTATCTTGGCCATAGGCTAATTGCAATGGCTGCGCCGGATCACAAACCAAGATATTACTGCCGCGCTGATGGCGGTCAGTAACAATGCTTAAACCAGTCTGCGCGGCGCCAAGGAGCTCACTATGCTGCTTAATTACAATATCGAGTTCACTCGCACTAAGTAGCGGCAAGTCGCCATGCACGACCATGACCGCCGTCGGCGCGGGCGTCGTCAGCGAGTGAATTTTCGCCACTGCCGCCGTTACTACCGCGTTCAAGCCCTGTACCGCAAAGCTTCGTTCAGACCAGCAGTCCACACCATAGTGCTCGGCCAATAACTGTGCCGCTGGGTCATCAGAAACCAATACCACACGCTCAAACCCGGGATAAGCCGCCATAACAGTCAGAACGTCTTCAACCATGGCATGGAACAAGCCTCGACGCTCAGACACCGTAAGGCTACCCGATAAGCGCTGTTTGGCCTGAACAAAATCTTTTAACGGCAGTAATGCCCACATACAGTTTTCACTTTATTAATAGGTTTTATTTCAATTTCGCAGTGATATTCCGGCAGCAAAATCCAGCACAATTTCAGCCAAACTCACTTTGCTCGCCACGCTCGTCATGACGGTTGGCGCCACGCAGACTTCAAGCCCCAGAGCCGCCACATCCTCGGCATGTTCGGCATCTAATTCGTCTAAGACGTAGCCGTCTAGGAGATCACCATAATAATGTGCAACAGCGGTCGCCGTCGCTGGCATAGCCAGCTCCCTCATCATTTTTGCCGCAGGCCCCTTCACTGCGCGCCCGGCAATAATAGGCGAAACAGCAATAACAGGTGCCTTAGCCGCTTTCAAAAGCTCACGGCAACGTGGCAATGATAAGATTGGATCAATACTCACAAAGGGATTAGAGGGACAAATAACAATAGCGCTGAGATTATCACTTTCTAGTAGCTCAACTATATCAGGGTGCAACCGCGCAGAATCTATGCCATCAAAACTTAAGCCCCGCACCGCAGGCTCACATTGATCCCGAACAAAATACTCCTGAAACTCTAAATCGCCCCGATCAGTCTTTACTCTGGTAGCAACCCGACTTTCAGTCATGGGGAGTAAAATTGCCGCAATACCCAAACCACGACACAATTTTCCTGTTACTTCAGCCAAGCTAGCGCCACTAGCCAGCATTTGAGTTCGGAAAATATGGGTTGCGGCATCCTGGTCGCCAATTTGAAACCACTCATCACCGCCAAGGCGTCGCATGGCAATTAGCGTCCGCCAGGTTTCATCCTTCACCCCCCAGCCGCGCTGGTCATCATTAAGGTCCGCAAGGGCATACATTACCGAATCAAGGTCAGGACAAATTCGCAGGCCCCAGTAGTCAAAATCATCCGCGGTATTCGCCGCAATTGTGAGCTGTTGTTTTTTCAGCACCCCGGCAAGCCCGCGTGCCAATTTTGCGCCGCCGACGCCGCCAGTTAAGGCCAAAACTCGCCCTGCGGGGACAGCGCTAGAACCAATAGCAGTACTCATTAGCGAAACATATCCCTCTCTCGATCACGAATTAATGCGGCTGAACCCGCATCGGATGGACGTAGTTTTGCACCACGAATCAATACTAGGGGCATCGATTCGTTGCCTTGACCCATCAAAAATGACGCGGCGGCGGCGAGTTCATCGGCTACCGCGACTTCGGTCACCTCCAAAGCGCGACCAAATAAGTCTTGTTCACCAATACGATTTTCTACTGCCTCGAACCCGGCGGTACCAATGGCAAAACCTAAAGTGCCATTGCGCCATGCCCGACCAGCACTATCATTGATGATAATGTTTACTTCAACGCCAATTTTTTCTCGCAGCGCCTCACGCAAATTATTCGCGCTGGCATCCGGGTTTTCCGGTAATAACAACAATCGCGGATTATCTTCGTCGCTTTCGATATTCGAACGGTCAATACCAGCGTTCGCGTGCACATAACCGAGTTTATGCTCAACAATCACCACCCCCGGTCGCTGCCGCAACACAGCTCGGGACTCCCGAAGCAAAATCTCCATGTGACGGGGATCTTTATCACAGTCACGCGCTAAGGCTAGTGCTTCCGGGCTCGGGTTAACATCATTTAAAAAGGCGTAACGCCCCTCAGCCTTCGACACAATTTTTTGCGCCAACACCAAAAGATCGCCGTCTTGCAACACAAGACGAGCCTGATCCAATGCGCTCACCAGTATCGTACACAGATCATCCCCGGGTTCTACCATGGGAATACCGGGCACAGGGATTAACGTTAGGGAAGCAGGTGACATGATAATCAGTGATCCAAGCCTGTCAGCTTAATACCGGCATGGCATTTATACTGTTTATTAATAAAGATCAGCAGCGAGGTCATCGCCTCGACGGCAGCGGCGTTGGCGATACTCCCGGCATGAAAACCGCGCAGGCCTGCCGCTTCGACAAGTTCGATCACCTTGGCACGCGCTTCTTTATTATCGCCACACACCAAAACATCGCACTCCAAGCCCTGACCGTCTTGCAAATGCACTGCAGCGACATTCTGGAAAGCCGACACCACACTCACACCCGAACCCAATATATTCTGAGCAATTTGGCCAGCGGAGCCCTCTTCTGGCAATTGAACTCTAGCCACTTTTGGCGGTACTAGCGGCACTGTGACATCAATGAGTATTTTACCCTGCAAAGCGTCTTTAACACTTAACAAGGTGCTCGCGTGATGGGCAAACGGTACGGTAAGCGCAGCAATATCTGCCGCCTTGGCGGCCGCAATATTATCCATGGCTTGAACATGGACT
>NZ_JBFJWS010000223.1:0-5403 GCF_041623545.1 Zhongshania sp. | reverse complement strand
CGGGGTCCACATCAGCTTGCCTCTGGCACCGCCGAAATCAGAATTTGGCCCAGTCGCGTTATCATTGAGCACATCGACGTAAAAGCCTTCGGTACGCTTCACATAGCCGGTCAAGCGTCCACCCAAGGTTTCTGTGAGAGGGCCACTGACGCCAAACGCCGAGCTGGCCATACCACCAGCCCACGATTCTCGCTGTTCTACATTGGCCTTTACAAAGGCTTCGAACTCCGGAGCTGGGTCGCGGCTTATAACGTGGACTAAGCCTGCCGTTGCATTTTTACCGAACAGCGTTCCTTGGGGACCACGCAACACCTCTATACGCTCTAAATCCGCGAACTCAAAGCTCGCCATTTCATTGCGCGCCAAGGGAACATTATCCACCACTACCGATACGTTAGACTCAAGCGACATACCGGGCACGAGCGTGCCGACACCTCGAACTTGAATTGTCACTTGGCTGGGCTCCGCCTTTTCCGAGAGCTGTAAAGACGGCACCATTTTAGCCAGATCCGACACATTAGTGATGCCATTATCTTCAAGAAAGGTTCGGGTCATAGCAGTAACAGCCATGGGCACGTCTTGGAGATTCTGCTCGCGCTTCTGCGCGGTGACTATCACTTCTTCAAGCTGTGCGTGCTTCTTAACCTCTGCAAATACAAAGCTATTATTGGCGAACAGCACGCACGGCAATATATATCCGAGGCAATTTAATGGTTTATTTTTAAACATAATCTTTCCTATTATTTTTATCTTTTAAAAAGAATACACCAGATCCATTGCATTAATAAACAGTAATATTTCACTAGTTTAATAAGTACCTGATAAACCTGATAAATTAGTCAGCCCCGCGTCAGTAATATTTTTTTGCTTAAGGGAGGGCCGTTTTAACTACTGAAAAAATGACGCAGAACAACGTGAATTTTCGCCGATTATGCATACGCGCCTAACACCTCAGGGTGTTATCGGTTTTGATGACCATCCAGGCAAAAGTTTTATGCGAATCACATCTTATTAGATAGCGGTCGTCACCGGCCAAGTTGTTGTTACTTATATCTAAATCTATTTTTGGCGACAAACCCGATCAATCTTTTAGACTCAGAGACGCTCTGCTAATACCACGTATAAGTGACCTTAGCAGAGCGACAGAACTAACACTATACAAGCGCCACAAGGCGAAAAATCGCCGTAACTGATCGCTATACATCAAGCCCAGTAAGTTTTATCCCTGAGTGACACTTATACTGCTTGTTTATAAAGATCAGCAGTGACGTCATCGCTTCTACCGCGGCCGCATTGGCTATACTGCCAGCGTGAAAGCCGCGCAGACCAGCGGCTTCAACCAGTTCAATAACTACTGCCCGCGCCTCTTTACTATCACCGCAGACCAGTACGTCGCACTCCAAATCACTTCCATCTTGTAAGTGCACCGCAGCTACGTTTTGGAAGGCGGACACCACACTGACACCTTCGCCAAGAATTTTCTGAGCAATTTGGCCGGCGGAACCTTCCTCCGGCAACTGTACGCGGGCAACTTTAGGTGGCACCAAGGGAACTGTGACATCGATGAGTATTTTGCCCTGTACAACATCACGCACGTCATTGAGCGTGGACGCATGGTGAGCAAAGGGCACGGTCAATACAACGATATCTGCGGATGCCGCAGCAGCGCGGTTGTCCGCAGCCTCGACATTAATATTGTCTACGCCGCGTGCATTTAGCATCGCGCTCAGCTCTGTAGCAGCCTGCTGGGCTTTTTCAGCGGTACGAGAACCAATTACCACCCTATAGCCCGCTTGCAGCCAACGCCCAGCTAGACCACCACCTAAATTTCCTGTGCCGCCCAATACGGCGATAAGTTTTGACTCGCTCATTGCTAACCCTATTTACGTTAATGACAGTCACTTGTGAAAACCCAGCAAGTGACAAATACCCAGCAATAAATGACGGGAAATTTATCAATAAAAATTTTTACTAATCACTTTGAACGGCAATGAATCCGCGCTGCAAAGCTCTCCTAGCGTAGACTAGGAACTACTTTAGGGGGGGTTACTAAATGAATGGCCAGTTATCGCCTTTCGGCGGCAACAACTGGCTTTTTAAATCAGCAACTGGCGCGTACGATTAATCGATAACCTTACTACTACGCAGTGTAGCGAGTTCATCGGCGCTATACCCAATACCGGCGAGCACTTCGTCGCTGTGCTCACCAAGCTCTGGAGAGCCGACTGGGTTCAGCGGTGCACACTGTTCATCAAAGCCAATTGGTCCAGCAACGACATTAACACTGTGGCCATTTTTCAATTCCATTGGGAATACAGTTCCAGCGGCCTTAAGCTGGGGATCTTCTCCCAATTCATGGATGGTGCTAATCAATTCCCAGGGCGCATTCCATGCAAAAAATAGCGGAGCCCACTCTTCCCAAGTACGCGAGCCAATGCATTTCGCGATGATGTCACACAGTTCAGCACCATTTTCCATGCGCGCTTCGTTATTAACAAACTTGGGGTCATTTTCTAGTTCTGGCCGCTCTAACATCGCGCACAGCTCAGGCCATGGCTTTTCTGGTGCCAGCAACATCAACTGAATCCAACGACCATCACTGGTTTTATACGCCCGCATCAAAGGTGCTTTGTGTCCAGAACTAAAGCCAGCATGGGGATCGTAATTCGGATTACTTAACGCAATGACCAAATCTGAAGATAGTACCCATGCTGCATTTTGTAACAGCGAGGTTTCTACTACCATGCCCTTACCGGAACGCTCGCGACGGAACAGGCCAGAAGAAACTGCCGCTAATAGAGACATCGCACTAGTGTGGTCGCCAAGTGCCGGACGTGGGCGAGTGGTGATTTCTGCATCCGGTGCGGTTAACAGATCAGCAAAACCGCCCCGCGCCCAAAATGCAGAAGCGTCGTATCCAGCCTTGTCGTACTCCTCGCCTTTATACCCCAATCCGTTGCCCCGCGCATAAATAAGCTTAGGATTAACCGCCATCAAATCTTCAGGATCGAGCCGCAAAGACTTAAGCGCCCGAGGCCGTAGACTCGTCAAAAACACATCAGCAGTCGCGACTAAACGCAGTAAAATCTCGCGGCCTTCTTCAGTTTTCAAATCGATTGCGACGCTTTTCTTGCCACGATTGTTTTGCTCCATTGATAAATTAGCGTTGGCCGTTTCACGGCCGTCACCAATTTTCAATGTCCGGTAAGGGTCACCCAAGCCAGGTGTTTCAACCTTAATCACTTCGGCACCATGATCCGCCAACAGAGCACCCGCTGCAGGCACAAATACATACTGTGCCAATTCAACTACTCGTACACCCTCAAAAATCTGTGTCATTTCAATAGCCTCTTCAACGCATTATTACGCGCATAAAACTGTGTCTAAAAAATAAAAAACCAAGCCACATTGCTTTCACTAAGCAAAATGCAAGCGCTGGAAGCGACCGCGGAAATACAACAGTGGATCACGATGTGGCTCAAACCACGCGTGATTTACTTTTCCAACAAAGATTAGATGATCGCCACCGTCATGTATTGCATGGGTGCTGCAATCAAAAGACGCAAGTGAGCCTGCCAATATCGGTGAGCCACCCTCTTCATGAACGGCCCAGTCCACGCCCTCAAAACGATCGACGTCGCGCTGAGTAAAACGCCAGGCCGCCGGTTGCTGACCAATATGTAAAACATTAATCGCAAAACGTCCGACTTTTTCAAAGGTCGCCAAGTTTGCAGAACTCTTAGCAAGAGAAAACAATACTAGCGGCGGATCAAGCGACACTGAGGTAAAGCTGTTCGCGGTGAGACCAAGCGGGTTGCCTTCGTCATCAATCGTCGTAACGATGGTGACACCTGTACCGAAACACCCCAAAGCATCACGCAAAATTCGGGGTTCAGATCCACTGATATACTGCAGTGGCTGACGGGGTGCCTTGCGCTCTAAAAAGTCGAGCAAAATTGAGTTAAAGGCATCTTCACGATCGATAGCAGCGTAATGACCCGCGCCTTCAACTTCTGCGACTTCAGCACCCTTAATCAAAGACTGGAGTCTCAGCACGGTTTCACCCGTAACGGTCTCGTTGAGCGAACCGCGAATCAAGGTAACAGGGGTAGCAATTTTAGAAGCAGCGTCTGTCAGGCTTTTCTCCATGTCTGACATATCCCGATCAGAGGAAAGCACTCTCGCGTCGCCACGCCACACTAAGCTACCGTCAGCGCCCCGTTTATAAGCAGACAAAATACGCTCGGTAAGCTCTGGGCGAGGTTCGGCCGGATACGCCGCCGCTATTGCCGCAACCACTTTTTCTGGATCGCTAAAAGAGCTAATACGACTGCGCATTGAGTCACCCATGCGCTTCGCGACAGCTTGATCAACCCATATATTCGCGTCCATCAAGGCCATGCCCGATACTAAATTCGGTGCGCCGTCGCCTATAGCTTGAATTGCAATGAGCGCGCCCAAACCGGCAGCCACAACAAAGGCACGACTCGGTAAACCGGCGAGCACAACTTGCAAATCGGCGCTATAGGATTCGAGATCGTAATTGCCTTCGGGAGAGTGGCCACTATCGCCATGGCCGCGCATGTCAATGCATATTGCGTAACGACCAGCATTGGCCAAGGCCGCCGCAGACCCATACCAAAACTCCTTGGTTTGACCAGAAGGTGGCAGCAGTAATACCGGTGGATCTTCAGGTGATCCGAAGGCGCTTCCGGCAATGTGAATGCCCCCAAACCCTTGAAAATTTAACTCAGCCATTTTTCCTATCTCCCAAAATGGTTCGGCGTATAAGCACACATAAGATTCGGTTTCATTTTAGCGACAGGGTTAAGCCTGCCACGCAAACTGAAATATCTACAGTGCACCCACCGGTTAATCTTCTATATCTAAATCGCCAGCTGCTTGCGCTTTTATTACCGCTTTCTCCATCGCGGTTAAGCACGACTCCAGAGCATGGGCGGGATTAAGTTCAAAGCATCGGGTTTTCGGTAGTTCATAAATCAATACGTGACCCGAAGGTACAAAATACGCTTCGCCAGCCTCAATGACTTCATCTGGCCAATCGGAACCAGGGTATTTAACGCGGATACGGCCTTCAAACAAATAGCCGTAATGGGGGCATGGGCAAACGCCACCCGGTAGACCACCAAATTTATACGAATCGCTGCAATCAAGGGGTTCGTTAAGGGTGGTGTAACCCACCTCCATATCACCCCACTTAACCGTTTTAAAGCCTTCACGACCAATTGCGGGCCAGCGATCTCCGCCATTAGGCAGGTCATCAAGTTTGCTATGCGGCATTTTATTATTCCCGTTTTTATTAGTAATTTAGCGTAAGAGTAGGCTAAAAATCCGGCGTACCCAGCCTATTTCAACCTACTCTCGACTGCTTATTCCGCGGTG
>NZ_JBFJWS010000222.1:0-5404 GCF_041623545.1 Zhongshania sp. | reverse complement strand
AGCTGATCCACTATATGTTTGAGGATAAAGGGTAGGCCTACGCTGGCGACCTTGGCGGCCACGAGGCAGAGTAGCGCGAGACCGATGCGTGCTCGAAAGGCCAATAAGTAGGGGATCAGCTCCTTCAGTGTTTTCCAATTTACATCTTGGTTGGGATTGAAATTAGTGCCATGGCGCATAAAGAACTTCTTTTATAAGACGGTTGGTGACGGCCTAGTGAATTACGTCGTCGGGGAAGCGGTGGGGCTCTAGTTCAAAACCTTCGATGTGATTGCCGAGGGTTACCACTTGGCCCTTATAGCGTTCATGGCCGGTCGCGGTAAATTCAAAAATATAGCGTCGCCAAAGTTTAATTTGGCCGTCGGCGTCGCGTTTACACCACAGGGCGCGGAGCGCGACATTGCCGTCTAATAACTGCAGCTGCTGCTCTTTTAAATGTTTTCGGGTGGCGCGCAGCGCGAGTTCACGGGTGCCTTGAGCTCGCCAGAAATAGGCGAGTACACCGAGGAAAATAAAGAGCGCTGTGAGGTCGCCGAGGTCAAACATGACGGCAGCCAGAGTGCGGTTTGGCCATTAAAAAATCCATGCAATGAGCAGCCAGAGCACGAGAAAAAAGCCAAAAAAACCGCTGAGCATAAATTGCAGTTCGCCTAATAAGCCGTCGCCAGCGGCTACAGCAAAAATAACCAGCGTCACGACGGTGGTAAAAAAGGCCACCACGGCGGCATCCTTTAAGCCCATGCCTGCGCTAAAATGCTGGTCTATAAAGCTTCCCAGCAACGGCAGAAATAGCATTAGCGCGACAAGGAGTAGCGCAAGGATCACAATTGATGCCACGGCAATCTTGAGGGCGTCGCGATTGTCGCCTGGCAATTTATCGCTCATGCTGGATGTCCTTAAGCCTGTGCAGCCTTGACTAACTCGCGAAATACTTCAGGCCGGGGCATGCCCTCGGCTTGAATTTCTGCGTTGTCACCGGCGGTATATATAGCCACGGTGCCGACTTTAAATAGGCGGTTAAAAAAAGACTGGTTGATCTTCACCGTGCGAATGCCGCTTACGGACAGTTCGGTGCGCTCTTTGCTGAGCAGGCCTTTCTCCAAAACCACTTCATTTCCGTTAATTTCTAACTTGGTGGATTTACAGCGTAAATACCAGACCATCAAAATTAGAATGCCAATGGCGGCGGGAATGAGAATCACTGCAAGGATGAATCCTAAGGGCTTGTTACGAAACATGGCGGGGTGTTCAGCGTATTGACTTGTCACCGTTGGGCTCTCTCTTTGGTAAGGGCGTGAAAAAGATGTATGCCTTATTCTACACGGAATGCTTTGGCGGTGTGCTAATGACCGCATCGCCGTAGCGACGGTTAAATTCTGGTGGCATCCGTCGAGGCTTGCCGTTACTCATGCGAATGCATACCAATTGCCAGCTGGCTCGGAGCAGTGTTTTGCTGTCGATTTTGCGTACTAATTGGAATTGGCGTTCCATAACTAGCTTGCCGTCACTGGCGGTAAGCCACGTGCCCATCACGCATTCCTCGCCAGCATAGGCTGATAAAATATAGTCGTAGTCTGCTCGGCGAATCACCATCGCGGCATCAAGCTCGCGATAATCGTCAAGATTTAACCCTAGTGCGAGTGAGTGGCTCCAGCCTGCACGCTGACACCAGTCGACATAAACCGCATTGTTGACGTGGCCAATGCCGTCTATATGGCTACGGTCAACGCTAAAGTCTAATGTGAATGGCGTGGGCTTGTCCCAGTATGGGGTTTGCGACATCGGAAGCTTGCCTCGGATAAAACCCCTATTATTCCTGAGTCGATAGCAAAGGGCGATTTTTAGTTTTACGCCGCTTGCAGGGCAGGGAGCTTACTTGGATTAGTTATATTGCAATTTGCGATCGAGTTCTCATTTTGTGTAGGCCTTTCTCGGTTTTCCCTTACTTAAATCAATTTTTGTATTTGCTCTACTTCTTCGTGCACGCTCAGACGCTGAAATAATTAAAAAACTCTGCTCAAGGGCCGGGTGATCTGACGTGTTTTTAAAATGGATCTCACCATTTTATTCAGGCTAATTAACGGAGTATTTAGTATGAAGTATTTTCTTTCAGGCAAAACACTGCTTGCGTTGACCTTTGGTGCTAGCTTGGCATTGACGGCGTGTGGCGGCGGTGGAAAGTCTGGCAAGACAGCGGCGCCAGCGGGGGAGCAGCCTGTAACATCAAGCTATTCGGAGGTTGATGGCCCCCTTGATGCCGTGCAGCAACCGCTATCCGAACAGCTAATTACCCAACTCGCTGGCGCCGCTGCAGGTACGCCTCTGGAGGGAGCCATAAGCTGTGTGGGTGGCTTTGTCGTTACGGATGTTTTGGATATTCTCGATTCCGTGCTCGTTCAAGTGAGCCCTGCGAGTTTGCAAGACCCCGCGGCGTTGTTGGCGAACTCCGGTGCGGGGCTGCAGGCTTCCGTTACAGAGCTGGCAACAGATCTTCCCGCTGCGTTGGCATCATTAACGGGGGCTAGTTGCACCAATGGCGGTGCAGAGGGCAGTGGAAGTAATCCCTTGGCAGGTACGCCATTGGCGCCATTGGGCGACGCTTTGGCCCCGGTTATTGCCGCTACAAATGGTGGTGGCAGCGGTGAAGCGCCGTCCGCAGCTATTTTGATGCAGCAACTGAGTACGGCATTTAGTGAGGGTTTAGCGACAGTTATTGCCCAGGATCCAACGGGCCAAGTGGTGGATGCCCCCATCTTAGGTGGTATCTTAATAACCTTGGATAAGGCCTTCAGTGATTTGGCGTTAACGGCTGGGGCACTGGAGTCGATGAATCCAGACGCGACAGCGGCGGCGGTAAGTTCGACCTTGAACAATGTGCTGAATAATCTTTTGCTCGAAGTTGTACCCATTACCTTTGTTGAAGAGCAAGCTGGCCAAGGGCCTGTCATTAGTAGTCAGGTGGAAGCGGCCGTTGCCACATTAACTGGCCTGCTTGGTGGTGATTTGAGCGGATTGACTGCAGGGGACTTCGCTGCGTTATTTAGTGCCGGTGGTACTGAATTACTTGCGCCCTTGAACGATACAGTGCTCGCCGATTTGCAGGCCAGTATCACCAATGCGCTAGCCAGCGGTGTTAGCAGCGGTACAACGGGCACACCTCTGGATGCAGTGTTGGATCAATTGGCACCTATTCAAGCGGCGTTGTCAGCGCAAGGCGGCAGCGGTTTGACTGGTACGCCACTGGATTTGCTGTTGGGTCCGGTGGCTTCCGCATTGGCGGACGGCGGCGCTTGCCCGCTAGCCACAACGCCGCTGAGTGCGAGCTGCGCTTTGATCAGCGATTTGCAAGCCGCGTTAACGTTAAACCCCAGTGCAGATCCCTTGATCGTTTTGCAGGGTTTGGTGGGCAGCTTACTCGGTCAACTCAAGCTTTGACTTAGCTCGCAATGACGATGTTAAGCGGCCTTCGGGCCGCTTTTTAGTTTAAGTGGGTAAAGAGGCGGGCGGCTTCTTCGACTGCAATCCCATGGCGTCGCGCTAGGGCCTGCTGATCGCGGTCATAGCCACCACCAATCACTGTTGCAACGGCAATACCTCGCTCGACACACGTTTCCAATACCAGTCGATCTCTTTCGCGGATACCAGCGGTACTTATGTTCAGCAGGCCCAAGGGGTCGTGCTCGTATATATCAACCCCGGCGTCGTAGAGCACAAGGTCGGGTTTTGACAATAGCAATGCTTGCTCGAGGGCGGCGCTGAGCAGCTCTAAATACGCCTGGTCACTAGATCCCGCCGCCACATTGATATCTAGGTCACTGCGGGCTTTGCGGGCGGGGAAGTTTTTGTCGCAGTGCACTGAGCAGGTAAAGGCTGACGTATCGTTTTGTAAAATATTCGCAGTGCCATCGCCTTGATGAACGTCGCAGTCAAAAATGAGAATGCGTTGGACTTTGCCTTGCGCCAATAGAGTGCGCGCAGTTACCGCAAGGTCATTAAAGATGCAAAACCCTGAGGCAAAATCATAGTGGGCATGATGCGTGCCGCCAGCAAGATGGCAGGCCATACCGTATTTTAAGGCCAGCTGCGCAGTGAGTAAGGTACCGTTGGGTGAAATTAAGCTGCGCTGGCGTAAACCCTCGCTCCAAGGCAAGCCCATTCGGCGCATCGCCTTGGGGCTGAGCTGGTTTTCGCAGAAGTCATTAATGTAGTTCCGGCAATGGGCTAGCGCTAACACCTCGCTGCGGACCCGCCCAGGCCGAAAAACGTTACTTTCGGCGGCAATGCCGATTTCACGTAAGTGATTAAATAGTAAAGAAAATTTTTCCATCGGGAAGCGGTGCCGACTATCGAAGGGGTAGCTGTAAAGCGGGTTGCTGACGAGGGGAATGAGTGAACGCAAAAGTGGCTTACCTTGATAATTGCATATGGTTTACGCGGTGAAATAGGATTCTGGACCCACACTTAATAATGAATTTTGCTAGTCTGTGTAATAGCTTGAATTACGGCACAATTTGCATCCAATGCGAACTAATAACATAATCCGTCCAGCTGTATTGACTTGGGCATGAATTGTGCCCGCAAACATAATCGTTCGGCAGGACTGTTAGCGCTTCATTTACGGGGCCGATAACAGTGATTTTGGTATCCTGAAACCACGAGAAATTGAATGCGCGAGCACTACGGAATTACAATAACAAGCTATAGCGGCGCCAAGCACTATACCGTAACGCAATTGATGCGCCGTTTTATGGCGGGTATTGGCATATTTTTAGCTACCTGTTTTTTAGGTGGCTTTTTGGCAATTTACTTTCTTTCCTATAAGCTCGATAGCTTAAACGGCGAGGTTCTCGAGTTACAAGCCTACCAAGCCCTTGTTAAGGAAAAGAATGAGAGCTTATTGCATCAGCAAAAGCTACTGCAAGCCACGGTGGAAGAAAAGGTCGCCGCCCTGTCGGTGATGAGCGATGAGCTGGGCACCATTGAAACCATGATTGGTTTAAATCCAGAGCCTGAAACAGCACTTTATCAACGCTTAGATACCGCCAGTCAAACTGCGTCTGAAAAGCGCTTTATGCTCAGCACCATCCCCAGCGGCTACCCCCTTGCCGATGCACATGTTACCAGCCGATTTGGTATGCGCAACCACCCAGTACTCGGGCGTATGGCGCTGCACGGCGGTGCGGATTTGCGCGCGAGTATTGGTACGCCAGTTTATGCCACGGCCGACGGTGTGGTGGAGTGGGCGGGTATGAACAACAATGGTTTTGGGCGGATGGTTAAGTTGAATCATAATTTTGGCTTTACTACCCTATATGGTCATCTCAACAAAACAGCGGTAAGTCTCGGTGACTATGTTAGGCAGGGCGATTTATTGGGATATAGCGGTAACACAGGGATGTCCAGT
>NZ_JBFJWS010000221.1:0-5415 GCF_041623545.1 Zhongshania sp. | reverse complement strand
TGGTGATTGATGCAGATGCGCTTTGTTATTTGCAGCGCAATTCTGGTTTTGTCGACGCAGAGCATCAGCGTCTACTCGCTTTGCGCGAGGAGTTTTTGGCGCGGTGCCGGCAATGGCGTGTCCCGTATTTATTGCTGAGTGATGGTCGAGTATTCGGCGCGGTTGCTGAGGGGGGCGCGGAGTTGTGTGAGTCTGATATGGCCAATGCTAGCTGTGTCGCGGGGGCTCAGTTTGCCGCTGTGGAGCAAGCGTTACTAGCCGATGTGACTCAGCAAGGGTTAGTGCTGCGCACCGGACCATTGATCGCGGCGCAGGGCGGGAATTTTCTTGGTGATTGCTTGGCTACGATGAGGGGCGACGCGGCTTTATGTTTAAATGACTCTCGGGTTGTCTACCCAACGCCAGTAGCGGATTTGGCGAGAGTTGTTTCGGGCTTGGTTGATCAAATTAGTTGTGGTGCGCCTACTCGCGGAATTTACCACTATAACAGCAGTGGCGCAGCCACTGCTTATGAGTTTGCGGAGGTGGTATGTGCCTTCGCTTCGCAATTTGTTGTACCGATGGCTAGTTTAGAGGTGGGCGAAGACGGGGAATCCTGGGTACCTGAAGTGCCCGCTTTAAGCTGTGATTTAATTTTGCAAAATTTTGGAATAAAGCGTTTGCCATGGCGGGCGTATTTGCCGCGTATGATAAAAGCGGTTTGTGAGGAGACATCGAAATGAGTGGCAGCGCCGATTTCACGCCATTAGGAATAGCGGTATTGACGGTTTCGGATACCCGTGACGAGAGTACCGATACCTCTGGGCAGTATTTGGTGACCGCCCTTGGCGAGGCTGGGCATCGTTTAATGGATAAGCAGATTGTTAAGGACGATATTTACCAAATTCGCGCGGTTGTGTCGGCTTGGATCGCAAACCGGGACATAGAGGCGGTATTAATTACTGGCGGTACGGGGTTTTCTGGTCGCGATTCAACCCCTGAAGCGGTCGCGGTGTTATTTGATAAAGTGATTGAAGGTTTTGGTGAGGTTTTCCGTGCAGTGTCGCTACAGGAGATCGGCTCTTCCACAATTCAGTCCCGGGCCATTGCTGGGTTGGCAAACAACACGGTTATTTTTTGTATGCCCGGCTCAACCGGCGCTTGTAAGACTGCATGGCAATCAGTCGTTCAGGAGCAGCTCGATAGTCGCCACCGCCCTTGCAATTTTGTCGGGGTGTTAAAGACTCGAAAAGACGGGGTTTTATAAACGTGGCTTTGCGCTCAGTCGAGACCACCCTGCACCAGCTGTTGGCAGATGTTCCATCTTGGGGCGCGGAATTCCGTAATTTAGCACAGGCGCTGGGCGCGATTTTAGCTACTGATGTTTATGCTCAAATTGACGTGCCGCCCGCAGATAATAGTGCGATGGATGGCTATGCCTTGCGGATTGACGACTTGGTCGGAGATAGGCCGCTGCCAATTAGTCAGCGTATTCCCGCTGGTGCGACGGGTGGCGCCTTGCAAGCAGGCACTGCGGCTCGAATATTTACCGGGGCGTCGATTCCGCCTGGCGCGGATACCGTGATCGCTCAAGAAGACTGTGAGTTAATTGGTGATCTGCTGCAGGTGAATGTCACGCCACGCACAGGGCAGCATATTCGGCCGCGGGGCCAGGATATTACCCGAGGTCAGCTAATACTGGCAAAGGGGCATCGCTTGGTTGCGGCGGACCTCGGTTTACTGGCCTCACTTGGCATAGCTTCCGTGCAAGTTGCGCGACGCATACGTGTTGCATTGATGTCGACCGGCGACGAGCTGCGTGAGCCGGGTCAAGCTTTGGCTGACGGGCAAATTTATAATTCTAATCGGCCGATGTTAGCTGCTTTAATTGAATCACTCGGCGCCGAAGTGATTGATATTGGTATTGTTGCTGATACGCCGGAGGCAACTCGTGACGCGCTTAAGCGCGCAGCGGCCAGTGCCGAAGTGGTCATCTCTAGCGGTGGTGTGTCGGTGGGTGAGGAGGATCACGTTAAGGCCGAGGTAGAGGCCTTGGGTTCCTTGAATCTGTGGAAGCTGGCCATTAAACCCGGTAAGCCGCTTGCTTATGGTCGAGTGCTTGAGGTGCCATTTTTTGGCTTGCCGGGTAATCCCGTGTCGGGCTTTGTGACCTTTTGCTTACTGGTGCGACCTTATTTATTGAAAATGCAAGGCGCGACGAAATTGCTGCCGCCACAGTGGCCGGCGCGTGCGCAATTCGAGTGGCCGCGCGCGGGTACTCGGCAAGAATATTTGCGTGCTAGGGTGGTACCGGGTGATGAGGGGATGGAGGTTGAGATTCATCCGCAACAGAGTTCGGGGGCACTGTCATCGGTGTCGTGGTGTAATGCTTTAGCGATTATCCCCATTGGCAAAACCTTGCGCCGAGGCGATCGCGTTGACGTGATTTTCTTGCAGGATATTAGCTAGAAAGGTAATGCAGGGAAGGGTTGCTAGAGAAACTCATGCAGCGCAGGGCGCTGCATGAGTGGTCCGCAAGCGCTAGGCCTGGTAGCGTTGAAATACTAGGCTTGCATTGGTGCCGCCAAAACCAAAGCTATTCGACATCACGGTATTTAACGTGACATTGTCCTGCCGGCTTAGGGCGATTGGTACACCTGCAGCCTCCTCGTCAACCGTTTCAATATTAGCTGATGCGGCAATAAAATTATGCTTCATCATTAATAGAGAGAAAATGGCTTCCTGTACGCCGGTAGCACCGAGTGAGTGGCCGGCAAGGGATTTGGTTGAGCCGATTGTTGGAATCGTTTTGCCTTCGTAAGCTTGTTTAACTGCCTTTAATTCCTGCATGTCACCTGCTGGCGTCGACGTGCCGTGGGAATTGATGTAGTCAACGTCACCATCCACACCTTGCAGGGCTTGGGCCATGCAGCGCGCAGCGCCTTCACCGCTCGGGGCGACCATGTCATAGCCGTCGGATGTCGCGCCATAGCCGACGAGTTCGCCGTAAATTTTGGCGCCGCGAGCCTTGGCGTGCTCAAGTTCTTCAAGGACGATCATGCCCGCGCCGCCAGCAATAACGAAGCCGTCACGGTTGGCGTCGTAAGGGCGTGACGCTTTTTCCGGGGTGTCGTTATATTTGGTCGACAGTGCGCCCATGGCGTCAAATAAACAACTTAAGGACCAGTGTTCTTCTTCGCCGCCGCCAGCAAAAACGACGTCTTGCTTGCCGAGCTGGATAAGCTCCATGGCGTTGCCAATGCAGTGGGCGCTGGTGGCGCAGGCAGAGGAAATCGAGTAGTTAACACCTTTGATTTTAAAGGGCGTTGCTAGGCAGGCAGAAACTGTGCTGCCCATAGTTTGAGTGACGCGATAGGGCCCAATGCGTTTTACACCGCGCTCTCTTAGAGTGTCAGCAGACTCGATTAAATTAGCCGACGACGCGCCGCCCGAGCCAGCTATAATACCGGTGCGAACATTGCTTACTTGGTCTTCAGCTAGGCCAGAATCGCTAACAGCTTCTTGCATGGCGATGTAGGCATACGCCGCAGCGTCACCCATAAAGCGAAGTTGTTTGCGGTCTATGCGTTCTTTAAGGTCGAGGTTTTTGATGGAGCCAGAAACTTGGCTGCGAAACCCCTTTTCCTTGTATTCTTCGTTGAACGCGATTCCCGATTTACCCTCTTGCAATGATGTGAGTACTTCTGCCAAATCATTGCCGATGCTGGAAACAATCCCCATACCGGTTACGACAACACGCTTCATCGGATACCTCATTATCTTATCTATAGTATTAGTTGAATTTTTAGCGAATTTTAAAAACTGGCGTCGTCTTTAAATAAGCCGACACGTAGATCTTTTGCGGTGTAGATAACTTTGCCGTCAACCGCGACTTCGCCGTCGGCGATACCCAAAATAAGCTTGCGCTCAATAAGACGCTTGTAGTTAAGGGTGTAGGTGACGAGCTTGGAGTCGGGTAGGATCTGTCCCGTGAATTTTACTTCGCCCGCGCCGAGTGCCCGGCCTTTGCCGCTGTTGCCGCGCCAGCCTAAGTAAAAACCAACCAGCTGCCACATGGCATCGAGGCCTAAGCAGCCAGGCATCACTGGGTCGCCGATAAAGTGGCAATCAAAAAACCAGAGGTCAGGATTGATGTCGAGTTCCGCGACTAATACACCTTTATCATAACTCCCGCCTTCAGTGCTAATATGGGTAATTCTGTCTACCATTAGCATATTGTCTACGGGGAGCTTAGGATTGCCGGGACCAAATAATTTGCCGTGTCCGCAGTCGATGAGTTCTTCTTTGGTAAAGCTATTTTGATGGATTAGAGACATGAGGCCATAGTTTCAGTTTGAAAATGTAGCGCTTATCTTAGCACGAAGGTTTTGGATGGCACATTAAAATGTCAACATTGGCGTGATGCTTGCTGTCATTGAGCTGTTACAAAAGTGGATAAAGGGCGGTGCTTGCCAAGTGTCGCCGCTGTTGGGAGAATACCCCCAGTGTTAACATTCGTTAAAAGGATTCGGGATGGCTCCCGACAGTCACTCAGGAAATAATATGATTCGAAAATGTCTGTTCCCCGTCGCCGGTTACGGCACTCGTTTTCTGCCCGCAACCAAATCCATGCCTAAGGAAATGCTGCCAATAGTGAATAAACCTTTGGTGCAGTACGGCGTGGAGGAGGCTATTCAAGCGGGCTTAAAGCAAATTGCATTAGTGACTGGTCGGGGTAAACGAGCAATCGCTGACCATTTTGATATTAGCTACGAATTAGAAAATCAGATAGCAGGCACCAGCAAGGAGCGCTATCTCGCATGTATTCGCAATGTGCTAAACGAAGGCACGTTCATGATGACGCGTCAGCGCGAAATGAAAGGCCTGGGTCATGCCATTTTGACCGGGGAGTGCTTGATTGGTGATGAGGCCTTTGGCGTTATTTTGTCAGACGACTTGTGTCTAAACCAAAAAGATGATGGCGTCATGGCGCAGATGGTTGCGCTTTACAAGCAGTTTCGCTGCAGTATAGTGGCTATCCAAGAAGTGCCGATGGAGGATATTGAAAAGTACGGCGTAATCGCTGGTGAGGAGATGGGTGATGGCTTGTACCGCGTTAGCAGTATGGTGGAAAAGCCCAAGCCGGAAGACGCGCCGACTAATATGGCGGTCATTGGTCGCTACATTTTAACTCCCGATATTTTCGAAATTTTGCGTAATACCCCGCCAGGTAAAAATGGTGAAGTGCAGCTGACGGATGCGCTGATGACACAGGCTCAGAATGGTTGTGTGCTTGCCTATAAATTCCGCGGCAAGCGATTTGATTGTGGCAGTGTGCCGGGCTTTATTGAGGCGACAAACTACGTTTATGAAAATATTTATGATGAGGCCTCAGCGTGAGTAGCAGTGAAATAACGTGTTTTAAAGCCTACGACG
>NZ_JBFJWS010000220.1:0-5452 GCF_041623545.1 Zhongshania sp. | reverse complement strand
GGTTGGCCGCGCTGGGTGCTTTCGGATTATACGACCAGTTTAGCAAAGCGTCACGGAAGAGGGGTGTTAGTTCGGATATTTTCGCGCGATGTGCTGGTTTGGCGGTCGGCGCGGGGTAAATTGCAGAGAAGAATTGGTGGCTATTTTCGATCAGCCACTGGCCTTACATCAAGGCTAGAGCAGGGCGGGAATGTCGTTGCCCTGCTCTAGCCTATAGGCCTAAGCGATATTTAAACCCGGGTACCACTGACTTTAGCTGAACCTAAGATCCCCATTTTGCATTTGCCTTTAATGCTGTCGCCCTCGACGACAAGGGTGTATTTCAGGGTGAGCTTCATGCCCATTTCCACTGTGAGGTTAAATTTAATATTGCCGCCATCGACAGTGCCGCCGTCAAATGCCATTTGACCTTCTTTACTGCTGAGGTAGCCAGACAAAGAATTGCCGCTGGTTTCAAAGTGGCCGACCATTTCCTGGGGGCCCATTGGCGTCGATAGCACCATATTCCAGTCGCCGTCGACGACCACGGCGGTATCTGCCCGTGGTGCCGCACTTGGCGCCGGAGCTTGCTCCGGTTCCGGCGCCACGGTGCTTGTTACAGTGGGGCTTGGCGACGAACTCACGGGTGCTTGCGGCGTTGGCGTACTCAAGTCGCGACCTTCAATAACGCTGAGGAGCTTCACTGGGGTGAGGGGCAGCTCTACTGGTACGTCGCCGAAGGGCGACAGCGCATCTGCAATGGCGTTGACCAGGGTGGGCGCGCCGACAATGGCACCGCCTTCGCCGCAGCCACGCATCCCACCAACCGATTGCGAGGGCGTGCTGGCATGGACAAACTCAAATACCGGAATATCGGATATAGCTGGCAGATGGTAGTCTTTATAGGTTGCGGCAGTGGGGTTGCCACGATCATCAAAGCCGACTTCTTCGAGCAATACCATGCCAATGGCTTGTGCCAAGCCTCCGGCAACCTGGCCTTCTACCACGGCAGGGTTAATCGAATTGCCGCAGTCTTCTGAAGAAATCCAGCGCAAAATTTTCACAAAGCCGGTGTCGGCGTCGACTTCAACGACACAGGCATTTGCCGCGCTGGCGAAGGTCATCGGTGGTGGCTGATAGCGGTATTGCGCTTCTAGGCCAGATTCAAAGCCGGGGGGGAGGCGGCTGGGTTCGCCGTAAGCAATATTGGCGATGTCAGCGATTGAGCGGGATTTCTCCGGGGCGCCGGCAAAATGCGCCATGCCCTCGTCGAGGGTGATGGTGTCGGGATCCGCATCAAACAAATGCCCAGCGAGCAATTTAACTTTGGCCGCCAATAGGTCACCCGCCATGATGGCCGCGCCACCGGCGATAACCCCTTGACGACTGCCGGCAGCGCCGGGAGAGAAGCCACCGCGCGAACTGTCACCTTCAAATATCGCGACATCCTCATAGGGAATGCCTAGGCGGTCGGCAAAAATTTGCGCCATGGTGGTTGCGGTGCCGTGGCCCTGAGAGTGAGTGCTCATGACCGCGGTGACTTTGCCGGTGGGCTCAATGCGCACCTGGGCTAATTCGCCGGTCATGGTTGGGATAGCCCCCGCCGCGCCGGTAGGCTCAATGTAAGTGGCGATACCTAAGCCGAGATAACGGCCTTGTTCGCGGGCCGCTTTTTGTTCTTCGCGAAATGCGGGAACATCAAACGCCTCTAAAAGTTTTTCAAGACATTCCGCTGGGGTGATGTCCTCAAGTGGAATTTCCATGCACGAGCTAGTCGGCTGGTCCTTGAGGGTGACTAAATTGCGGCGGCGAATTTCATAGGGCTCGATGCCAATTTTACGGGCCGCGCGATCAAGGGCGGTTTCGCGAATTAGCGATTCCATTGCCCAGGGACCGCGATAAGCGGCTAGGCCAACGGTGTTGCTGTACCAACCGCGGGTGAGAAAGCCATAGGCGGGCATTTTATACGCCGCCCAAACGAACATATGAACCGCAATATTGCATTCTGTCAGTTGCGGGTAGGCGCCGTTATTGCAGCTATAGTCGCCGTGTGAGGCGATGAGCTTGCCGTCGTCGTCGAAGGCGACTTGCAGATCCATCTCTTGTTCGCGGGCTTGGTTGGCGGCGACTAAATTCTCGTAGCGATCCTCAATCCATTTTAATGGGCGCTTAATTTTCATGGCCGCAAGGATGGTGGCGGTTTCTTCCTTCCATGGGTGGTTCTTCAGGCCGAAGCCACCACCAACGTCTTTGGCGATCACGCGTATGGCGGTTTGGGGTAGGCCAAGTGCCATCGAGACCCAGCGGGCGACCATGTGCGGGCTTTGGCAGGTGATGTAAAGCGTCAGTTCTTCCGCGCCGTCGCGGACCGCGACGACGCCACGGGTTTCCATCGGCGATTGTGAAATGCGCTGATGAACGACGCGGTGCTTGATAAGGTGCGGGGCGTTGTTGAGTAATTCAGCGAGGTCTTCATCCAGCTCTTCTTCGCCCATTTGGCCGTTGACATTGTCGTCGGTGCCGGGGTGCACTGGCGGCCCTCTTCGCGCGTCAGCGATGGTAACGACGGGGTCTTGCTCGTCGTATTGCACTTCAACTAAAGACGCCGCGTCTTCGGCGATATGGCGGCTGTCAGCAATGACTAGCGCAACGGGCTCACCGACGTAGGCAACGCGGCCGTTGGCCAGCGGCGTGGTTTCGGCATCTTGGGGCGCTAAGTAAAAGCTGAGCATTTCGACATTGAAACTTGCCAGGTCTTCTTGGGTGTAAATGGCGTGCACACCGGGAATATCTCGGGCCATCTCGGTGTTGATCGAGAGAATGTCGCCGCGGGCGATGGGGCTGCGGGTAAAGGCGACATGCAACATGCCGGGCACAGAAATATCGTCAACATATTGTCCGCGACCGGTAAGGAGGCGCGGGTCCTCTTTACGGGCTACGCGCTTGCCAAAGTAGCGTCCGGGTTTGAATTCAGTGGCGCTCATACTTGCTCCTCCGCAGTGGAGGCGATTAGCTGGGCCGCAGCGCGGCGGATACCTTGGTAGCCAGTGCAACGGCAAATATTGCCGGACAGTGCCGCAATCAATTCGTCTTCGCTGGGCTTTTTGCCATCGCTTGTTAGCGCTGCCATGGTCATCGCCACGCCGGGGGTGCAAAAACCGCATTGCAGGCCGTGTTGGTCGAGTAGCGCTTGCTGGACAGGGTGCAGAGTGCCGTCGTCTGCAGCAAGACCTTCAACTGTGGTGACGTCGCGGCCGTTAGCTTGCACTGCAAGCATCAGGCAGCTGCGCACAGCTTTGCCGTCGACCATGACCGTGCAAGCGCCGCAAACGCCGTGCTCGCAACCGAGGTGGACGCCGGTATAGCCGGCACCGTCGCGTAAGAAATCGGCCAGTGAGATGCGGGATTCAATATCACCGCTGTGACGGTGGCCGTTAACTGTCATTTCAATGCTGTGTTTGCTCATGCGATCTCCCCAGTGGTGAGTGCGTCGCGCAGGGTGCGGGCAAAGATGCGTTTGCCAACGGTGCGGCGATACTCTGCGCTGGTGTGTTGGTCATCGAAGGGGGCGGTGTCGGCAATGGCGCTTTCCGCTAGCGCCTGATAGTCAATCTCACTAAGGGACTTGCCTATCAACATACCTTCTACAGCTCTCATTTTCATCGGGGTTGGTCCCATGCCAAACCACGCTAGGCCGGCGCGCACAATCTTGTCGGATTCAACAACAAGGGCACCGACCATACCGACCAAGGCAAAATCACCGGGCCGCTGGGCTAATTCATTAAAGACCGTGATGTGGCCCTTAGGCCATTCGGGAAAGGTGATGCCGGTGACCAGCTCATCGGGTTCCAGTACGGTCATATACGGGCCGAGATAGAATTCTTCAGCGAGAATTTGGCGGCTGCCCCGCACCGAGCGCACTTCTATTGTCGCGCCCAGCGCTACCGCAGTGGCGGGTAATTCCGCGGCGGGTTCACCTAGGGCGATTGAACCGCCGACCGTACCGCGATTGCGGGTCTGATGGTGGCCAACATGTTTTACCGCTTGGACCAACACGGGCAGGTCTTGAGCAAGAATGTCACTGGTGATCGCTTCGCTCTGGCGGGTGCTTGGGCCAAGGCGTATTCCGCCAGAAATTCGAGATACGCCGTTTAATTCAGCAATTTGATTAATGTCGACGAGAATAAATGGCTGGCTCATGCGCAGATTTAGCAGTGGCATCAGGGTCTGCCCGCCCGCCAACACGGTGGCGCCGCCGCCGGCTTCATCGAGGGCTTTGCAGGCCTCGTCGACTGTCGTCGGTGCGACATAGTCAAAGGGAGCTGGCTTCATTGCTTGTCTCCTTCGAGTAGGCGTCGGAGTAAGGCACTGTCAAGCGTGACGATGGGCGCCGCCGTGCGGCGGCCATATTCGAAGGCCGTGGCGGCAACCAAAATAAGCAACAAGCCAATCGATAGCCCAGTCCACGCCGAGGCCGATTCGGCAAGATTGGAGCCGCTGCCAAAGATAAAGCCGCACAGCATGGCCACGGCAATCGCCAAAATCCAGGCAATGGGGAAGCCGCCAGCAGGGGCTGGCGCGCCAAGTGCTGGTTGTGTTGCTTTTGCCGCTGCGGCAGCTGGTGCGGGTGCTGCTGCTTTTTTGCCGCTAACAATTTCACCGAAGCCACTGAAAAATTTACCGGCAAGTTGTTTCGCAGTGGCATCGATTATCGGACCACCCAGTTGTGCCATGCGGCCACCGACTTGGGCGTCAACATCGTAGGACACCAATGTACCGCCGTCGACAGCACTCAGTTTTACCTTGGCGGCACCTTTCGCAGTACCAGCAATGCCGCCGTTACCTTCCAATAGCAAGGTGTAGCTATTGGGCGGGTTGAGGTCGGTAAGGGTCACCGCGCCTTTAAAACGCGCACCAATGGGACCGACTTTAACTTCGACGACGGCGTCAAAGCGCTCTGCTGAAGACTTATCTAAACTTTGGCAGCCGGGAATACTTGCTCTGAGGATGTCGGGATCATTTAGCGCTTCCCATACGCGTTGAACAGGGGCCGCAATGTGTTGTTCACCTAGCATTTGCATATTATCTGAACCTCCAAGCAATTATTTTGTGTTCTATTAATGGCGGCTATTGGGTAATTTCTATCCTTTGCTGATAAAGGTTTACTCTTTAGCGCGATTTCCGTCAAAGCGGACAATGTTTATTTTTAGTCGGTACAGCGTAAATTTTGTTTGAGCGTTGGTGTCTGTGCGCTCAAGACACCGCCGTTGAGAAATGGTGTCAGTCAACTGAAGTCAATTAAGTATTGTGGCCTATTTCAGTCGCTGGCGTCTAGTGTACAACAGCGCTGCTTAATAGTTTTTGCGCGGCAAATTGTGTGGGCAGGAATTGAATATTGCCTGAGGGGGTAGTCGGTAAAATAGTTGGGGGTGGCGCTGAGCAACAATGCCTCGTCTTCTATTTCCGAGGCACT
>NZ_JBFJWS010000219.1:0-5453 GCF_041623545.1 Zhongshania sp. | reverse complement strand
GCATAGTTAATGGGGCTGTTGGCAAGGTGAGAACCGAATGATTGCTGAGCAATCGCACTTGCTATCGGTAAATGGCCTGGTTTTATTTATATTTGAGCTTGTGAGCGGGGTCATTATTCAAAAATTGAAAACACGCTAATGTCGAGTTTATTATCTCAACGTATTTTTGGCCTGTGACATCGTTGGGATGTAAAGCGTCGCCATACAGCGTATTGCAATGACGCTATGAGTAGTTGTGTAAGTTCTGAATAAACTCAGATTAAATATGCAGGTTTAACAGGTCGATTAAGCCAATGGCAATTAGATAGCCCGCAACAATATAGTTAAGTAAACGCGGCTTAACGAGAATCGCCACACCCGCGGCAATGGAGATAAGGGGAATAATGTCTAAGGTGATTGTCATCGTAAATTCCTAGTGATGATAGCGCCCCAGTTAAAGCTTGGGGCGCTATCACGCCTTTTCAATTAGAGTTTGAATTTCAGCATCAACTTATACATTTTGTCGAAAGTAGCGCCATAAGGCGGTGCCATCATGAGCAGCCCACTTATCGGTCCCTGCTTAAAGATGGGGCGCATTTTTGAAAACTCGATAAAGCCCTCATGGCCGTGATAATGACCCATGCCGCTATTGCCAACACCACCAAAGGGCATGTCGTGTTGTGCTACGTGCACGACGCTGTCATTGATACACATACCGCCAGACAGCGTGTTGTATATCACCTGTTGTTGAAGAGCCTTTTTGTTGCTGTATAAATAGAGTGCTAGTGGGCGCTCGTTGGCATTGATGTATTCAATAACGTCTTCGATGTTGTCGTAGGGTTTGATGGGGAGCAGGGGACCAAAAATCTCGTCCTGCATAATCATCATGTCGGCATTAACATCACACACAAGGTGAGGTGCTAACTTTCGTAATGCGTCGTTGTTGGTGGTTTGGTCTATTAGGTTGACGGCGCGGGCACCTTTACTGGTGGCGTCTTCCAATGTCTTATTCAGTCGCTGGTAGGCCTTTTCATCAATGATCGATGTGTAGTCTGCGGTGCTGAGATTTGGGTAGCGCTGTTTGACCACTGTTTTTGCGGCATCAATAAAGGCGTCGACCTTATTGCGGGGAATAAATACATAATCAGGTGCGACACAGGTCTGCCCAGCATTCAAAAACTTGCCAAATAGCAGGCGTTCGGCGGCGACTTTAATATCATAATCGTCGGCAACGATTGTCGGCGATTTGCCGCCAAGCTCTAGGGTAACCGGTGTTAGGTATTTCGCGGCGGTTTCCATAACGGTCTTTGCGGTGGCGGCTGAACCGGTGAAAACCAAGTGATCCCAAGGCAGGTGGGTAAACTCGTGGGCTGAAACCCCTGCAACGACGGCCAGCACACTTTCGTCAAATTCGGCGCTGATTAGCTTTTCCATCAACCTTGCCAAGGTTTGCGAATTCGACGCCATTTTAATAATGCAGCGGTTACCCGCGGCCAGCGCGCTAATTGCTGGGCTCAGGGCGAGGAATAGCGGGTAGTTCCACGGCGTAACAATGCCGATAACACCCTTGGGTTGAGGGATGACTGTATTTTTTGCGCCAAAGAATGCGAGTCCAACGTGACGCTTCTGGGGCTTCATCCATTTTTTCAGGCGCTTTCGCGTGTAATTGCAGCCACTGATCAGACCGAAGATTTCCAGCACCTTGGACTCTTGGGTGGGGCGGTTGCCGAAGTCCGTTGAAATTGCCTCTGCGATCGCGTCTTGATTTTTTTCCAGTAGTGCAGCGAGTTTATCTATATGTTGAATTCGTTCTTGCACACTGGGGTAGGGGCTGCGCCGTGACGCCGTGCGCTGGGTCTCAAATACCTGTGCAATGCGTGATGCCTGCTGAATGGGTTGAGCTTCTGCCAAATTGTTCATTGTGCCCCCTATACTGTAATCGTCGAATTAGTACAGCCGCTATAGTAAGGCGCGGCCTGAGTGTTTTATAGCCTAAAAGCCATCCTATGCCTTATCGCACAAATAATAAACGCTTAGAGGGTATCCAGCGGCATAGATGGCGTGAGCAGACAATAAAGTGACGCGAATTGCTACTGAATTGACTTGAGGAGCCGTACTGATTGAGCACGCATATGCCGTCGCCTTATCGCTGAGCGGAGCCTCTGTGCGAATCGCGAGAAGTTAAGGGGAATGATGTATTTTCACTCTGCCCTCAATTAGCAAATCGGATATCCAGTAAAGCGATGCCTCCTGCAGCGGCATAACTGCTCAATAGATGCGACTATGTGGCGATACTGTTCGGGCTGGTGCTGGCATGGCCTCACATATCGATCACATAGCAGTTGTACCTGGCTGGGAATAACTACACATTAGGCATTGACCGCGCGAGTGGCCGATCTACCCGCACCGAAAATGGCATGGTGATTTCGTAAGTTAAACCCGCAATGTTGTAGCCTATTGCGCCGTCGCCACTATTAAATGTGCGTTGGCCAGATACGTAAACTCGCCGACCGTCGGGCGCAATCGCGACGCCAGTGACTTCGGTAGCCCCTGGGTCACCCGGCAGCCGCAATAATGGGATTGTGGTTTGGTCGGGCATCAATACCATGCAGCGCATATCACCGCCGTCTTCCACGACCAACATTTCGCCGTCCAAGGTCATCGTAATATTATCGACACCAGCCAAGGGTGGTTCACTGTCATCCACTGGTGAGCCGATAGGGCCGTCGGAGGGGGCATAAATCGATTCTATGGTATTGGCCGTCGTATCGATTGCCCAAATTGTGTCATCGCTTTTTGTGGTTAAAAATATAAAGCCGTTAAGGTACCAAACGCCCTCATTGCCTGCCATTAGCGTGCTGTCGGGATGACGGTTCTGGAACTGCGGTTGATCTACTGCCAAGGCGTTGTGCCATTCAATGGGCGTGGGCCCCTGGCGTGCCGCGGTCAATCCGGCTGGCACGCCCATGACTTGAAGCACACCGTTATCCATTAGCGGGCGTTCGCCGCTCGGCCAATCGGCTACCGACCAAATGGTGCGATAGAATCGATCGTCGCCACCTGCATCTTCGGTGTGATAGATAGCGCGTCGAGCCTCATCCACCGCCACCATTTCATGCCCTTTAATACCGAATGCGGGCAGATGCACTGCCTCACCGCCATCCCGCAGTGGGCTGCATTCAAACATTAAGCCATCAAGTATCTCCTCGCCGTTGATCCACGTTCCCCAGGGGGTTGCTCCGCCGGAGCAGTTGGTCGTGGTATTGGCTTGGCAGCGGTAGGCGTCGACCAGTTCACCCTTAGCATTGAATCTCAATGCGCTGACTCCGCCGCTCATCAGACCTAGTGCGGCAACATCTTGGCGTCGATTTGGTGGCCCGTAACCCACGCCCGTAACGGCGGGGCCGGAGGTGTTATCGCGGCGCTCTGAGTTGCTCACATAAATCCATCCGCCATCATCTGTGCTGAATGTTGCGCCACCATCGGGGTCGGTATGCCATGCATAGCCTGTATCGCTGCCATCATCGGCAATCACGTTCGCGTTGTATTCAGCGACCACGCGAGAGGTAAATCCGGCAGGCAATTGCACGCCATTCTCATCTGCAGGCAACAATGGCCCAATCGTCGCAAATTTGCTTTTAACAAAGGGGTTCATTGCCCCCGGCAGCCCTATTGAGCTTGACGAGCCGCCGCAAGCTGTTAGAAACCGTGCGCTGGCAACGCCGCCAGCAGTCAGGAACAAATTACGCAGAAAGCGCCGGCGTGACAGTCCCTCACGCTCAATACCTTCAATTAGTGGGTGCATTTTTTTACCATTCAAATTATGGATGTGCGGCGGATATTATCCGCAAGATTGATATTGCAACAGGTCGTGTCATGTCTGATGACGTTCTGACGACATATTATATAGATCGGGGGCAGAGTAAAACTAAGCTCACCTATTGCGGGATGCTTGAGTTTTTACTCTGCCCCCAAATAGAGCCCTTCATCAAGAATTTTTATGCTCTTTGAATGGCACCCAGAGCTGCGACCACCAGCTGGCTGGAATGGTGTCATCTTCTATTCCTAGATTCTCTGGACCAGACTTTTCCGCGTCGCGGTACCGGGTGCCAAACACCACATCCCAAAACAGAAAGTTACTACCGTAATTGTGGTTCGCCTCAGATATCTTCAGCGAATGATGCCAGCGATGCATTTCGCCAACGCTGAAAATCCAAGTCAAAGGGCCCATTTTAAAATTGATATTCGCGTGCTGAAACAAGCCCAGTAGCGAGTTCGCCAATCCCACCATTGCCAGCACTTCCGCGCTGGCGCCGGCCAGTGCCAGCGGCACGGCATTCAAGATGCCGCGAAATACGACTTCGCCAAAATGCGCTCGCGTTGCATTCAGCCAATACAATCGCTTTGGGTTGTGGTGAATAGCATGAAAACGCCATAGGAAAGGGACTTCGTGCAGCCAGCGGTGGGGCCAGTAGTCGAAAAACTCCACCACAATACAGGCCAGTAGAAACTGCGCGAGCAGTGGCCACTCTGAAGGCCACAGCCCCATGCCCAAGGCATCCGACATCATAGCACCGCCCAGCACGATGCCAGCGGCGACCACGGGCTGTACCAGCGCGTTAATGCCGAAATAACTAGGCAGGTACAGCAAGTCTGCGCGCAGGTCGCCTTGGGATTGATTCCACTCTTTGCGGTATGGCAGTAAGCGCTCTAATGTCACCACCAGTGCCAGGCTCACAAATGTGCCGATCCCTGCAACCAAGCTCGGTTCGTGGCCGGCATCAATAGCCCAAACCCCGCCAAGCAGCACGGCGGCAACCGTCACCGGAAAGATAGACCATGAAAAGACATCACGCGCTTTCATCGATTACTCACAGTAGTTCATATTCAACATAGAATACGATAGTTGGCATGCCCTGCCAAAGTTAATGATCGCGGGCTAGGTGGTCGTGGGATAGATTAAAGCGATAAAACCAGCCGAATGGCGAATGAGTGGCATGTGTAAAAGCAGACCTATTTTCTAATGCTCACTCACCGCATATTTTAAAATCTCGACCACCTGATCCGTTGTCGTCGCCCAAGCTAACGCGGCGGCGTCTACTTCCTTGAGCGGGTGGATGATGTCTTCGCCATGCAGCGTGATATAGGGCTTGCCGAGTGCCGCGCAGGAGCCGGCATCGAAGGCGGCATTCCATTGCTTATACTTGTCGCCAAAGCGAATGATCGCCACGTCGCACTGCTCAATCAGAGTTTTAGTTCGGATCGCATTGACCTTGGCTGATTTGTGGTCGCGCCAAAAGGCTTTGTCTTCGTGGCCAAGTACATCGCCGGCAGCATCGCTGGCTTCGTGGTTGGTATTGGCGGAGGTAAATGAAATGCTCAAATTCTGCTCGCGGCAGCTTTGAATGATCTGGTCGCGCCAGTCGGTATGGATTTCTCCGGAAAGATACACTTTTAAAGTCACTGGACTGTTG
>NZ_JBFJWS010000218.1:0-5462 GCF_041623545.1 Zhongshania sp. | reverse complement strand
GCCAGTTTCTGGCACGATGAAGAAGGTCTTTCCTTCCGGCAGATCGATACCCGCCATCTCCGCTAAGACCGGCGCAGACTGGGCCACAATGCGCGCGGCAATATGGCCATCTTCCCAAATGATCGCCTCCAACTTCTTCTTGTCTTCAGGGCTGCAAATATAGCCGCCCTGAGCCTGCAATTTTTCAAGCAAGGCATCGACATTAGACTCTAGCGCAATAACCGCGTTATCAGAGGAACATGACGCCGCTAAATCCAACGTCTTGGAAATACGAATTTTCTCAGCAGCCTCGTCAAGATCGGCAGTTTCATCAACCGTGATAACCGCATTACCCGCGCCCACGCCCAGTGCTGGCGTACCGCTTGAGTAGGCCGACTTCACCATGGGCGCACCGCCAGTCGCGAGCACCCGGTCAACCTGCTTCATCAATTCAGCGGTAGCTTCCATTGACGGCGTGTCGATGGAAATTACCAGATCCTCTGGGGCACCACAGGCCTTCAGCGCGCCGCGCATTAAATCGCAGATCATTTTATTAGTAAGCTTAGAACGCGGGTGCGGCGCAACAATAATGGAGTTACGGCCTTTTACCGCAGAAATTGCCTTAATAACCGGCGTTGCCTCTGGGTTTGTACAGGGCGTTAAGGCGCCGATAACACCAACGGGCTTAGCGATTTTAACGATATTGCGCTCTTTATCCTCTTCAAGTACACCAACGGATTTGTCGTTGATAATGTCAAACAAGGCGGCACGAGTTTTCTTGAAGATTTTAAGGTATTTGCCTTCGTAGTTGCCCAGCTGGGTCTCTTCTACGGTAAAACGGGCGATTTTCTCAGCCACCTCTGGGCGCGCAACTGACCACACCATTGCGGTGATCAATTCATCAACTTGTTCTTGGCTGTAATTGGCAATTTGTGCCTGTGCTGCACGCGAGCGTGCGACCAGAGACTGGACAAATTTTGCTTCTTCAGTCGTCGCAGTGGCGGTTACAGTGGCCATGGTGGATCTCCCGGTTATTGTTTGTGCCTACAGTAGCATAGCTGTGCGGCAAATAGCTGTGCGTAAATTGGGCTACCATATAAACACAGATGAGTGAAAGGTAGGATTGATTATATTGCCGACTTGATGGACTATATTGCGCATCAAGTGTGAATACAAAGCACCTTCCTTAAGCATTTAAAAACCAATTGGATTCCAATTACTTAGCATGCCAATTACTTCAGACTGGCCACTACCGCCCCAGGGAATTCGCTTCCTTACGCCACAATTTGTGCAAAATCAATTAGCGGCGCACGCTCTCAGCGAAAGCTTGTACCCTGTTGCCGTAGGGTATTATCCCGCTGCTTTTGGCCACCGAATGCAGCGCCAGCAACACGACAGCTATTTAATCATTTACTGTATTGACGGCCACGGCACCTTGAGCTGCGACGACAAAAGCTACCGCGTTAGCAGCGGCGATATGTTTATTCTGCCACCAGACCACCCCCACGCCTACCACGCCGACAGCGGAGACCCGTGGACCATCTACTGGCTGCACTTCAAAGGCCGACTTGCCAAAGATTTTTACCGTCATATTCAGCTCAGTAGCCCTTGTTTTAATATTGGTGTGCAACCGAGGGTCGTCCGCATCTTCGACGGCCTTTCGGAATTGCGGCGCAGCGCCTATCAGTTTGCCGAGTTTGTACAGGGTGGCCATCAACTACAAGCCCTGCTCAGCTATATCGCCTTACTCATCCGTCAGCAACAGCCCCAAAGTGGCAAGGCGCTAAACTTTGAGCGGCTGCGCGCCACGATGCAAGAACACATCCACGGCCAGCTCAATCTAGATGAACTCGCTGCTGAGGCGAAATTATCGAAATATCATTTCACCAAAAAATTTAAGGCCCACACTGGGCAATCACCCATTCAGTACTTTATTAATATGAAAATTCAGCGCGCCTGCTATTTACTCGACAGCACTGGGCAATCGATAAAACAAGTCGCCGCGGCCATCGGCTACGACGACGCTTATTATTTCTCCCGTTTGTTTAAAAAGACCATTGGCCTAGCACCCAGTGAATATCGCCAACATCGACGCAGCTAACCGTACAACACAGGGCTTAATAAATTTCGCCGGCCATTACGGTTACCGCTCGGCCTGACAATATCGCCTTATCACCAGCAATAACAACACCGACGTCGCCACCTCGCGCAGACAATTGTCGGCCCTTTAACTCATTGCGACCAAATCTAGGCGCCCAGTAGGGCGCCAGCGCACAATGTGCTGAGCCTGTCACGGGGTCCTCATTGATACCGGCTGCAGGACCAAAGAAACGCGAGACAAAGTCGACCCGAGGTTCGCGGCTCGCCATAGCGGTAACAATCAGCCCCCGTGCCGGCAATGCTGCGATAAGTGACAGATTAGGGATAAAACTTTGCACAGCAGCCTCGTCAGCTAATTCAATAAGTAGATCCTCACCCGCGCGACGCGCCGCGGCAATCCCCCCAGTCACATCATGCAAGGCGGTATTTTCCGCACTACTTACTGATGAAATGGGCGTTAGCGGGAACTCTAAGCTAACACCATCAATACCTCGATTCGCCGTCAAATCACCGCTGCGCGTTTTGAAACGCAGCGAATTTACAGCGACCTCGCAATGCGCCCACAAAACGTGCGCCGCCGCCAAGGTTGCATGGCCGCAGAGATTGACCTCGATCGTCGGGGTAAACCAGCGCAAGCGATAATAGCCCTCCTCCAAGCGTTGAAGATAAGCGGTTTCTGATAAATTGAACTCCGCCGCGAGCATCTGTAATTCCCCATCAGGAAGTTCAGTGTCAAGCAAACACACCGCTGCGGGATTCCCCGTAAATTTACTTGTCGCAAACGCATCCACCACAAAATAATTCATTTCTCTTCCTCGACTGATAGCAACGCTAATGGAAATTCCACCACCACGGCTGCGCAAGATTATTCGGCAGGTCTCGCGTAACAAGCGACATAGCGACCAGCATCGCGGCAACCGCTATGAGCTTAGCCAACTTAGCTAGCCACACAGGCTTTTTTAACTGATAAGCAAACCATTTTACGGTATCCATCGTCGCCCCCTCCTAACTCCTGATCTCGCACTAAGGTATTAGCACGAACAGGAAATAGCGTAGTGCGACAAACGAAAGCATAACAGATACACTAAATAAAATTTACACCAGTACAGATGCAGTTTATACAAAACTGTTATGCATAACAGCTTACAATAGGAGGCAACCATGCCACCCCGCTATCGCCAAGTCGCCAGCGAAATTGCCAATCATATTGAGCAAGGCCGGCTCAATACCGGCGATAAGTTACCGGGAGTCCGACAAGCCAGTACGAATTACCACGTCAGTATGTCTACCGCCCTCGCCGCCTATCGCTACCTAGAACAGGAGCAATATATCGAGGCGCGACCCCGCTCGGGGTTTTATATTAAAGCCCGCTTTGAAAACACCGTATGCTGCCCCGGCGAAACCAAGCCCGACGCCAAACCAACGCTTATCAGCAGCCAACAACGAGTAATGCAGGTCATTTCCGCCACGAGGCGGCCCGGCATGTTAAGCCTGGGCGCTACAGTGCCGGATGCCAGCTTTTTGCCTGTTGCTGCCCTTGAGCGGGCCTTAGCGAGTGCGGCTCACCACCCTCATAGCAAAAGCAATGCTTACGAATTCCCACCAGGCTACTTAGGCTTACGCCAGCAGCTGGCTAAACGCATGAACAAGCTCGGTTGCCACCTCCAAGCAGACGACATCACTATTACCCAAGGCTGCCAAGAGGCCTTGTATTTAGCTCTTAAAGTGAGCTGTAAAGCGGGCGATATTGTCGCCTTAGAATCACCCCTGTTTTACGGCTTGCTCCAGATTATTGACTCTCTCGGTTTGCAAGCCTTAGAAATCCCCACAGATCCCCAGCAGGGAATTTCTTTAGAAGCACTGCAATTAGCCATTGAACAATGGCCAGTAAAAGCCTGTATTGTCGTCACAAACTTTAGCAACCCCATCGGCGCTACGCTGACAGAAAAGCGCAAGCAAGACTTAGTGACCATGCTCAGCGCGGCAAATATTCCACTAATTGAAGACGACATTTACGGCGACTTAAATTTTGAGCAACAACGCCCAGGCATAGCCAAACGCTACGACACTGGAAGCAATGTGCTGTATTGCTCGTCGCTATCTAAATCCCTGTCACCAGCACTGCGAATCGGCTGGATTGCCGGCGGCAAGCACAGTGAGGAATTGAACTACCAGAAGTTCACGCTTAATGCGGCCAGCGCCACAATTCCGCAGTTGGCCGCCGAGCGGATGCTGCGCAGCGGGGAATACGACCGCCATCTGCACCGGATGCGCGCCGCACTGGCAACGTCAACCGCCCGCATTAGAGAGACTTTAGCGAGGCACATGCCCAGCGGCACCCAAATCACCCAACCCCGTGGCGGCTACGCCCTGTGGCTTGAATTACCCAAACAAATCGACACACTACTCTTAGCAGAACAAGCGCTAGCGGAAAACATCAGCATTGCAGCTGGCCCACTCTTTACCGCCAGCGAGAAATATCGCCACTGCCTAAGAATTTCCTGCGCCTGCTCATGGAACTTACAATTAGAGCAGGGCCTTGCGACTCTAGGGGCACTCGCTCGAGCTCAGTGTGTTTAATCGACTGACGCTAATCAATACGCGCTGATTCTAATATTTCATTGAGCAATCGCGGCAGTTCAATACTCGCCAGTCCATAGCGGGCCTCCGAAAAAGCCGACTGTACCGCCGAAGGTTCGAGGTTCACTTCAATCGTATGGGCGCCGACGCTAGCCGCCGCCTGCACAAATCCCGCCGCGGGGTAAACATTGCCCGAAGTGCCCACCGCAATAAACACATCGCACTGCTCAAGTGCGCTGTATATCTCGTCCATCGCCAAAGGCATCTCACCAAACCACACAATGTGTGGCCGCAAACCACCCCTGAGTCCACAGCAGCGACAGCGATCCTCGGTAGCAATATCGCCAGTAATCGCAGAGACAACACCGCTGTAGCTACAGCGCATTTTAAGCAGTTCGCCATGCATATGAATGAGCTTGTGCGAGCCCGCGCGCTCGTGAAGATCATCAATATTCTGGGTAATTAATAAAAACTCACCCGCAAAATTTCTTTCAAACTCGGCGAGGGCCAAATGTGCGGGATTAACATTTACATCGGGACTTAATAGCTGGCGCCGTCGCTGATTGTAAAACCCTTGGACCAGATCAGGGTTAGCAACAAACGCCTCAGGGGTTGCCACATCTTCCACTCGGTGTTCTTCCCATAGGCCATCGGCGGCGCGGAAAGTCTTAATGCCAGACTCAGCCGAAATACCCGCACCAGTTAACACAACAATGCGCTTTGTCACAGCAATTCAACCCAGGTAGCTCTAAAACCACGGACGCCGATTAAGTACATACGTCTGCTCAAATTCCGCATCGGAT
>NZ_JBFJWS010000217.1:0-5469 GCF_041623545.1 Zhongshania sp. | reverse complement strand
TCATCTCTGTAATTTACCCCGCGCCGACCGCCAAACCAGCACATCGCGCGAAAATATCCGAACTAACACCCCTCTTCCGTGACGCTTTGCTAAACTGGTCGTATAATCCGAAAGCACCCAGCGCGGCCAACCCCGCCGCAGCAAATACAGAGGACGACCCCGTCGCTATGCACAGTCAAGGCACGCTCTATACCATTTCAGCACCCTCTGGGGCAGGCAAAACCAGTTTGGTCGCAGAATTGCTGAAACGCACTGCGCAGCTCAGCGTGTCTGTATCCCACACTACTCGCGCAATGCGACCCGGCGAACAAGATGGCGTGAATTATCACTTTATCAGCCACGACGTATTCCAGCAGATGCTCGGGGAAACCGCGTTTTTAGAACACGCCCAAGTCTTTGATAATTTTTATGGCACCTCCCAACGCTGGGTAGAGTCAGAGCTGGCACGCGGCGAAGATGTGATTTTGGAAATTGATTGGCAGGGCGCGCAGCAAGTGCGCCGCTTAATGCCGGAAACCATCGCGATCTTCATTCTGCCCCCCTCCCGCGAAGCCTTAAATGAGCGCCTCACCGGCCGAGGTCAAGACGACGACAGCGTGATTCAACGTCGCATGGACGCCGCAGTTGCGGAAATGTCCCACTACGTTGAGGGTGACTACGTCGTAATTAACGATGATTTCGACACGGCGCTGGCCGACTTAGAAGCAATTATTCGCGCCCGCCGCCTGCAATTAGACAAGCAGCAAGATCGCCACGCCACACTCCTTAGTGCGCTACTGTCATAAGTCCCCACTTTTTGATAGACTGCAAAGTAATTAACAGCGCGCAATTTGTGCGCTGATTTTGTTTAGTCTGCAGGAAACACATCATGGCCCGAATTACTGTTGAAGACTGCCTACAAGCCGTCGATAATCGCTTTGAATTAGTTATGGTCGCCAGCAAGCGCGCCCATGCTTTGGCAACCGGCGGCAAATCTGCACTGGTAGCTGAAGAAGGCGATAAGCCAACGGTTATTGCCCTGCGCGAATTGGCCGAAGGCAAAATCACCCGCGAACAGGTGATGGCAGCGAACACCCAAGAAGACGAACCAGAAATCGATCTGGCCGCAGAGCTGGGCGCCGCTTCACTGTAATTCGCGTCTGAAAGGGGCGTCGATGCATCAATACAGTTTTTTCAATCCGACTAGTGGCAGTAAAGAGCCGGCCGGAACAATCGACGCCCTTGCAATCTCCCTTGCTGAATATCTCACCGCCGAACAGGTCAATCAGGTTCGGCGTGCCTACTATTACGCCGAACAAGCCCACGAAGGCCAAAACCGTCGCAGTGGTGAACCCTACGTAACGCACCCTCTCGCCGTGGCAACCATTCTTGCTGAAATGCACATGGACGTTCAAAGCCTTATGGCGGCAATGCTCCATGACGTTATTGAAGATACTCATGTCACCAAGCAAGGCCTCAGCGATCAATTCGGCGAAGTCGTGGCCGAACTCGTGGACGGCGTTTCGAAACTCACCCGTATCGAGTTTCAATCGAAAGCCGAGCAACAAGCCGAGAACTTCCAGAAAATGGCCATGGCCATGGCCAAGGATATTCGCGTTATCTTGGTCAAACTCGCCGACCGCCTACACAATATGCGCACCCTAGGCGCCATGCCCCAAGACAAGCGCCGCCGTATAGCCAGAGAGACCTTAGAGATTTACGCGCCTATCGCCCAGCGTTTAGGCATGCACAATATCCGGGTGGAATTTGAAGACCTGGGCTTTATGTCCATGCACCCCATGCGCGCCCGGCGCATACGCAAAGCCATTACCACTCGCTTTGGCGATCGTAAAAAAACCATTACCACAATCAAAGAAAGTATTGAGAACTGCCTGACCGAAGAAGGCCACAGCGCCAATGTCATCGGCCGAGAAAAGCACCTTTTCAGTATTTACACCAAAATGCGCAATAAGCGAAAGTCATTAAAAGAGATCATGGATCTCTATGCCTTTCGCATTGTGGTGGACTCCGTCGACAGCTGCTATCGCGTACTCGGCTGCGTGCACAGCCTTTACAAACCCGTGCCCGGCCAGTTCAAAGACTATATCGCCATCCCCAAGGCCAACGGCTACCAGTCTTTGCACACCGTGTTATTTGGCTTAGGAGGGGTGCCGATTGAAATCCAGATCCGCACCCACGAAATGGAAGAAATGGCCAACAACGGCATCGCCGCCCATTGGCTGTACAAAAGTAGCGACCAAGAGCCCAAACGCAATTCCAGCCACGCCCGCGCTCGGCAATGGGTGCAAGGCTTACTGGAAATGCAGGAGCGCGCTGGCGACTCCCTAGAATTTATTGAGAATGTAAAAATCGATCTCTTCCCTGACGAGGTCTATGTCTTTACCCCCCGCGGCGACATTATGGAGCTGCCCGCAGGCGCCACCGCCGTGGACTTTGCCTACGCGGTGCACAGCGATATTGGCAATAGCTGCGTGGCGTGCCGCATTAACCGTCGCTTGGCACCGCTGTCAGAAACTTTACAAAGCGGCCAAACTGTCGAAGTCATTACCACCCCCGGCGCCCAGCCCAATCCGGCCTGGCTGCACTTTGTGGTCACCGCCAAAGCCCGCACAGGTATTCGCCACCACCTGAAATACCAGCGTAAAAACGAAGCGCTTACCTTGGGCAGACGGATGCTAGAACGCGCATTGGCTAGTATGAACGAAGACATAGCCGAATTCGAAGATAAATACCTGCAGCAGCTCGTCGATACCACCCACGCCAAAACACCAGACAATGTTTACGAACAAATTGGCATGGGCAACCGGGTAGCCTATTTAACCGCTCGCCAACTTTTAAATTTACGCGACAATATCGCCGACGGCGACGCTCTGCGCCCACCGCCAACCCGCCACTCCATGGTTATTCATGGCACCGAAGGCTTCTTGGTTAATTTTGCACGCTGCTGCTACCCCATTCCCGGCGACCACATTATCGGTATCGTCAGTTCAGAAAAAGGCGTGGTCGTTCACTGCGAGAACTGTCACAACAGTATTGAGCTGAGCAGTCAGCCAGATCGCGTAGTGCCACTGAGCTGGGCCGAAAATATCGACCGCGACTTCTCGGTAGAAATGAAAATAGAATTAACCAAACAGCGCGGCATAATCGCAGTGTTAGCAACCCGAGTAAACGGCGCCGATGGCAGCATTGAAAAAATCAGCGTAGAAGATGAAAACGCCAAAATCAGTACCATTCACCTTATTGTTGGCGTGCGCTCGCGGGTGCATTTGGCCAATGTCATGCGCCGGATTAGAAATATTCCTGCGGTGATAAAGGTGACGCGGGAAAGGCATTAAGGGACAGTCGGACGTCTGGGGTCTGATGTCAGACGCATCCGCACGGTCTGGTTTTTCGTCAGACGCCCGACTCCCGACATCCAACTAAATAACTAGGAGCTATCATGAGCACCAAAGAATACATCAACACCCTTCACGCCCCAGAAGCCATTGGCACTTACTCACAAGCGGTGAAGGTCGGTAATACCGTTTACTTATCGGGGCAAATTCCCTTGGTACCAGAAACCATGAGCATGGTCGAAGGCGGTATTGTTGAGCAAGCCACTCAGGTGTTTAAAAACCTTTCTGCCGTGGCCGATGCCAGCGGTGGCAGTTTGAATAACGCGGCTAAGGTCAATATTTCTTTAACTGACCTCAGCGTGTTTGCGCAGGTTAATGAGGTCATGGCGAAGTTTTTTAGCGAACCTTACCCCGCCCGCGCCTGTGTGCAAGTAGCTGCTTTACCTCGTGGCGCGCTAATTGAAGTCGAAGTCATTCTGGCGCTTTAACTCCTATCTCACGCCTTGCCGGTACTCGCCCGCCATGCGCGCAGCACCGGCGCAAAACCGTCGCGGAATGTTGGGTATTTCATTGTGTATCCACTTTCCCGCAGACGACGATTTATACAACGTTTACTGCCAGTACGCGCAATCGGCTCGCCCTTGCTCGCGTAAGTCACGCCTAATTGCTCCGCCAACCAAGCCTGAACGTCCTGAATACTTGCCGCTTCATCGTCCACGCCAACGTAGCAGTTTTCGAGTTTTTCGCCGGCCTCGGCTTGATCAATCAAGTGCGCAATAAAACCAACGCAATCATCGCGGTGAATGCGATTGGTATAGTGCAGCGGCTCTGCCGGCGCACAGTCGCCATCCAAGACTTTGTTCAACATAAAAAATCGGCCTGTGCCGTAAATGCCGCCAAAGCGAATATTACTATACGGCCAGCCCGTCGCCGCAATAGCCCGCTCTGCCTTTAATAGGCTCTGGCCAGAAAAGCGATCGGGAACGGTTTCGCTTTCTTCATCGATCAGCTCATGTTTGGATTGTGCATACACACCAGTACTCGACACAAAGAAGATGTGTTTAGGCGGCACCGCGATCGCAGCCAACACAGTGGCCAAACCCTGTTCAAATACAGCTTGATAAGCCTCCGCTTTATTTCCGCCCGGCGTTAAGGTGACCACCACGTAGTCTGCCTGAAGCGGGCCAAGAGCGGCCACACTTGAAGGATCACAAACATTAGCCTCCAAAGCTGTAATTCCCAGCGCCAATTTTGCGGCATTGCGACGTAAACCTTGGACCTGCCAGCCTTTAGGCAGATAGTTTTCCGCTAAGCCACTGCCAATATCCCCACAACCCACAATAAGTAGTTTCTTTTGTCCGCTCCCGCCATCAACAAGCATTCGTTGTTTTCACCTCATTATTAAAACGACAATTCGCTCAGCGCTAGCAGTCTTCGCTATACTGACCGCCTTCTTTTCTGCTAGGTTTTAGCGGCTATTTCTAGCTCTGCCGCAGAGCTTAGCACTTTGACCCAGAGGACGACTATGTCAACGATTCCCGCAACCCGACGCATTGTCATTGTAAACAGCGACGATCACAGCTTGAGTCACGGCACCGAGGCCATGCCAGCCCCCGCCGCCAATGAAGTACTTATTCGCGTCATTGGTTCCGGCGTCAACCGTCCGGACTTGATGCAGCGCTACGGCCTGTATCCGCCACCAGAGGGTGCCAGCCCGATACTGGGTTTAGAGGTCTCCGGTGAAGTGGTTGCGGTCGGTAGCGACGTCAGCCGCTGGGTAGTGGGGGACATGGTTTGTGCGCTGTGCAACGGCGGCGGCTATGCCGACTATACCGTTGCTCCCAGCAGCCAGTGCTTGCCTATTCCCAAGGGCATGTCGGTTCTTGACGCCGCAGCACTGCCAGAAACTGTCTTCACTGTTTGGCACAATGTCTTTCAGCGCGCAAAACTTAAAGCCGGCGAACACTTTCTGGTTCATGGCGGCAGCAGTGGCATTGGCACTACCGCTATCAGTTTGGCGACCGCAATGGGCGCCAAGGTCTACACCACCGCAGGCAGTGAAGCCAAATGCGCGGCCTGTGAAGATCTCGGCGCAATCAAGGCGGTCAATTACAAAACCGAAGCCTTTGAAACC
>NZ_JBFJWS010000216.1:0-5481 GCF_041623545.1 Zhongshania sp. | reverse complement strand
GCCCTAATGTGGCGCTCAGCACGCCCTACCGACACCGGCAAACGCGCTGAACAAGGCGCTTGCCGGTTTTTGGAAAATAACAAATTAAAAATTATCGCAAAGAATTATCACTGCCGTTTTGGCGAGATCGACGTTATTGCCCGCAGCCCTGAGCACCTTGTATTTGTTGAGGTACGCTACAGGAACAACCCTCACTTCGGCAGCGCCGCCGAGACAGTAAACACAGCAAAGCAGCGGCGCATCATACTAACGGCACACCACTACCTTAGCAGTGCCGGTGGCAGACAATACAATGAACTTCCATGCCGTTTTGATGTCATTGAAGCAAGCCCTGGCAACAGCGGTGAGCTACATTTCAACTGGCTTCCCCATGCTTTTCAGGAGTGAGAGACAACAATACCGTGGACAATAATGAGCAAGTACTAGATTTGTTTCACCGCCACATCGAGAGCTGCATGTACACCATGGAGTCGCTAAGCGACATGATCGTTCAGGCCAGCGAATGCATAGTCGAAAGCATGCTGCATGAACACAAGATCATTTGCTGTGGCGAGGGCAGCAGTGGGCTGATCGCACACCACTTAGCAACCAACCTATTGACGAGTTTCCAGCATGAGCGACCAGCCCTGCCTGCCATGATTCTCAGTGCCGACGCGGCCACCGCGATTGCCGTAGACTCGAGCTACAATGACATCTACGCCAATCAAATACGGGCCCTAGGACAAGCCGGTGACTGCCTCGTGCTGTGCTACCACGGCAACGGCTCCACAGCCACCTTGCGCGCCATACAAGCGGCACACGAGCGCAATATGCGCGTTATCTCACTATGTAATTTAGGCGGCGGCGACGCCAGCTCTCTGCTCGCCCCAGACGACGTCGAACTCGCTTTTCCAGTAGAAGACCGAGCCAGAGTCACCGAAATGCAATTAATCGCGGTTCACAGCATTTGTGAACTCATTGACACCCAACTATTTGGAACCACGCACGCATGATCCAGCTTCAGCGCTACGCTCTCCCCCTATTACTTGTTGGCCTACTTAGCGGTTGTACGCAGATCCTAACGGCAACCACCGACAAACCGATCACCGATGACCCCGGCAGTCGAAGTCTCGGCAGCTATTTAGATGACGAAATTATTGAAACCAAGGCATTAGTCAATATCCGCAAAACCGATCCCGCCTTGCAAAGCGCTCGGATAAATGTCACCAGTCACAACGGTATCGTTTTGTTGACCGGAAATGCGCCCAATGCCAGGTTGAGCCAAGTCGCCGGCGATGTTGCGAATGAGGTTAAAAAAGTCCGTAAAGTCCACAATGAACTCGCGATCGGCGCCGACGTTAACATGATCGCCCGCAGTAACGACACGTGGATCAGCGCTAAGGTTAAAAGCCGATTGTCGCTCGACGAAAAACTCGATGCGTCGAAAATCAAAGTCGTCACTGAAAACGGCATAGTCTATTTGATGGGACTGGTATCGAAAGCAGAGTCTGACACGGCTACGAAAATTGTCAGCGAGACCACTGGCGTGCAGAAGGTTGTTCGCGTATTTGAATATTATTAATACTTGAAAAAAAGGGGGCCTGATCTGCATCAAGCCCCTCCTAACTACTTCACTACTTTCAGACTAGGCTTACCCTTGCCGCTTGGTAGCTTGCTCAAACTCGCACTTGGCCTAGGCCCTGGCGGCTTCGGTGGCATATCAGGTTCCTCAGCATCAAATAACATGCCCTGACCATTTTCTTTGGCGTACACACCGAGCACCGCTGATATCGGCGCACTGACTTCCTGCGGCACACCACCAAAACGACCGCTAAACGTCAAAAACTCGTTGCCGACATGGAGCCCCACAACCGCTGATGGCGATATATTGAGTACAATTTGGCCATCCTGCACATACTGCTGAGGCACAAACACCCCATCATGAAGCGCATTCACGAGAATGTAAGGGGTACAACCATTGTCGACCACCCATTCGTAAATTGCCCTAATCATATAGGGGCGACTCGATGTCATTGCCATAATATACAGCCAGTGGTTTAGGCTACCGGCGCCTCGCTACGATTCTCACGCTCTTTTTCAGTCAAGCTTTCTTGAAAGGAAGGCCGCTCAAATAAACGCGCCATATAATCAAATAGCGGCTTAGATTGACGGGTTTGCGGAATAACCACACCTAACTGAGGTAAACGCCATAGAATCGGTGCCAAACAACAGTCTACCAAAGTGAACTCGTCACTCATAAAGAACGGCTTCTCAGCAAAGATAGGTGCAACAGTTAAGAGGCTATCACGCAGCTCTTTACGCGCTTTCTCGGCGTTTTTTTGATTACCACCCACCAGCAATTCATCAACCAGGCGGCACCAGTCACGCTCGATACGATAAATGTACTGACGGCTCTCACCCCGAGCAACAGGGTAAACCGGCAACAATGGTGGATGCGGAAAGCGCTCATCCAAATACTCCATCATTACTTTTGATTCGTACAATGCTAAGTCACGATCGACTAAAGTTGGCAGCGAGTTATACGGGTTCAGCTCCGCTACCTCTTCAGGTAGAGTGCCCGGCTTCACATCGACGATATCAACAGTTACGCCTTTTTCGGCCAATACAATTCTCACCCGATGGCAATAATGACTCGCCGCATCAGAAAAGAAGGTCATGGTAGAACGCTTGGCAACAACGCCCATTGATCGCACCTCAAATTATCAAACTAAAAACAACAAACGGGCAGCTCCAAATAGAACCGCCCGCTGACTCTTTCCAACTCGCACAATAATCAGTGCAAGCCAAAGGGGTTTAATGCACGTCTTTCCAGTATTCGCGATTTAACAAAAAGGCAAATACAAAGAACACGGCAATAAATAATAATACGTAAACACCGATCCTGCGGCTTTTCGCAGCCGAAGGCTCGCCAACGTATTCTAAAAAGTTAACAAGATCATATACGACCTTATCATATTCAGCCGGACTCAGGGCGCCCTTGCTCGCATAAGTAAATGAACCACAGGGATTCAAGGCCTTACCATCGTCACCGAATAGAATATCTTCGCCAGTCAAGGGATCGCGCAATACGCCGCCGTTATGGGCGTGAACCGGGCCAGGGGCGCACTCAGGCATACCCTGTAATTCAGCCATAACGTGGGGCATGCCGACGTCTTTAAAAACCTTATTGTTCACGCCATAGGGGCGTGACGGATCAGCATAAAAGGTACGCAAATACGTGTATAACCACTCGGGGCTGCGAGAGCGCGCGACCAAAGTCAAATTAGGCGGCGCAGCGCCAAACCACTTTTTTGCATCGACAGCTGCCATTGAATTGTGCATTAAAGAACCAATCTTGGCTTCACTATCAAACTTCAAGTTCTCTTCAAACAACTCGAGTGGAATACCGAGATCGTCAGCCGTCCGCTGATAGCGGGCATAACCTAAGGAGTGGCAACCCATGCAGTAATTCATGTAGGTCGCAGCGCCGCTTTGCAGCGACGGCAAGTCAGTAACGTCAGTGTCGATTTCATCACAAGCCATAGTGCCGCAATCAAAAGCTGACTCAGCACCCGCAGCTTTAAGCGGCAGCACAGTTAGCAGAATCACAACTAAGAGCACAAGCATGCTTTTCCAAAAACCCATGCCGCCATCAGTGGTACGAGTCGGCACTGGCTTGGTCGCTTCCCACTTAGTCCAGAATGGCATTAACAGGAAGAAGCCGAAGTAGATTACTGAGCAAATCCGCGCCAACAAAGTCCGCGCCTCAGTAGGCGCTTTCACGCCCAGTACGCCAAGAATCAAGAAAGAGGCAACAAAAATTAAAATAGCCGCTTTACTGAAATTACCCTTGTAGCGAATCGACTTGACCTTGCTGCGATCCAACCAAGGCAGCAAGAACAATATGGCTACTGATGCACCAAAGGCCATAAAGCCCAAGAGCTTATCCGGCACTGCGCGCAATACAGAATAGAAGGGGGTGAAATACCACACTGGCGCGATGTGCTCAGGCGTCTTCAGTCCGTTGGCAATTTCAAAGTTAGCGTGCTCAAGGAAGTAGCCACCCATCTCCGGCATGAAGAATACAATACCGCAGAATACAAATAGGAAGACTGCTATCGCGGTTAAATCATGAACAGTGTAGTAAGGGTGGAACGCTACGCCGTCTAAAGGAACGCCGTTGGCATCCTTGTTTTTCTTGATCTCAACACCGTCAGGATTATTTGAGCCCACTTCGTGCAATGCCAATAAATGCAGAACAACCAAAGCAATCAAAATAATCGGCAGTGCCACGACGTGCAGAGCAAAGAAGCGATTAAGGGTGACGCCGGAGATTAGGAAGTCACCGCGAACCCACTGAACGATGTCTTCGCCTACAACAGGAATCGCGCCAAACAGCGAGATAATAACCTGTGCGCCCCAGTACGACATTTGCCCCCAGGGCAAGACGTAACCCACAAAGGCTTCAGCCATCAGCACTAAGAAAATAAACATGCCGAAAACCCAAATCAATTCACGGGGTTTTTGGTAAGATCCGTACAACAGGCCGCGGAACATATGCAGATAAACCACGACAAAAAACGCCGAGGCGCCGGTGGAGTGCATATAGCGGATGATCCAGCCGAAGTCGACATCACGCATGATGTATTCAACGGAATTAAAGGCTTCTTCAGAGCTAGGGGTGAAGCTCATGGTCAGCCAAATGCCGGTCATTATCTGGTTAACCAGTACAACCAATGACAAGACACCAAAGAAATACCAGAAATTAAAGTTCTTGGGTGCGTAGTATTTACCCATATGGGTATCCCACGCACGCATGATTGGCAGGCGGGCATCAACCCAATCGCGCAAGCCCACTAACATTTTGCTCATTACGCAGCCCCCTGATCAATACCGATAACTAATACACCATCGCCCTCAAAGGAATAGGGAGGAACAATGAGGTTTTGAGACGCAGGCGAACCCGAATAAACACGTCCGGCTAAGTCAAAACGGGAACCGTGACATGGGCAAAAGAAGCCACCCAGCCAAGATTTTCCGCCGAGATCAGGCACACCCACTTCGGGGTGATGCTTTGGCGCGCAACCTAAATGCGTACACAGACCAACGAGAACCATAAACTCGGGCCGAATTGAACGGGTTGCGGTTTCGACATAGTCAGGCTGATCTGAACCATTTGATTCAGGGTCTTTTAAGTATTGACCAAGCTCTTTTAAGCCAGCAACCTGCTCTTGGGTGCGACGCACCACATAAACAGGCTTACCACGCCATTCAACAACAACCATCTGACCAGGCTCAAGCTTGCTAATATCAGCCTTTACTGGCGCGCCAGCAGCCTTCGCTTTTGCACTTGGATTCCAAGAACCCACAAATGGCGTTGCTATACCAACGGCCCCGGCGGCACCAACAACTGATGTTGCGGCCGTCAGGAAACGTCGACGCCCTGTATTTACGCCGTCATTACTCATGACGATTCCCCCATAACATACGAAAAGTCAGGCT
>NZ_JBFJWS010000215.1:0-5495 GCF_041623545.1 Zhongshania sp. | reverse complement strand
TCAAAATCGACGACAGCGCGGCGAAAAAAGTAAAGGGCTACATCGGTTACAAAATACTGCAAGACCCCGCCGACGTATTGCAAGCTTGGATCTCGGTGTTAGCCGACACCTACTACGGTGCGATCAAGGCCGCCGATGCAGTCAAAGTGAACTATAAAGCAGGCGAAACTGCCGAGGTCAGCGAGCAAGACCTCATCGCTGAAGGAGAGCGCTTAGTCGCCGACAAGTCCTCTGGTGGGCTATTTGTAGAACATGGCAATATCGACAACGCCGCCAAGCAGGCAAAAAAATCGATTGAAGGTCTGTACCGCACCTCCTCGGTGCTGCACTTTGCCCTAGAGCCGGTCAACGCCACTGTCGAATTTAAAGACGGGATTTGCCATGTCTATACCGGCAATCAATGGCAATCACTGTTTCTACCTGTTGTCGCCAAGTCTGTGGGCCTTAGCGAAGATAAGATTATCATTCACCAACACTACCTCGGCGGAGGTTTCGGCCGACGCTTGGCAGGCGACTATATGTTGCCCGCCGCGCTAACGGCTCAGGCCACCGGCAAGCCGGTGAAGTTGGTTTTCACCCGCGAAGATGACTCCCGCTTTGACTGCATTCGTTCACCCTCGGTGCAGCATTTCGCTGCCTATTGGGATGCCGACGACGCGCTACAGGGCATTGAACACGCCGCCGCTGCAGGCTGGCCGACACTGACTATGGCGCCCGGATTCATGCCCGACAGCGTCGACAAAAAAACCAAGGTCGACAGTTTTTCCATTAGCGGCGCCGACCACTGGTACAGCCTTAACAACCACCGAGTTCGAGCTATAAATAATACCCTCGCCCAAAAAACCTTTGTGCCCGGTTGGTTGCGTGCCGTAGGGCCAGGTTGGATTGGCTGGGGGGTAGAGTCTTTTATGGATGAGGTAGCCCACGCCCAAGGTGAAGACCCGGCGAGTTTCCGTCTGCGCCTGCTTGACGCCAAAGGCAAAAACGCAGGTAAAGCGCCTGAAGCCGTCGGCGGCGCCAAGCGCCTTGCCAATGTGCTGCGCGAAGTCAAAGCCAAGGCCAACTGGGGACGCAAGCTGCCCGAAAATGAAGGTCTCGGGCTGGCCGTAGCCGCAGGGCAGGAACGCACCATGCCAACGTGGAGCGCCTGCGTGGCCCATGTCAGAGTAGATCCCAGCTCTGGCAAGGTGACCGTACTCAAACTAACGAGTGTCATGGACTGCGGTATCGTGGTTCACCCCGACGGCGCCCTAGCGCAAACCGAGGGCGCGATGCTGTGGGGTTTGAGCATGGCATTGCACGAGGGCACAGCGATCAAGGACGGTCAAGTCGCCGACCGCAATCTCAATACCTACACCCCGCTGCGGATGAACGATGTGCCAGAGATGGACATCAGCTTTGTGCAGAACACCGAGTTTCCCACGGGCCTCGGCGAGCCGGGCGTTATCGCCGTGGCACCCGCCATTGGCAATGCAATCTTTAACGCCGTTGGAGCGCGTGTGCGCAATCTACCAATAAGGCCCGCCGATGTTAAAACGGCAATGAATGCCTAAGTAAAAGCACACGGCCCCAGCCGTGTCGCTCGGCATCTACATTATTAGACTAGACTTCTCGCTGGAACGGCGGACTTTCTATTTAAACGCGGGTTCGCGCTTAAATAGAAAAACGCCTAAAACAGCAACTTTGCACCGCCGCCGATTAAGCGTAAACTGCTGATCTTTCAAAAGAATAAGAAGCAATGAGCAAGCGTGACAATAGCGAGGATTTCCACACCCTCTTTCTACAGGACACTCCCTTGCTGGATGTACGCGCACCAGTAGAATTCAATAAAGGCGCCTTTCCCAATACCATTAACATACCACTACTCGACGACGAGCAGCGGCATGCCATTGGCACCCGCTACAAAGAGCAGGGCCAAGACGCCGCCATTGAGCTGGGTTGGCAGCTAGCCACCCCTGAGATTAAAACCGCGCGCCTAAGCGCATGGCGAGCTCACATAGCCAAGCACCCCGAGGGCTATTTGTATTGCTTTCGCGGCGGTTTGCGCTCGAACCTCAGCCAACAACTGATTGCTGAGACCGGAATTCACTACCCACTGATCAAAGGTGGCTATAAGGCCATGCGTCGCTACTTGATTGATTTGCTCGATGAACACAGCCTAGCGCTACAAGAAAAGCAGCGACCACTGATCTTAGTTTCCGGGCGCACGGGCAGTGGCAAAACTAGAGTAATCAATCGCCTCGCTCGCAGCGTTGACCTCGAGGGTCTCGCCCGACATCGCGGCTCCGCCTTTGGTCGTCGCGTTGAGCCACAGCCCAGTCAAATCAATTTTGAAAACGCCTTGAGCATCGCACTGTTAAAGCTCCGTCACACATTTCCAGACGGCGCCTTATTCAGTGAAGATGAAGGCCGAATGATCGGTTCTGCCGCGCTGCCTCTGGGCTTGCAAAGCACAATGCAACAAGCGCCGCTGGCTGTATTAGAGACACCGCTTGAAGAGCGTATCGATATTGCGCTTGAGGAGTATGTTAGTGCCGCGCGGCCGGAATATATCCAAGCCTTTGGTGAGGAACAGGGCAGCCTTAAATTCCGCGAGCAAATCCTCGGCAATCTGGATCGCATTCGCCGACGTCTCGGCGGTGATCGGCACAAGCAATTGCTCAGCGAGTTCAGCGCAGCCCTAGATGAATTAGAGCGTAGTGGCTGCGCCGACGGCTTTCGTTCCGGCATTGCCATTTTGCTTAGTGATTATTACGACCCGATGTACGACTACCAGCAGACCAAGCGCGATGGCCGCGTTATCTTTCGCGGCGACAAAGACGCCGTAGTCGACTGGGCCCAGAGTTTTCGGCCTATGTAATTTTACCCACCCAAACCCTTCATTAAAGGAGAATAACGTGCGGTTATTGACTGTTTTAACAGCGCTGCTCGTCTCGACCAGTATTTCCCTCAGCGCGATTGCTGAGACCTTTACCTTTACAGCCATTCCCGATCAAGATGAGTCACGTCTACAGGAACGCTTTGGCCAAGTTGCTGCGTACTTACAAAAAGAGTTAGGTGTTGACGTAAAATACGTTCCCGTTAAAAGCTACGCGGCGGCGGTGACAGCCTTTCGTAATAATCAGGTGCAGCTAGCGTGGTTTGGCGGGCTGTCTGGCGTGCAAGCTCGAGAGCTAGTCCCCGGTAGCGAAGCGATTGCCCAAGGATATGAAGACCAGTTTTTTGTGACCTATATTATTGCCAATCACACAACTGGACTCAGTAAATCAGAAGATTTCCCCAAGGCCATCGCTGACAAACGCTTTACCTTTGGCGCCAAAGGTTCGACCTCGGGCCGCTTGATGCCAGAATTTTATATCCGCGAATACTTCAAAAAATCCCCAGAGCAGATTTTTAAGCGTGTAGGTTTTTCGGATGACCACAGCCGCACAATCGCACTGGTGCAGTCCGGCGCCTATGAGGTCGGCGCGGTGAACTACAAGGTTTGGGAAGATGAATTGGCCGCGGGTATTATAGATCCCAGCCGAGTCAGCGTAATTTGGCAAACCCCCAGCTACCCCGACTACCAGTGGAGTATTCGCGGTGATATCGACAAGCGCTTTGGTGCCGGCTTTAAAGCCAAAGTAGCTGAGACATTATTGGCTATCAGTGCCCCGGAAATTTTAGCGGCTTTTCCGCGCCAGTCTTTTGTTAAAGCGAGTAATAGTGACTACCAGCCAATTAAAGATACCGCCATCGCCATTGGTTTGATGGATGCTGAATAACATCACCACCGAGGCGGCAAACGAGCCGCTTTTATCTTTAAGCAATACCCGCCTGAGCTATCAGGGCGTTGCTGTGCTCCAGGACATAACGCTGACAATTGCGGCAGGGGAGCGGGTCGCACTCGTGGGCCGGTCGGGCTCAGGCAAGTCTACACTGCTGAAACACCTGCGCAGCTTACTAGCCCAGCAGGTTGCATGGTGTCCCCAGCAGCCCGGCTTGGTGCCCATGCTAAGCGGCTACCACAATATCTATATGGGTGGCTTAGCCCGCCGCTCAGCTTTTTACAATGTATGTAATCTCATCAAACCCTTGGCCACGCCGAGAGCTGAAATTGCAAAATTAGCGAATCAATTAGACATTCACGACCAGCTGCTCAAGCGGGTGGACAATTTGTCTGGCGGACAGCAGCAACGGATTGCCATTGGCCGCGCCCTATACCAGCAACAGCAAATATTTCTCGGCGACGAGCCAGTGTCGGCCCTCGACAGCTTTCACGCTTACTCGGTATTGAGCCTTTTAATTCATTACCACGACACCGTCATATTAGCCTTGCACGATACGGAACAAGCCCGAAAAGTATGCAATCGTATTATCGGCCTAAAGGGTGGCCGCATCGCCTTTGATTTGCCCAGTGAACTTGTAAGCTGCGAGCAACTAAATACGCTCTACTGCAGTGAGTAAACCGCGATGATGACGCGGCCCGTCAACTTCTTGAATACCCCCCGGCAACTTAGCTTTGCCTTGGCCCTCGCCGCGATTGCATGCCTGCTTTTTGCCGATCTCGATATCAGCGCCAACCAAGCTGGCCGAGAACTCCTGCGCATGGGCCAAGGTTTAATCGCCCCCAATTTCTGGTCGCTGTCGACGATTGCCCACAGCGCGTTTACCACCCTCGCCTTCGCCTTACAGGGTATGGCTTTAGCTGCCACCGCTGGATTCGCACTGGCACTACTGTATCGCTTTGCTGCCGTGCGCGGGTTTTGCGCATTTATCCGCGCAATTCACGAACTATTTTGGGCGCTTATTTTTATTCAATTATTTGGTTTGTCGCCACTCGCGGGGCTACTCGCCATCGCACTGCCCTACGCCGGCACTTTGGCTAAAATTTACGGCGAATTATTTGAAGAGACCGATGCCGCGCCCCGCAACAATCTGCTGCGCAGCGCGGGATTCAGCGCCTTTGTCTACACCACGCTACCGCTGGCGCTACGACCTATGCTGCAGTACACCAGTTACCGATTCGAGTGCGCAATTCGCTCCAGCATTGTCTTGGGTTTTATTGGTCTCCCCACCCTTGGCTATCATTTGGAAACCGCTCTCGGCAATGGCCAATACAATGATGCCGCCGCGCTGCTTTACGTTCTATTAGCCATAGTCGTCAGCTTGCGCTGGTGGCTTAAAAAAGTGCTCTTCCCTTTCTTTCTCTTAGCGGCCTGTATTTACCTGCCACCTACGGGACAATTTAACTGGGCCAATATCCTGCGATTTTTTAGTGAGGATATAATTCCCGCGCCACTTCGTCATTCAGCCAGCATTGACTTTGCCGCCCTCGTAAATTGGCTATGCCTACTCTGGCAGCAACAAATTGTACCGGGTGTTGTTAGCACGCTAATCCTTAGCCAATCCGCTTTGCTCCTAACTGCCGCCCTCAGCCTTTGTTGGTTTCCCTTAAATTCCAAGCAGTTTTTCAGTCCATTAAAACGCAGCGTCGGCGATGGCTTTTTGATTAT
>NZ_JBFJWS010000214.1:0-5521 GCF_041623545.1 Zhongshania sp. | reverse complement strand
TATCCTGAAGGGGTAAAGGTCGCCATTATAGTCTTTGACAAAAATAAAAATGCGGCATTTTGTGTGAATAGTCAGCAAATTTAATTTGTCGGACGTCTGAAGTCTGAAGTCGGAGGTCGAACGCGAACTTGCGGAACGCTTAACGGGAGACGGTATACGCAAAGGCTAGGCCCTCGCATTCGCAAGGGCGACGAAACTCCGTGCCTCGTAAATACTCTACAGAGTCATACCTGCACCAGTGAACGAAGTGAATTCATTTGACGCGGCATCACGGCTGCACTTTGTTGCGAAGATGGGCCCCTGCCTCCGCTGGGGCGACGTATAATGTGCGGTGCTAACCACTCCACGTGATACCACTTCTACGTCATCCTGCGGAAGCGAAACTCAGTGTGTGCGTACGCCGTCTCCCGTCAAGCATCCAGCAGGCCCACGTCTGACACCCGACGCGCTCTTCACACCGTCATATGCCGTCTTACGTCTTCTTCTACCATTTCATCGCCACGACCAGATAATATGACTTCGCCGCGATCCATTACCGCGTAGTAGTCTGCCAGTTCACGGGCGAAATCAAAATACTGTTCCACTAGAACAATCGCCATTTCACCTTGCTGGCGCAAAATGGTGATGACATTGTGGATGTCTTTAATAATAGAAGGCTGTATCCCTTCGGTAGGCTCATCTAACACCAATAAGCGCGGCTTGGTAATGAGTGCTCGAGCAATAGCTAACTGCTGCTGTTGTCCACCAGACAAATCGCCACCCCGGCGCTTAAGCATACTTTTCAAAACCGGAAACAAATCAAAAATTTCCGGACTGATTTGCCGCTGGCTACGTTTAAGGGGGGCGTAGCCCGTGTAGAGGTTTTCTTGAACTGTTAGCTGGGAAAAAATTTCCCTGCCTTGGGGCACATAGGCGATACCTGCACGAGCGCGATCGGCTGGAGCCATTGCACTAATGTCTTTGCCATCAAGCACAATACTGCCGCCGCGTACCGGATGCCGACCGGTGATGGCTCTTGCAAGACTGGACTTACCCACGCCGTTACGGCCCAAAATACAGGTAACCTTGCCTGTCTCTGCACTTAAATTCACTTTGCGTAAAGCTTGGCTTGCGCCGTAGTAAAGATCGATATCATTAACTAGCAGCATAAATTTAACGTCCTAAATAAACTTCGATCACTCGCGGGTTGGCCGACACAACTTCTAGGCGTCCCTCAGCCAAGACACTACCTTCATGTAGAACGGTAACTTTACTGTCTAGCGCCTTGATGAAATCCATATCATGCTCGACCACCACCACCGTGTGCTCGCGGTTAATTTCTTTAAGTAGCGCTGCGGTTTCCATAGTCTCTTGATCGGTCATGCCCGCGGCGGGCTCGTCGACCAACAAAAGCTCCGGCCCCTGCACGATCAGCATGCCAATTTCCAGCCACTGCTTTTGGCCGTGAGAGAGACTGCCCGCCAGCTCGCTGGTCTTAGCTTTTAGGCCGACCAACTTAATCACTTCATTTATCCGGTCACCCTGTTCGCTGCTCAGCTTATGCCAGAGCGCACGAATCACACTGCGATTACCCGCCAGCGCCAGTTCCACATTTTCCCAAACAGTGAGGGTTTCAATAACCGTGGGCTTTTGAAATTTACGACCAATACCTAAGTTGGCAATATCCGCTTCGTCGTATTGGGTCAGATCGATGCTGTCGCGAAAGCGCACTTCTCCGGAGTCGGGTCGGGTTTTACCAGTGATGATATCCATCATGGTACTTTTACCCGCGCCGTTAGGGCCTATAATGGCCCGCAATTCACCTGGCGCGATATCCAGGGACAAATTATTAATCGCTTTAAAGCCGTCAAAACTTTTGGTCACACCGTTGAGATACAACATGCTCTGGAGTTCCGAGCTGTGAAAGCCCGGACTTTTTACAACGGCACTCATGATTGCGCTCCTTGTGAGGTCGGCGCGTTGCGCTCTGCTCGGCGATCCTGAAATTGTTTAACCACGCCCACTATGCCTTTAGGTAAATACAAAGTGCTGATCACAAACAGCGCCCCCAACATAAACAACCACACCTCGGGAAAAGCACCGGTAAAATAGGTTTTGGCGTAGTTCACTGCCACCGCACCGATCACCGCACCAAACAAGGTGCCGCGCCCGCCGATCGCTACCCAAATGACAATTTCAATTGAGTTGATGGGACCAAATTCGCCGGGATTAATAATGCCGACCTGAGGCACATACAAGGCCCCCGCGATACCCGCCAGTATCGCCGACACCACAAACACAAAGAGTTTAAAGTGCTCGACCCGATAACCCATAAAGCGAGTACGACTCTCAGCGTCGCGAATTGCCACCAGGACTCGACCGTATTTACTGCTAACAATTGCGCGGCACAATATGTAGGCGAGCATCACGCTCAGCGCCGATAAGGCGAACAACACGCAGCGGGTGACATCTGACTGTAAATTAAAGCCGAGAATGTCTTTAAAATCGGTGAGCCCGTTATTGCCGCCGAAGCCCATATCATTGCGGAAGAAGGCAAGCAGCAGGGCGTAGGTCATCGCCTGAGTAATGATGGACAAGTACACACCGGTTACCCGCGAGCGGAAGGCCAACCAACCGAACACAAAAGCCAGTGCCGCCGGCACCAAGGCCACCATAAACATGGCAAAGAAAAAGTTATCAAAGCCATACCAATACCAAGGCAATTCTGTCCAATTCAAAAACACCATAAAGTCTGGCAACTCGGGGTTACCGTAAACACCCCGCTCGCCAATTTGTCGCATTAGGTGCATACCCATGACGTAGCCACCCAGCGCAAAAAAAGCGCCGTGGCCGAGGCTCAGAATACCGCAATAGCCCCAAATGAGATCCAAGGCCAAAGCGAGCAAGGCATAGCAAAGATACTTACCCAGCAGAACCACTATATAGGTCGGGATATGTAAGAGACTGCCCTCGGGCATTAGCAAATTACACAGGGGGACCAGCACCATGGCGGCGAACAACACCATTAATAAGTAACTACCCGCTTTGTCGGCGAGCAACAAACGGCCAATGGCACTGCGTTCAAATATTTTTGTATTCAGCATGGTCAATTAATCCTCTACCGAGCGGCCTTTGAGAGCGAACAAACCGCGGGGCCGCCACTGAATAAACAGAATGATGAACACCAGCACAAAGATCTTGGCCAGTACCGCACCGGCGAAAGGCTCCAAAAATTTATTGGCCACGCCAAGGCTCATCGCCGCGAAGAAAGTACCAAATAAATTGCCTACCCCGCCAAACACCACCACCATAAAGGAATCGATAATATAAGACTGGCCTAGGTTGGGGCCGACATTGGTCAGCTGGCTTAAGGCAACTCCGGCAATACCGGCGATACCGGAACCTAAACCAAAGGTTAAGGCGTCTACCCAGCCAGTGCGGATGCCCATGGAGTTGGCCATGGCGCGGTTTTGGGTCACGGCGCGCATTTGCAAACCAACAAAGGTTTTCTTCAACAAAAACACTAACAGTAGTAAGACAATTAAACTGAAGGCGATGATATAAAGACGGTTATAGGTCAGCGACAGTGCGCCATTAATCTCCAGCGAGCCGCTCAGCCAGCTCGGCGCGGTCACCGATTTATTCAGCGGCGAGAAAATGCTGCGCACCGCCTGCTGCAAAATCAAACTCACACCGAAAGTGGCCAACAAGGTTTCCAGTGGACGTCCGTATAAATGACGAATGATGCCGCGCTCAATCACAATTCCCACTAAACCCGACACCATAAACGCGGCGGGAATCGCGACAATAATCGAGTAATCAATATAGTTAGGCATCAATAACTGGATGACGTATGTGGTATAGGCGCCCAGCATCATCATCTCGCCGTGGGCCATATTAATGACACCCATAACCCCAAAGGTGATCGCCAAGCCCACGGCAGTAAGTAATAGTACCGAGCCCAAGCTCAAACCGAAAAACGTATTCTCAATTAATTTATAAATCTTGGCTTCGCTGCGCATTTGCTTTAATACCGCAGCGGCAGACTCCCGAACAAGCTCGTCAGTTTCTATATAGTTACCTTCACTATCGGTGAGCTGCATCGCCGCGAGCAGTGACATAGCATCGCTGTCGAGACTGCCCCGGAAAGATTCAATGGCATCTAAACGCAGAACTTGCTCGTCGGAATTCAAATTCACCATTGCCGCGGCAAGCTTGAGTGATTCAATCACCTTAGCATCGGACTCCATTACCAGCGCCCGTTCAATGGCGGGCAAAAATTCTGGGGCCGGGCTGCGAACAAGATTCTTTGCCGCTTGCAGGCGCGTTGCGGGGTCTTCGCTGCGCAGCGCTATTTCTGCCAGCACGCCGCGCAACACCGTGCGCAGCTCATTATTGATACTAATTTTACGCACCGCGCGACTACCCACCACGCCGAGATCTTCACCGCTAATTACCGCCACAACACTGTAGCCATCGGCGTGACTGTGAGCGTAAACCAACTGTTTCGCTTTCTTGGTGTAGTACAAATCACCCGACTGCAGCGCCTCGAGTACGGCAACGCGCTGCGGCAAATTTGAGTTAGCAATTAAATTAATAAGATTGATTTTATCGATGGTGCTTTTTACCGTAATGAAGTCATTAAGCAAAAGCGCCGCATCTTCACTTTGAATTTTAGATTGGCCTGCCATCGCAATCGGCGCAGCAGTGCCTTGCATAGGCAGAGAAATGACTAGGCAAAATAATATAAATCGGAATACGGACTGCGTATCGATATGAGTCAGCTTCATTGAAACATCCATTTGCTATAGATACCCCGCCAGAGTGTGGCGGGGTATCTTTTGAAAAGAAGTCCGAGGAACTTCCTTTATTCAGCGAGCGACCTCGCTAAGCAGGCTTAGTAGTTTTGACCTGAGCACTTCTTGGTTTCAGTATTGTAGTTACCGCACATGATTTTCGGGTTCTGCCAATCGGCCTCAAGCTTTGCACTTTCAGGCAGGAAGTCAGTCCAAGCATCACCGGGCACAGCGGCTTCGGTTTGCCATACGATATCAAACTGACCATTTTCCTGAATTTCACCGATCAACACTGGCTTTGTCAGGTGGTGGTTAGGTAGCATCGTCGCCATGCCGCCAGTCAGATTCGGTACGCTAATACCGATCAAGGCATCGTGTACTTTATCTACTTTGGTGGTTTTCGCTTTTTCAACTGCCTTAACCCACATATTGAAACCAATATAGGTGGCTTCCATTGGGTCATTGGTGACGCGCTTAGCATCGCCGATATAGGCCAGCCATTTATCAATAAACGCGTCGTTAACTTCCGCATCTGCGCTCATGAAGTAGTTCCACGCGGCAAGATGACCAACTAGCGGGCCAGTATCAAAGCCAGACAGTTCTTCTTCACCAACAGAGAACGCCACTACTGGAATATCTTCTGCAGAGAGGCCCTGGTTAGCCAGTTCTTTGTAGAACGGGACATTGGCATCACCGTTGATGGTTGAAACCACAGCAGTCTTTTTACCCTGCGAACCGAATTTCTT
>NZ_JBFJWS010000213.1:0-5534 GCF_041623545.1 Zhongshania sp. | reverse complement strand
GATAACCGCGCAGGTCCAAAGCACCGCCCGCTGGTGAGCGAAAACCAAGGCTATTTCGTTGCTACAGTCCATGTCAAGACTCGCATTAATCTTGGCGTAGGCCTTCTGAGGTAGAGGCGCTGGGTCCGCTCAAATGGACTTAATATGGGGTTAAAAAGAATTTTGCGCGCACTTACAATGGCTTTTGGCGGGTAACTCTTTGATTTATATGGTGCGCCCGAGAGGATTCGAACCTCTGACCTCTGCCTCCGGAGGGCAGCGCTCTATCCAGCTGAGCTACGGGCGCGAAATGGGTACTTCACGAAGCGCGACACTATAACAGAGAGGGTTTCCCGCCTCAATCAGCCTCGCCTATTTACTTATCAATATTGGTCAAAATCCGATTTGAGACCAAAACGTGACCATTTTGTGACCACGCCAAATTCCAGCTATGAGAAAAACCCCAATTTACGACTGTTGCCCTCTCTGCCCAGATGCCAGTTTAAGTGAGTTTCAGCCACTCTTTGAGGCTGTTGCCGATATCGACAATTTCCTCATTGCAGACTTCGTGCTGCATGGGATAACTGAGGTATTTTGGCTTATAGCCCATGCTTTGCAAAATTTGATTAGCAGTATGCCCCATCGATTCCTGCACCATAGGGTCTTGGGTGCCATGAAAAATATGAATCGGCAGCGATTTATTCGCGTCCGAGAGCGTCACTTCCTTGGCCGTTGCGAAGTAGGTCGACATGGCCATTAAGCCCGCCAAGGGCTTAGGGTAGGAAAGAGCTGCGTGGTACACCACGGCGCCGCCCTGACTAAAACCCGCCAACACAATACGCTCGCTCGCTATACCGGCATCCAATTCCCGTTGAATTAACTCTCTCACCGCCGCGGCAGACGACTCTATTTGCACTAGGTCGATTTCGCGCTCTATCGACATAGCAAGTATGTCGTACCACGCCGGCATCACCATGCCGCCATTTATCGTGACAGGAATCTCTGGAGCATGGGGGAAAACAAAGCGAACACCGTGTTTTTCTGGCAAACCAAGGTAAGGTACCACTGGAACAAAATCGTGACCGCTGGCACCCAGCCCATGCAGCCAAATCACAGTAGCGTCGTGCGCGCCTTTCGGTTCTATTACTTCACATTTGAGCAAGGTCTTACTCCTTAGCGTTTATATATTGCAATAGAATATCACGCTCAACCGCCTCAAGCGCCCACATCGTTAAACTGGCCGAATAAAGAGACCACACTATTGCAGGAATGTATTCTACATGAGTCCATTCCATGATTTTAATTGCCGAACATCACTTTTAGCGATATTCAATTGTAAATTAAACTGTAAATGAAAAGCGCCCGAGCCAGCTTACTATAAAAGCGTTTTTGAGAGCCGATCAGTGTTAAGTGCTATACACCAATCGTAGCTTGTTCGACCTAATCATAGATATTAAAAGCAAGGCGGGAAAATTGTTGATCGCGTACCATAAATGGGTCTTCAGGTTTCATCCGAAATAAAGTATCTAGCATCACCGGTGTGTGCAGAGATGATTAAAATTCCAAATCGCCACGCCCTAGAATGTCCTTAGACTCAGCCTTGACCAAAACATACATATTCTGAAAATTTTTAAGCAAATACCGAAAGGTAACTTTTAACTCAACACTTTACGGCGATGTTTATTTTCCGCATTAGCACCCGCCGCTTTACGAAGGACATCTTCTAAAACTTCTAAATACGCAGAAAAGTCCTTTCGACCAGAATTACTTAGGTAGACTCGAGTTTGTGGTCTACGACCATCATGCCCCTTTACCACGTCGAGATAACCCGCATCCTCGAGTACTTGCATATGGCGATTTAGATTACCATCCGTTAGCCCACACAAGGATTTTAAATCAGAAAATGTAAGGCCATCCGGAGTCCCCACAAGGGAGCTAACGATCCCTAGTCGTGCCTTTTCGTGGAAAATCCTATCTAAACCACTGTAAGCAAAGGGGGCTTCTGCTTTACTTTTGGACACTTATTACTCCTTCTGACCTACGCAAAATTATTGCAACAGCTATCTGGCCGCCCCCCAATGGTACTCCGACCATCCAATGTGAAACCGCCTCGGCCTGCACACCGAGCATCATCACAATGGCGCCCCACAAGAAAAACCATGCCGAAGCAATTATAATTGCGTGAGGTAGTATGGTCATCATAGAAAAGCCAGCCATGCCAATAAACATCAGCCACAGCCCAGGCAAAAGCATGATACTTTCGACTGAAAAATTACAAACGATCCAACTTATAGTGCCTCCGGCAGCGAAAAACGGAAAAACACGATGCAGAGCAGCGGCCAGCATGTATGGAGCTCTTTTGCCATGTACTCGATAAGCCCTTACTGTGGTACTTACGGTGCCAAATAAAGTCATTAATAACAAATAGCCGCCCCAGAAAAGTACAAAGCGACTTGGCTCAAGCAAAGTCTTTTGGTCACTAAAAAAAAGCGTTACTAAAATTGTAAAGAAGCCAGTCAACATATTAGAAATAGGCGCTATACCCGAAAATCGAGTGCTTCCAGCCACCTGCGCACGGATGCTAGCTATCTGCGATAGAGCATGCTCAACATCTGTCATAACCACCCCAACTTGCATTTTCACTTTGTAAGGCAGAGTATTTCTATAGCTTCGCCTTGTCAATGCGGCCAAGTAGATCACCCCGTGACCTTCCATTAACTATTTACAAAGAGACTCACTATGGAATTTTTCGATCTAAGCGAATCAATAATTTTTATGATTCCGAAAAATACAGCTCGCGAAAAGTGACATCCAACTGGCAACACTAAATTTAAACGTATCGGGTGAGCTACATGGTCGAAATACGTGCTATCTCTCAATCAATTTCGACGATTAAATTGTTGAAATTAGACAAACAATTATATTGGCGTACAGCTCCGCTTATTCCATAAGCGATGAGATGACCGCTCGTGTTCAGAAGTCTATATACTATATCCCCTACTGCGGTTTGACATGGAAACTCTCTATGCTATTTGACGAAAATGAGAAGAAATTGCTCTCGCTGACGCGCAATGACCCCAATCAGTTACTGGCCTCCTATGCTAAAACCGATTTTGAACTGGATGGTTTGGAGTGGCCGTCAGTCGAACACTACTATCAGGCAATGAAATTTGACGACGCCGACTATCGCGAACAGATCCGCTTAGCTCCTCACCCAGCTGATGCAGCCAAACTCGGCAAGAGTCGGCGCCATCAGCGCCGCAAAGATTGGAAGAAAACGAGCGTGACTTACATGACCCGCGCCACCTACATTAAATGTCGCACTCATGCGGAAGTAGCTCAATTGCTATTGGATTCCGGCGACATGGAAATTAAAGACCTTAGCCAATACGACTATTTTTGGGGCAGCGGGCGCGACATGCGTGGTGAAAATACATTTGGCAAGATGCTGATGGGCGTTCGAAAAAAATTGAGGGAGGAGCTACATAAGTAATAAGCTGTTACGAGACATCGCGATAACTACAGGCACAGAGCTAATTAGTGTTTCCGCTCACTAAATGCTGTTATTCCTGCAGACTCCTCGCAACGCACCGTAAAGCAAAAATAATGAAGGCGAAGAGAACCAAGTTCAGATTTTTTATTACTGCAGATTCGCAGTGGATAAACTCGCAGCAGAATAGCGACTTCTATCCGAGACCCGGTAAACGGGGGGGGCCATAAATACGGTGATCAGTCGCCTTTAAATCTCAGGCTGCCGAAGCTAGTACGATTTTCGGTCTGCCATTACATGTAATGCTTTAGCTCATAAAGAAGCGGTAGTAGCTTCCATCTGTCGTTGTGCAGTCCTAGAAAAGCGGGAGGAATTGACCGGTATTCTGCGACCGCTCACATCCTAGACACTCCCTTAGCGATACTTGTCGCCCGTGGACAATATTGGCGGAGTAAGCTAATAACTCTAGGGGCCCGCCACACTATCTTTAGCGGTTGTACACCCGACAATAAAATACATAGGGAAATCAATGAGCAAGCACTCACATACACCGCGTTATACCAAGACCTGCTGCACATTGCTTTGCATGCTGATTACTGGCGTAAACGGATCGGCATTGGCTGCCAGCCCTCGAGTAATCGAGGAAGTGATTGTTACGGCCAACAAAAAGGCCGAAAGCGCTCAGGACGTGCCCTTATCCATATCGGTTATTAGCTCAGATTTCATCCAAGAATCCGGTATTGCTGATGTCAGTGAAATTACTCGCTACATACCCAACGTCACCTTTGATGCCTCGCTGGCGCTATACACCACGATCACCATTCGCGGCTTCGGCACACCGCCATTAGGCGTTGGCTTTGAACCGTCGATTGGCTTAGTCATTGACGATGTACCCTATGGCCGCTCAACCTTTGCCCAGGATGCCGTGTTTGATATCGACAGACTGGAAGTCCTGCGTGGCCCCCAAGGCACCCTATTTGGGAAAAACACCTTAGGCGGCGTATTAAATTTTCACACCATGGACCCGACCGCCGAGCCAGAGGGATTCATCAAGTTCGGCCGCGGGGAAGATGTTAAAAGTAGCACTGTAGAGGCGGCCTTGTCTGGCCCGCTGATCGGCGACAGTCTCCTCGCCCGCATCGCCATGCGTGTCACCGCCGCCGACACCTTGGAATTTAACAGCACCCGCAATGAACAACAGACCCAAGACGACAAAGCCCTGCGCCTGAAATTAGCGTGGCTAATTAGCGATACGCTTTCCGCCAACTTTACTGGCCTCTACGCAGAGTCCCTGACCAAGGGCTATACCCAGTCTTTAACCAAGGCCAGTGAGCGAAGCCTGCGGGTATTTCGCGAATACGACCCCAAAGTTGAAGCAGACGCCTACGACCAAAATACCTCCACCGACTCACCAACTCGCTCAGACCGAGAAGTCCAAGCAGCATCACTCAGTTTCACCTGGCGGCCAGATAGTTTATTCGGTATTCAGGCTCCGGAACTCACCACCATTGCAGCCTGGTCTGAAGTCATCATTCCCTACTCATTAGACGTTGATTACTCCCCAGTAAACTTAGTGGCCTTTAATGAGCCGCCCGATGGAAACCCTTACTCATCTACCTCACTGGAAGTGAGGCTCGCCGGTGAAATAGCACCGCCGTTCGACTGGGGAGATAGCCTCGATATGGTGGTTGGTGTATTCGCCCAGCATTCTACCAACAGCGTTTTCCAAGAAATAGATGTCGATCTAAACGGCCTTATTGCCTTTGGCCGTGCCGGCGCCATCGTGCAAAACTTTCAGTTCCCCGTTGACCCAGTGCTACTCGGTCTACCGGTAGACACCAGCGGCTTAATTATTGGCGGCTTTGAGCGGGAGCGCTATATTTCTGGAACCGACGCCGAAACAGACTCCTTCGCGATATTTTCCCAATTTAACTGGGCGTTTACCGAGCGCTTAACCGGCACTTTTGGCTTGCGCTACGGTGCCGACGAGTCCAGCGGCGCCTCTTTCTCGCAAGTTGCCGACGGCAATAGCATTTCTGGTGGGTCCTTGAATCAGCGCAATTTC
>NZ_JBFJWS010000212.1:0-5547 GCF_041623545.1 Zhongshania sp. | reverse complement strand
GTTGCATACCAGGCCACGCTAGGGGCGGGGTAGGGTGTGTCAGAGCGGAAATCAGTAGGCGGATCAATATGCTCCGACATCGCGGGGCCTCTTCATTATGATAATTTTAGCCCTGATGGTAACTGATCTGCATTTCATAAATCAACGACACTGTTGTTTTGTTGTGATCGCTATGGCTAATCGCATTATACTGGCGTGAGTTCGACGCAATACCTAGCCGTCGGTGCTATTTCCATGCTGAGAGTGGGTGTTTTGCTAGCGTGTATTGGGTGCCTTACCGTTGCGAATTGCTTCTTCAATAAGCTTTATCAGCCAAGTTAATGTGTCGACAGCCCTTTCTGGTTCAAAACCCCAAGCTTGAATTAGGCGTTCGTATGGCGGCATATTCCACAGAATGTCGAGTACCGCGGCGGCCGTCTCTTGGTGTTTTGCTGACCAGTCTGGTGTTTCTGAGGCCACTGCCTTCAAAAGTGCGTCGCGGCGAATTTCATCAATAGATGCAAAGGTGGGGTCGTCATTGACGACGGTTTGCGCGGTCGAGAAGGAGGACAGGTATTGGAACATTGTAGCGGTAACGTTCGCGAAATCCCCGAGCTTTAAGTTACTTAGGCCCACGCCAGAATCCTCAACTAAGCGTTGGATCACGGCGTCTCGCAGTTTGCGTTCGGTAGGGAAATGGCGCTGCACGGTTCGCTCGCTCACACCCGCGCGGTCACCTACCGCCTTGGCGGTTAAATTGGTCCAATCCCATGTTGGAAAACTATGAACAAGCTCTGCGCCAGCGGAAATGACGCGTGCGCGGGTTTCTGCGCTTTGCTGTTGACGTAGAGGGCTATTATATTTGCGCCGTTGTACTGTCGACTTTTTAGTGTCGTTATTTTGGGGCGGTGATGGCGGCATTGCGTTGGCTTTTCCTCTGCATCCTAGTGGCTAGGAATAATAGCAGACGGTGTATTGTTGAGCCATTCGGGATATGGGTGCCTGCAGTGAATGTGCGCGACGGCCATGGTTAAACTTAAATAGCTCGTTATAAGGTGTTGCTATACGGGTTTGTTTCACCGCTTGTTTGTGGTGCCTCTTCTTTTCTTGACAGTAAGGTGCACGCTAATTACTCTGCAATGCAAAGCATAATATAAAATTACGGACACGTTTTACCTATTGCAAAGGCGCTCACATAGCGTCGCGCACGTCGCCTTTCTGGCGAAAGCTTTGCCTTTGACGATTATTTGAGGTGATTGAATATGACTACTGATCCTACGCGACCTGTTGGTGTAGATGTGCCAGATCACGTACCTGAGAATTTGGTGTGGCGACATAGCATTGATGAGTTTACGCGGGAGCTGGATGACCCGTATTTGGCTGGCGCTAGGCTGCACAATGGCCCAGATATTATTTGGGCTCAGAATGCGGTGCTTGGTAAGCCGGCATGGGTACTGACTCGGCACGCACTGATCCAAGAGGCGTATTTAGCACCGGATGTATTTTCAAGTGACAGACAGAATCTTGCCTTATTGGGTGTTGATTGGAAGCTTAATCCCCTAGAGTACGATCCTCCGGAGCATCAAGCTTATCGAAAAATTCTCAATCCATTTTTTACGCCGCGGGCGATGGCAGAGCTTGATGTCTCGGTGAGAGAGGTCTGCGATACCTTGATTGCAAAATTTGCGGATCTGGGTGGGTGTGAATTTATTAGTGAATTTGCGGAGCAATTCCCATCTTATATTTTCCTCGACTTTATGGGTATGCCGCGAGATAAGTTGAATGACTTTCTCGAGTGGGAAAGGGTAATGATTCAAGCTGCAGACCCGATGAAAAAGTTTACCGCGATGAAATCGGTTCTCACTTATATGGAGACTTATGTTGAAGAGCAGCGTAATAATCCAACGACGGATCTAATGAAAGGTCTATTCTCTGCGCGTATGGATAATGGCAGCCCTCTCAGTGAGGGTGAAATTATGGGTATGTGTTATCTCCTTTATATTGGCGGCTTGGACACGGTGTTTAGCGCCTTGGGTTGGATACTTCGCCACTTGGCCTTGGATAATCCGTTGCAGGAGCGCTTGCGCGCTAATCCTCAGGATATTCCCCAGGCCGTTGAGGAACTGATGCGAGCCTACCCGGTTGCAACAACACACCGTGAAGTAAAGAGGGATATTCATTTTCACGGCGTTGACATGCGGGTAGGGGATTGGGTGCTGTTCCCGACGTTTTTGGCAGCGCGCGATCCCCGGGTCTATGACAATCCGCATGTTGTGGATATAGACCGCCGTGCGCGGCATATAACTTTTGCAACCGGCCCGCACCTTTGTTTGGGTGTTCATCTTGCACGACGCGAACTAAAGACCGTGGTTGAAGCGTTTTTGAGCAGGTTTAAAAACATCCGCATTGCTAGTGGCGAGCATTACTCATTTCATACCGGGGGAGTGTTCGGGGTTGATCGTCTTCCCCTAGAGTGGGATGCAGTCAGCGATTCTTAATCGCTTGCAGAGCCTTGCTAATATTTTTAATGGCGATGTGTGAATAGGTGGCTATGGGAATAATAAGCAGTAAGAGTGGTCTGTGCGTTGTGCGATAATTTGGGGTGATCTTTATTAGACAACATTGTCGAATAGTTGTTATATTGGGTGTATAATTATGCTTTAGATTTTCAGAGTATTTTCTGGAAATCCTAATTTATATCCCGATAGGAGCCTGTAATGCCCGAAGCCTATATTATCGACGCCGTCCGTACGCCACGTAGTATTGGTAAACCGGGTAAAGGGGCGCTTGCCCATATGCACCCTCAGCATCTTGCGGCCACTGTGCTCAAAGCACTCCAAGAACGCAATAACCTGAATACTGCTGATATTGACGACGTAATCTGGGGCACCAGCGCGCAAAAGGGTTTACAAGGTGGTGATATGGGCCGCATGGCGGCCTTAGACGCGGGCTTTGATGTTCGTGTCAGCGGCGTGACACTTGATCGCTTTTGCGGCAGCGGGATCACCGCAACGAGTTTGGCGGCTGGACAGATTATGTCGGGCATGGAAGACCTTATTATTGCTGGTGGCACTGAAATGATGTCACTTATCACCACGGTGGGTGCCCAGGAGCGTGAAGCTGGTTTTAAGCCTTTAAGCATGGGTACTGGCAATGAGCGCCTGCAGAAACGCCACCCCCAATCACATCAAGGCTTGTGCGCTGACGCAATTGCATCAATGGAAGGTATTACACGGGAAGAGTTAGATGCATTTGCGCTAGAAAGTCAGCGTCGGGCGGCGCAGGCTATCGCAGAGGGACGTTTTAATAAATCCCTAATTCCAGTGCTCGACGATGACGGTAACACCGTCTTAGATCATGAAGAATACCCGCGCCCATCGACTACGGCAGCGGACCTTGCTGCATTAAAACCCAGCTTTGGAGTAATTGCGGATTTTGCACTGAGTGCAGATAGCCCGACCTTTCGGCAGCTCATCAATCAGCGCTATCCCGATCTAAAGATTGAGAACTTCCATCATGCCGGTAATTCATCTGGCGTTGTGGATGGTGCTGCCGCGCTGTTACTCGCCTCGGGTGACTACGCGAAGGCGCACGGTTTAAAGCCGCGGGCGCGAATCGTCGCCACAGCCAATATCGGTGATGATCCGACCTTAATGCTAAATGCCCCAGGCCCCGCTGCCTTAAAGGTATTGGCAAAGGCGGGTTTGAGCAAAGACGATATTGATCTTTGGGAAGTGAATGAAGCGTTCGCGGTTGTAGTTGAAAAGTTTATTCGTGATCTGGATATTGACCGCGACAAGATTAATGTTAATGGCGGTGCGATCGCGCTTGGCCATCCCATTGGTGCTACCGGTGCGGTGTTGATCGGTACTGTGTTGGATGAATTGGAACGACGTAATCTAAAGCGCGGCTTAATTACGATGTGTGCAGCGGGTGGAATGGCACCAGCAATAATTATTGAACGGATCTGATCGCGAGCATGTAAATTTAGTGCCGAGTGCGGGGTGGAATAAACGCCTCTAGCTTTGCCCGTAATATTCACATGAATTTTCGGGCCTTGCCGGAAAAGCCGCCGCAAGCACTTGTTTTTATTTGTAAATAATTAATAAGTGGTAGAAGTAGGGAAGTGAGCAAAGTTGCAGTTTTCGTGCAATATTCTTTGATATCGGGCATCATTAACACAAGTTAATACACTGGTATGGGTAATATTTTGAGCGAAGAAACAACAACAGCAAAGCCGAAAAAAGCACGTCGGGATCCCGAAGGGACGCGCCGGGCAATACTTGAAGTTGCCGGAAAGCTATTGGCTAAAGATGGGCCTGAGGGGCTTAGCGTATCTCAGGTCGCTCAACTTGCTGGGATCAATCGGGGCACTGCTTACCATCATTTTCCGACCCGCGAAATGCTTTTGGATGCAACAAAGGCATGGGTCAGTGAGCAGCTTTGTCTTGAAGTCTTTGGTGACCCGGACGATGAGGCGCACGCGAGTCGTCGAGACCCGCGCTCAGTGCCGGAAAAATTGGCGCATTTTGCCATGGCAAACCCCGAATTCGGTCGAGTTTGGTTGTTTGATTTATTGAGCTCTAGCCAGCCTTCTGATGATCCTTTCTGGAAGCAATATAAGGCTCATGTTGACCGCTTTGCGGTGACTGAACTTGCTCAGCCAGGTATCGATACTGAAGTGCACGCAATACGGATGCTGGTTGGCGTATTTCTGTGGCCGGTATGGGCTCATGCTCATGCTAATAGCCCGGCGGAATTGAAAAAAATGGCGGATCGCTACACTGATGAGGCGCTTCGCTATAACCTTTACGGCGCCATGCGTAAGGAAATGTTCCCCGAGCTTGATGCGGCCGTTATAAGTAAGGCAAAAACGAAAACGAAAGCTAAAGCGAAATCGTCGAGCAAGGTCGCAAAGTAAGCTGCAGCTTAGGGTGACTTGGGCGCGCGATTTATTGCATAAGCTTTCTCTGAAAGAATTAATTTAGCGATTGGAGATAGTAAATGACTGAAAAAAGTGCGCCGATGTTGCCCTGGCCAGAAGACGACTTGTCTGCATATGGTCCTGTTGAAACCCAGCCGGTAGGGCGTGTGCAGCAATATGTGGGCCGTGTTATGGCTCGCAATTGGACGATGATCCCCCATGTAACTCATAACGATGATGTCGACGTCACCAATTTTGAATCGCGTCGTAAGGCATGGAATAGCGCCAACCCAGATCAAAAACGTACTTTACTGCCGGCTTTAATCAAGGCCTCGGTGGCCGTATTACAGCAATACCCGCAGTTTAATAGTGCGCTTAGTGCCGACGGTAAAACCCTCACTACTCGTAATTATTTCCACATTGGTATTGCGGTCGATGTTCCCTCCGGTTTGCTAGTGCCGGTTATTCGCGACTGCGATAAAAAGAGCATGGCTGAAATCGCTGAAGAAATAGTTTTCATCTCTGAAAAAGCCCGTACTAAAGGCTTAGCGATGACTGAAATGACGGGCGGTGGGTTTAGCTTGTCATCCCTAGGACATATTGGCGGTACTTCATTTACACCAATAATCAATGCACCTGAAGTC
>NZ_JBFJWS010000211.1:0-5579 GCF_041623545.1 Zhongshania sp. | reverse complement strand
AGCCAGTCGCGATTTTCTTCGCCCATGCCACCGGCGATAATCGCCTCGGGGTCGGCGGCCAGTACCGCTTCGTTGTCGATGCGGGCGCTGAGATTAGGCAAGTCGCCAAACACATTTACGCCGCCGCATATGCGGGTGGCCTCGCTAATAATATGCTCATTATTAACGGTCATGAGGGGGTTGCTCCAAATTTGCTGGAACACGGTCACTGGCGCTGATTGGCTGTAGCGATTTTCTAATTCGGCAATACCGGCGCGGAATTTATCGGCAGCGATTTTGGCCTGATCCTCGGTGCCGGCGAGCTTACCGAGCCGCTCCAGACTACTGCTTACATCGTCAAAATCATTGAGTTGGGTGTAATAAATAGTGAGGCCAAGGGATTTTAATTTTGCCAATTGCTCGGCGGGGTTGCCCTCAATCCAGGCGATCAGCAAGTCAGGCTTTTGTGCCAGTATCGCTTCTTGGTCAAAGCGATTATAACTGCCTACGCGGGGCAGTGCTTTTGCCGCTTCGGGGTAGTCGCAATAGCTCACTGCGGCAATGACTTGATCACCGCCGCCAGCGGCGTAGATCAGCTCGGTTGCACCGGGGGATAAAGCAATAATGCGCTGGGCGGGTTTGCTCAGGCAGACGTCTGCACCGCTGTCATCTTGTACACAGATATCGGCAATGGCAGAGCCAGTAGTAAAAAAGGCGGAGAGCACGAAAGCGATAGCGGATTTCACTGCTACCACTCCACACCCTTGCGGGCTTTTATACCGTTGTGAAAAGCGTGCTTGGTGTCGTCGATCATCGACACGGTATCGGCCAATTGTTTGAGTGGCACGGGTGCGCCGCGGCCGGTGACAATCACGCTCTGTTCGCGGGGGCGATTGCGCAGGGCTTCGTAAACTTCTTCGGCGTCGAGATAACCGTATTTTAAAACGTAAGTAATTTCGTCGAGCAATACCAGATGAATAGTTTCATCTTGCAATAGCAGCTTGGTTTTTTGCCAAGCTTGCTGGGCCGCTTCGCGGTCTTGTTCTTTGCTCTGGGTTTCCCAAGTAAAGCCGGACCCCATTACAATAAAAGGCACTTCGGGGCAGCGCTGCTGAATAAAATTACGCTCGCCGCAATCCCAGGTGCCTTTTATAAATTGCACCACTGCGGCTTTGTAGCCATGGCCTAGGGCGCGAATAACGGTGCCAAAACCCGAACTGGATTTACCCTTGCCGGGGCCGCTGAGCACGATAAGGACCCCGCGCTCCTCGGTGGCCTGCGCGACTTTTTCGTCGATCATGGCCTTTTTGATTTGCATGCGTTTCTGGTGTTTTTCTTCGTCGCTTAGGCTTGTCATGGTGTCACCTGTTAGAAAGTACGCGGTCAGTGTTAAACGTGACCGCGTGGAAGACAAAGACCAATGATACCTTTATTTTGGCGTATAAGTGATGCTCAGCATCGCTTCGCGGCCAATGGATTGATAGTCACCAAGGCTGAAACTCCGCGCAGTGACATACTCGCGGTCAAAGATGTTTTTCAGTGCTAGATTAACTTTGACTTGCTCATTAAAACGGTAGGACACGGCGGTGTCGACCAAGGTATAGCTTCCCAGTTCATCTTTGTTGGCGGTGTCTTCGTAGCGTTTGCCGACAAAGCGTACGCTCGCACTGGCACCCCAGTGCTGCCACTGGCGATCTGCATCAAGGTTGAATTGCTCGCTGGCCCGGCGCCGCAAATCTTTGCCGGTACTGGTGTCCGTCGCATCAAGCAGGGTGGCGTTGGCGTCAATATTCCAGTTGTAAACGCTGGTTGATGCGCTGAGTTCAAGTCCTTTTAGCTCGGCGCCTTTGATTTGATCTGGACCAAAGGTGGCGGGGTTGTACTGAATAAGCTTGTCTACGTCGTTGTTGAAATAGCTAATACTCCACGCGCCCCAGCCTTGATCAACCCGCAGTTCTAACTCTCGGTTTTCTGAGGTTTCTGGCTCTAAGCTCGCCACGCCATAGAAGGGGTAATACAGATCGTTAAAGGTTGGCGCGTTAAAGCCCTCGCCGTAGGTGGCAATGATTTTAACGGGCTCGGCGACTTGAATCCCGATAGAGGCATTGCCAGTATCGTAAGTGCCGAACTGTTCGTTATCGTCGTTGCGGCCACCGATGGTCAGATCAACAATACCGAAGTTGGCCTGCCACTGGGCGAATACCGCCTTGTTGGCGCGGCTGTCTTCGCCGTAGTTAAGATTGCTATTCACTTCGTCGAGCAGGCGTTCATAGCCCAGCGTGAGTACATGATTTTTACCAAGTAGCCAATCATTTTGCACACTGTAGATATTGCGGGTGGTGTCAAAATTATCGCCACTTACGCCGATGGCGCCGGGCTCAATGTAGTGAAAGTCAATTTGGGATTGGTCTTTTGACTCGCCGGCCGACAAAGTCAGTAACCAGTTTTGCAATAGTTGGAATTCGCCACGGACATTCGCGACACTCACTTCGCTATTTGAGTAAGGTGAACAGCTGTATTTAACAAAGCCAGTGCCGTAGCAGTTATTGTCGTAGTCGCTTTCACTGCTGCTTGTTTGATAGAGCGCGAATAAGCTGGCGCGCTCATTGATTTTATGGCTCAGGGTGAGGTTGTAAGCGGTTTGTTCAAAGCCGTCTTTGTCACCGTGAACACCGCTTTTGCCTTCGGTGTTATCGACACCGTCGGTGTTTTCCTGCAGCGCGCTTAAGTTAAATTGGCTCTGCTTGTTGCCGCCACTGACTGCGGCGAGAACTTTACTACTGCCCTGAGTGCCAATGCCCAATTGTAGTAAGGGCTTTACGCCGTCGGTGTCGTGGTATTTGCGGGTGATAATATTGATCACGCCGCCAATGGCTTCTGAACCGTACAGACTTGAGCGGGAGCCGCGCACAATTTCAACGCGCTCAATAAGCTCAGGTGGGAGGTTTGTTAGCGATGGGCTGCCGAGGGTGGCGGAACCAATGCGTACCCCGTCGATTAAGACCAGGGTGTGATTGCTCTGGTTGCCGCGCAGGAATAAGCTGGTGTTAGCGCCGCGCCCGCCGTTGCGGACGAAGGTGACGCCCACCGCACGAGACAGCAGTTCTTGCAAGTCTACTGGCTGAATACGCTCAATATCGGCGCGCTCAAATACCGTTACCGGCGCCAAGCTGTCGGCAATAGATTGCTCGGTGCGGGTCGCAGTGACAATGGTGGTTTCCATACCGTTGTGGGTCTGGGCTGACGCGTCAGCGGCCGCCAGTATTAAGGCGCTACCTAATGTGAGTGATGTGAACTTTTTCATGATTAACCTCAAAGCTAGTAAAGGAAGCAATGAGGGAGGGGTAGGGGTTATATACGAATATACGACCGCTGATGGAGCCCTCCGCTTCATCGGGTGAATCCGCATTAGGCCGGTTCCGGGCTTGCCTTGTCGGTTTACGACAGAAGCTTACCGTTGCGGGGGCAGCGTCGGACTTGTTGCTGTCGTTGTGAACAGCATCTCACCGGACTTCCCGTTTAACTCAGCGCCGCGAATAACGCGGGTATGAGCACCTATTACGTGGCGCGCACTCTAAGGCCATGGCTATATTTTGTCAAACGACGGGGCAGGAGATCGTTACCGTTTAGCTACGGTTTTGTGTTGAAATGCGCCGAACTTCGTCGAGCAGTTGTTGATTACAGGGGAGACTTAAGCCCTGTTTTGCAGCGAGCCGACACAGATGGCCTGTGATCGCTTCAATCTCGGTTTCCCGTCCAGATTCAATGTCTTGGAGCATGGAAGAGCGGTTGTTTGCGGTCGCCCGAGCCACCTCGAGTACTTGCTGATGCAAATCAGCGAGGTTGTCGTCGAGGTGAAGGGCTTTGCTAAGGGCTAGAATTTCATCGACCACAGTGGCTATTTGCGTCATGGCTTCGGGCTTATTCAGTAATTCGCCATTGCGGCAGCGATGAATAACGGAGAGGGGGTTAATTGCACAGTTGATTGCCAGCTTGCGCCAGAGCACGGCCTCAATATTCTCGCTCACTGTGACGCTGAGGGGCGCATAGCTAAGTGATTTGGCGATGTCGGTGAGTTGCTGCGACGGATCTTTAATGTTCGTTGGTAATACTGCCGCGCCAATCAAGGTTTGGCCACGCCCGGCGTGGACTAGGGAGAAGGGCTTAGGCCGATATGCACCTTCTGTGGTTGATGCTTGCAGAACCAGTGCTTGAGGAAATTGTGCTTGGACTTGTTCGGCAATACCGAGGCCGTTTTGCAGTAATACCATGATCGCATCGGGCTGGACGTGGTCTTTAATCGCATGCAGTGCGGTGAGGGTTTGCTGAGCTTTGGTGGTGATCAGCAGCTGCTGGATAGGCTGCACTAGGGCTTGCGGACAACAGGCGGGGATATTGAGTAATTCTGTTTGTTCATTTGCGGTGAAGGCAATGCCGCCGTGCTCGCGATAAGCCGCTAAACTGCTTTGATCGCGAAAGATGAGTTCAGTTGTGCAGCCGCTGCGCTGGGCGCAGCAGGCCCACAGGCCGCCGATGGCACCAGCGCCGAGAATTGACCATACTTGCGTCGATGGGCTGCTCACAGTTGATTTTTGCACATTTGTCTCGCCCTACACATTCAGTCCGCCGTCTCAGGATGCTAAACTGCGCGGCGCAACATAACAAAGGAATTTAGGCTATGCCAGCGTTTGATATTGTCTCCGAAGTGGATCTGCACATCTTTACCAATGCCGTTGATCAGGCTGGGCGAGTTATTGAAACTCGTTTTGACTTTAAGGGTGTGGATGCGCGGTTTGAACGCGACGCACTGACTGTGACTATGTTCGCTGAGGCGGAGTTCCAATTACAGCAAATGGAAGATTTGCTGCGCGCAGCCCTAATCAAAGTGAAAATAGACCCCTTGGCGATGGAGTTGGGTGACGTTAAAGGCGCGGGTAAGCAAGTAAAGCAACTGGTGACTATGCAGAGCGGTTTAACATCGGACGTGGCACGCAAAATTGTTAAGTTGATTAAAGACCGTAAACTTAAAGTACAAAGCCAAATCCAAGACGAGCAAGTTCGTGTTACGGGTAAGAAGCGCGACGACCTGCAAGAGGTCATGGCGATATTGCGAGCGGAAGAGCTGGATCAGCCTCTGCAATTTACCAATTTTAGGGATTGATGTGTGTTGTGCAAGGGCGCGGTACACAGCGCCCTTGCATTCTGCTCCCCGCAAGCCAGAATGAACGCACTTTAATGCGGAATCGTCTATGACTGATCAGTCCTCGCCCCCAGTATCAAACCCAGAGCCCAATTCAGCGCCTCTTACTTGGCAGCAAGCCATATTTAATCGCCATATGTTTATTTGTGTGCTCACCGGTATAGCGTCTGGTTTGCCACTGTATTTTTTGATTCAGTTGGTGCCGGCGTGGCTGCGCAGCGAAGGGGTCGGGCTCACCGAGATTGGTCTGTTCGCGCTTATTGGCTTCCCCTATAACTGGAAGTTTGTCTGGGCGCCGCTGATGGATCGCTATGTGCCGCCATTTTTGGGGCGGCGGCGGGGCTGGATGTTGATTAGTCAGCTGGGCTTGATTGCTTCCATGGCCGTACTGGGCTTTATT
>NZ_JBFJWS010000210.1:0-5580 GCF_041623545.1 Zhongshania sp. | reverse complement strand
CGGCTTTCCATAACGATCAGTGAGCCAGCCGGAGCTTCAATTGCGACCGACGGCGTTTCCCATTCCTCGATCGTCGCTGACCGGCCGAGTTTATGGCTGCCAGGAACCATGCGGGTAGCGCCGGTTTCTTCGGTGAAATCATCCATGCACCAAATGAAATTTAGGCCGTGGGGTTTTGGGCCCCATGGCTGTGGATTTGTCCCTTGATCGGCGTGCAGGGGCATTTCCGTGCTACCGGGGCGAGTGATATTGGCAGAAAAGGTTGAAAGACGAACAGGACCTTCAACAAATTTTTCTATTAGGCCTAAAACTGTTGGGTGTACTGCCAATTCGCAAAAAAGTTGATTGCGGCTGGGTAGGTCCCAGACGCGTTGTGTTGGTGCACCGAACAAGGTGTCGGCGAAATAGGGCTCATCGGCGCGGCCGGCGCGGCGATCGCCTTCGGCTTCACTATTTACTAAGTCGCTCAGCACTTTTAGCTCGGCCGGAGAAAGTAGGCCGCTAATAATGGCAACGCCATGCTCGGCAATGTCTTTTTCGGCTTGTTCTATACTGGACGTGGGTTGTGGAAGTGTCATTTCAAGTGTGGCGGGCATTGGTTGATTCTCCATGAAAAGCAGGCAGCCTGTTTTTTTATGAATACTACAGCGAGCATTTAGGCTCTGTCAAGCCTTGGGGCTCGCATCACAGTAGTCGTTAGAGGTGGCTATATCAGGGCTTTTGGCGTTTTACCGCCGGTTTGTAAGCATGGTCGTTACGGCCGAATCTGTAGGCCTTTGATGAGCGACAGCAATGCGGCGGTGAGCTGCTGCTGTGTTTCTTCGGGGGTGCGAGAGTGGGCAATGGACAGGGAGGCATCATCGAGGGCGGCCATGATCAGGCTGGCCAGTGGTTCAGTGGGCTGTTTGGCGATAATGCCGCGATCAATTAGCATATTAAAGGTATAAACAAGCCCTTCTAAAAGGTACTCGGTTTGAATTGAGCGCCACTGCTGCCAGCCAAGAACGACTGGGCCGTCGATTAAAACAATCCGCTGAAACTCACTGTTGGAGGCAACAAGACGCAGGTATTCGCCAACCGAGAAAATAAGTTGCTTCCAAGGATCCCCCGAAAGCGGTGCCGCAGCTTTGTTCGCCGATGCATAAAATTCCCCGGCAACCTGACGAAAAACCGCTTCGAATAAAATACTCTTATCCGCAAAGTGATGGTACAAGGCCCCTCTGGTTGCACCGGCTTTTGCAACAACATCATTGGTTCCGGTGTCGTGAAAGCCTGTTTGCGAGAAAAGTGAACGGGCGGCGGCGAGTAGGCGCTGTTCTGTTTCGATGGAGCGTGTCTGGCGACGCTTTGGGGTATCGTTAGTTGCCGTCACTTCATGTACCGCGCTGGCGCGTATTGTTTGGGCCGGTAGGTGATGTTGTATCTTTGAATTGGTGTTACAAAAGTCATAGTCATATTTTGTGTTGAGAAAGTGGATTAAGCGCCATTGAAATTTACTCAAGCTGACTAGTATTGCATGGAATTCTAAGTTGCGTAAATGACGAGATGGTTTCCGTGCGGCTCAGTGCTTACGTAATTGCTTTGGTCAGTTTTTGTATTGTAAGTGATTTAATGACAGGCAGGGAGCGTGAGCAAGTCGACACAAAACAGTTGTGGCCTTCGCCTTGTTGTTTTGTGTCTGGATTGCCCAGCTCCACTTTAGTTGAATGGTAAGCTTAGTGGCCGTAGCGCTTTTGCGCGGCGCGCTGTCTATTTAACATGGTGTGTTTGCGTTGCTCTGCGCTAATGAATAGCGTGTCTTCGGGTAAATGTTTGCGGAGCTCGCTAAGTGGCACGCGCTTAGTGCTGGGCACTACAACTTCTTTGAATTTGTAAAAGCGGAGAGTGGCCATGCCGGTTGCCACGCCGGCTGGGTCGAGCCAGTTTGCGACGCCGGGATCAGTGAGTGACAGTACCGCTCTGAAGTGACCATCGGCATCGAGTTGAGCTTGATGGCCGTTAATGGAACTTTGGTGGTAGATGAAGTCCGTGGTCTGTGCCCATAGCGTACCGAGCTGGAAAGACCAATAGCGGGCGTCGACCGGTCCCATATCAATGATCAGGGCCTCGTCAGGTTTGAGGTCGTAAACCATGGTGACGTAAGCGGCGAGCGGATTGCCACCGTGCTGGCCGGCCGTGGCGTCGGGCAGTAGAAATTGGTTGTTGGTGGGCAGTTCATGAATGGAGCGACTGCCCGCCATTATTTTATCTAGCGCGGCTATCATGAATTGGTAGTTGTATTCGACAAATTTCCGAGCTTTATCTATTCGTGCCGCGAGCTCTGCCTCGCTAAAAAATTGCGGCGCATTTTCGTCGCGGTCTAGTGCTTCTATGTGCAAATCCATAGGGTCACTTGCTCCCCAGTCATAAAAGGTTTCGCGTAGCGAGAGCATGACGTTGCGCGCGTTTGGGTCAAGTTTTATCCACTGTTTGCCATCGTCTTTCGGATTCGGGCCGAGAAAAATCTCAAAACTGCCATCTTGGCTGGCGGCCAGTTCATCAAAGTCCAAATGGCCGAGGACGCCGATACCATCATCGCCCCAGAAGCCGCTAAAAACCTGTAGCGTAGACCAAAAATTAGTTTTCTTATTGCCATGTATTCGGTAGGTATGAGCGCCGTCAATAAACGCCATGTGGCTAAGGAAATCTGGGCAGGGCATTCCCCATGAGTATTCCATTGGTGTCGGCATGGCCAGTTGCGCGAAGGCCGGGTATTGCTGCCTTGGTGCAATGTACATATTAAATGCCGACGCCTCCTGGCTGTGCAGGGCGTAAAGTCCTTGCGCGCGAATATCGTCGTCACTTGCGGCGGGGTGTTGTAGTAGTTTTTCGCGCTGCTCTTGCAGCGCGTTCACATAAGCCTGCCATGCGGTTTGGGTTGGTGTCGCATCTTTTTTTATAGCCACAAGTTCTTCCCCTGTATGAGTATTTATTAAATCCCGCGAACTGAGACTCGGTTTTTGATTACTTTGGTATACCTGCAAAACAAGTCCTAGTATTGCTGTTCCACAAGCCAATATCACAAGGCTAATTAGTGCCCGACGAATCCAATTCATAATTTAAGCTACCTATTGGCGCCGCGTTCTTACAGCTCTGAGGGAACACCAAAGTAGCTTTGATATTCATTATACTTTGCCCGCTCTTCTTCAATGCTCAGGCCCGTGTCGGCGAAGGAGTATGAGTGGGAGCCGTGTTTACCCTTGGGTTTGGCGTCAATATATTCGCGGATTTTTTTGGCGAATTCCTCGCTGAAGGGAATGCCCCATTGCGCGTAAAGTTTGTTGACCGCCGCCACCGGGTCGCTGATAAGGTCGGCGTAAAGCACATCGCTAATTTGGTCTTTGGGTAATTCACCGGCTTTGCGCTGATCGGTCATAAGCTGGCAGAGGTAGCTATTGCCGAAAGCGATGCGGCCGAGGTCGGCTTGGTAATTGATCGTGTCGCTGTGAATATATTTAAGGCTGGACAGTAAGTTTGTCACTGAAGCCATAACGGCTAAGGGATCGCGGTGGGTGATGGCGATCTGAGCGTCTGGGTAGGTCTTTAATAAGTAACCCAGGCGATTTAAATGAGTTGGTGCCTTTAGTACCCAGCGCGCTTTAGGGTGTTTCCACTGTAGTAATTGCAGCAGGCGTTTGTGGTAGGCAAAAGAGGGGCTTAAATCGTTGGTGGCCATCCACATATCGTAGCTCGGCACATCAAAGCGGCCGGAAAATAGCTCTGAGGCAAATGAGTAGGCAAACAGAAATATGCACTCGTTGGGCAGGTTGCCACCATTGGCATGCATGGTCCGAATGGCGGGAATAGCCGCTTCCATGAAACGGATCTCGAGATCGGCCTTGGCAATGCGTTCGTCATCAGCAAAGCTGGCTGCTTCTGGGGCAGGAACCGGATACATCATTTCCCATTGAATAGGAACGCGATTGTCCTCATCGAGGGTGAGTAATTCATGCAGTATGCTAGTGCCGGTGCGGCCCAATCCGGTAACAACGTGAACCGGCGCGACAGGCTGCTCGAGAATTTCTGGGTGGCGGCTGAGCAGGTCTTCAACTTGTAGTCGAGCTTGCAAGGTACGCAGAATCTCTGAACGCGCCACAAAGCGACCTAGGCCATTCATATTGGCTTCTTCATTTAGTGCTTTTATCAAGACACGATAGGGCGTGAGAAACCAATCGTCGCCGTAATTGCTTAGCCCAGTGGCATTTCGCGCATCTTCTAATAGTTGGTCCGCGTCGAGTGGTATTAAGTGTTGGCCGCCATCCGTTTGGTTGCTGCTAATGGCGTTAAAGTGTTCTACCCAGCTACTTCTTTCGGGTGGTGTCCAGTTCATAATAATGTCTCCTAGTAGGTTTGTTATTGCTTGGCCAGCGCAAAGAGCCCGGCGGTGATAAAGGCCTTAGTCTGTTTGGCAAATGTTGTTGTGTACTTTTTTTGTTGAATACTGATGCGGTGATGAAGTGGGCCGGCAATGAAATTCCAGCAGTCATCAATATCAGGTCGCTTCTTGAGAGCGCCACTGAGCACTGCGCGGTCAAAGATGGCCGCGAGTATTTGTTTTCTTGGTTCGGTAAAAATTTCTGCAATTTCACGCCGAAGCTGTGGCTCGATTCGTGAGTCCATTTTGTCCAGTGCAACAAAGCTACCGACACCTGATAAGGCTGCGGCAAAGTCGTCTAAGAAGGTTGATAGATCGTTGTCAAAACAACCGCTGTCGGGCGTCTCGAGTATTGGTGTCATCGACCTGAAAGCGTCAAGAATGAGCTCTTGTGAGCTGCGCCAGCGGCGATAAATGGTCGCTGAGGAAACCCCTGAGCGTTTGACGACCGCACTCATGGTAAAGCCCGGATAACCTGTTTCCTGTAGCACTGCGCGAGCAGCGTCTAAAATGGCTTTATCCGCGGTTGCGCTTGGCTTGCGGCCGCGTGTCTCGGTGACCGCAGAAGCTGGCTTGGTGTTTCTATTGTCCATCGGGCCCACTTTTCAGAGTGATGTGGCCTCGCTGTCGCTCGTTTCCTGTTTTCGCTAGCGAGGGGTTCGGTTACTTTATTTCTAAAATCAGTGTTTTCGAAATTATCAAAAAGCTGACGAGTGGTCAACTATATTTAATTTAAATAGCTCAGTCGCGGCTCAGCGCTGCCAGTTGTTGGTGCCGAATGGCAGCTTATGCGGCTAGTTGAGGCTGTGTTTTAAACGGGCTTTTGTTGATCTTCGGCGCGACAAAGGCGCGGTGAAGCTGATCTATAAAGGGGGGAATGAGTTTGCGTGGCGGAGACGGTGCTGGCGATGCAGCTAGGAAGTGGGTGGCGTCATTATTGCCGATGTACAGATTTAAGATATTGAAAATATTCGATATTAGCGGGAGATTAGCCCCGCTAATATCGTGTGGCGTACCGATCTTAGGCTGGAACGCCAACCCCAATAGCTTTGATTTCGGTGAACTCTTCTATACCCTCTAGACCCCACTCGCGGCCCATACCACTTTGTTTGTAACCACCAAAGGGCAGGTCGCCGGTGATGCCCATGCCGCCATTGACGCTGAGG
>NZ_JBFJWS010000209.1:0-5601 GCF_041623545.1 Zhongshania sp. | reverse complement strand
GTGAATCAGCTCCAACGCCTGGGATTTCATAATCTATCCTCGCTAATTGCACTGTAACTGTCCCGTAAATGACAGCCCTTTACGTCGTGTGCAGGTAAATTGGTGAACATGATCACCGCTGGGTAATGTATCCGCTACTTAATGAATTGCAAAACCGACGGCAACACTAAAACGCTATTCTTATATTCGTGTGCCATTACCGCGCCATTAGGTCCAATACACTATAAAAATGGCAAGGCAGTGATAACTTGTAAAACGATAAATCAGCCACAAATGTTGAGAGCAGTATACCGAAAAGCGTGGCAAGCAATACATGATCAACCATCGGTAATTTTTAGCCACAGTCATTACTCTACAGAGGACATTATGACTTTCTTTACGTATATCCAGGCCACCAAGCGAACCATAATGACACTGTTAAGCTTATTTATGATGTCGGCTGTCGCTAACGAGGAAAGCCCGTCCAGCCCACAGCCAAATAACGTCATCGCGATTGAACAAGGCTTAGTAAGCGGTATTGCCTATAGTGGTGTAAATGCCTTTTTAGGGATTCCTTACGCCCAGGCGCCGATCGCGGAGCTGCGCTGGCGCGCTCCCCAGGACCCCGAACCATGGAGTGGCCTGCGCCAAGCAAATGCCTTTGGTGACGCGTGCGCCCAGTTCGGCAACTTTTACACCAGTAATGACGCCGCAAGCTTTGATCGCCCCTACGGCAGCGAAGACTGCCTACACCTAAACGTGTGGGCGCCAAAGCAATCAACAATGCCGCGTCCGGTTATTGTGTTTATTCACGGCGGCAGCGGAATACACGGCGCAACTCTGCTGCCGCTTTACAACGGCCAACGATTAGCCAAAGAACTTAATGCGGTGTTTGTTAGCATAAATTATCGTCTCGGCTTTTTCGGAAACCTTAGTCTTTCCGCACTGCAAACCGGCGATCCCGCTGACGATTCCGGAAATTTCGCCCTATTAGATCAAATCAAAGCACTGGCATGGGTTCAAAAGAACATATCGAACTTTGGCGGCGACGCGAGCAACGTAACTGTTATGGGCCACTCTGCTGGCTGCACGAGTATTTGGTCGTTGATGCGTTCACCTCTGGCAAGTGGCAAATTTCATAAGTCGATTTGTCTATCTGGTCTACCGCAAGAAAGTAGCAAAGAAGAATTAGCGGAAACGAATGACAAATTACTCACTAACTTGCTCCTCGCCGATGGCATCATTGCAGCGAAGGACGATCTGCAAAATTACCTTGATACAACCAGCGCAGAAGAACTCAAACGCTATCTATACAGTAAATCGGCGGTTGAGATTAGCAGCGCCTCCCAAGGTACTGGCGGTATTGGCATTGCCGTAGATGGCCACGTGATTACCGTGGGCAAATCAGGACCATTAGTAAATGCAGTTCCGAGCCTCATTGGTACAACCCAAAATGAAGCACCACTGCTTTTACTGAAAAAGTTTAGCAAAAAAAATTACGGCGCTATTTGGGAGATGATTCATACCGACAAGCCCTTGCAACAAACTGATTTCTTTAACGGCCGAAGTGATCTTTGGAAATTTAAGGTAAGCGCATGGGTCACAAATAGAATGCTTTTGAGTATGGTCCAAGATGCTGTGCCACTCCTCACCCAGCAATCGGTTCCAGTTTACCAATACACGTTTAATTGGCAAAAAACGCCCGAGCCATGGCGCGCTCTATTTGGTGCCTACCATGGTATAGATGTGCCCTTTATCTTTGGAAACTTTGGGCTAGGAACGCAAAACTTTACTCACTTCTCCTGGGGTGCCAGCGAGGAAGTAGAAAGAGAAAGTATACACACAGAGTTAAGCAAAGCGTTTCACGGCTTTATTGAATCCGCAGATCCCAATAAATACACTGCCAATGCGGAGTGGCCACTTTGGAATGCAACTAAGCAGGTAAAAATAATTCAATAGCGATTAACATTCCGTTGGCAATGTCCAAGCTTAGGGTTTTGCCAGTTGAAGTACTGCTATACCTTGGAAGGGAAAAGGGAGATACCAAAGGCGAGTGATGCTTTCGAGCCTCGGCACGCCTTCTATTTTCCGTTTCCCATCAAGTGTTAAGCATTAATTCGCCGCCAACTGTAATACCGCAACACACAATGCCAAGCCAAAAATATATGTACCTCCCGCACCGATCTGGCGGATAGGGTTCGGCCGTGACATAGTTCTGGGGAAGATTAACCCCGCTACCAATATAAAGCGGCATAGGGTCACCAGAATAATCGACCACAGCACCCAAGCGGCCATTTGCGACTGGCTCAAAATATACATAAGCACCATCAGTACCGGTGCAAACTCAATGGTATTGGCATGAGCGCGGATATACTTGTGCAGGGTATCCTTTGGGTCCGTGGGGCAGCCTGAGCCCTGCTTTTGCTTTATTCGATTCACGGTTACCGCAATGCCCATCACAATACATAGTGCGCCCAACAGGCCGATACACATCAGTGCAATATTCATTTTTTGTTCTCCAAATAAAATAGCGCTTTAAACCTTAAGGGGTTTAGCTGGCGATAAAAATTGCTAGTACCAAGTAGTAAGCCAAAACACTGACCAAGCCTATACCAAATAGATTCAATAAGAATCCGGCATGCATCATGTCTTTAATACGGATTTCGCCGCTGCCAAACACGACGGCGTTGGGTGGCGTAGCCACCGGCATCATAAAGGCACAAGAGGCGGCAATGGCCGCGGGAATCACAAACAGCAGCGGCGATACTGACTGCGCTACCGCTAGCGCGCCAAGCAGAGGTAAGAACGTGGCCGTGGTGGCTGTATTGCTGGTGATCTCGGTTAAAAAAATAATTACCGTTACAATCACCAAGACCACCGCGAACAAGGGCCAAGCGTTTAATAGCGAGAAGTTTTGCGCCAACCACTCCGCCAAGCCAGAATCTTTGATCATGGTCGCCAGCGCCAAGCCGCCACCAAATAACAGCAGCACGCCCCAAGGTAATTTTTCAGCACTCTCCCAGTCAAGCAATGCCTGGGAGTCTGGGCCACCGGAGCGCACTGTAAACAACAACACCCCCGCTGCCATCGCGATCACCGTGTCGCTAATGCCCGGCACATAATCATTTAGTAATGGCCGGAAAATCCACGCTGCCGCCGTACCGACAAAAATCAGCAAGACCCGCGTCTCGGCGCCGCTAAGTGACCCCAGCTTCTGCAATTCGGCGCGCAGCAAATCACGACTGCCTGCAGTTTCTAGTCCCGCAAAGCCCTTGCGGCACAGCCACCACCAGCAAAACAACAGCATACCCGCCGCCACCGGCAAACCGATTAACATCCACTGGCCAAAGCCAATGCTAATATCATGATTCTCTTTTAAATACGCCGCCAACATCGCATTAGGCGGCGTGCCGATTAAGGTCGCAATGCCGCCAATACTGGCGCTATAAGCAATGGCCAACAATAGCGCCACGGCAAAGCGGCGACGCTCACCGGTATTACCCTCGGGTAGAAAGCTGATCACCGACAAACCAATAGGCAGCATCATTATACTCGTCGCGGTATTACTCACCCACATACTCAAAAACGCCGTAGCGATCATAAACCCCGCAATCTGACGCTTGGCCTGCTGGCCCACCGCCAACAAAATATTCAGGGCGATACGGCGGTGCAAAGCCCAGCGCTGCATGGCCAAACCCAATAAAAAACCACCCAAAAACAGAAAGATAATGCCGTTGGCATAGGCGTCGGCCAGATCTCCAACCTTGGCAACACCCAATACTGGCACTAAAATGAGCGGTAATAAGGCCGTCGCCGGAATAGGCACCGCCTCGGTCGCCCACCATATCGCCATCCACATAGCTGCACCAAACGCCAACCACGCTTCATGCCCCATACCGGCGGGTGCAGGTATTAACAGGGTTACAATCAGTACCGCTGGTCCGATAATTAGCGCTAGCGTCGAAGACTTTGTCGTTTTTACAGTATTCATTAGAACTCTTATCCCGTTCAGCGACGATGTTTCTATCTCAGAGGATTTTCGCAAGTCAGCAGTATAGACCAGAAGTTAACAACACTTAGACCACCGAGAAATTTAATGGCGCATAGGAATCTACGGCGGGCGCTCATAGCTAACGACAGCCTCTCCCGAAAAGACGCTTTCTATGTGGCAGCAATTGAATTATTGTAAGCCGCTGATTTAACGGATATTTAATCAAATATAAGTAGCGATCCTTATTACGAGAATTGTTTTCATCAACCGAGTCACTGCACACTTTAGACCTGCTATTTATTTGGAATAATAAGCAGCCAATAGGCCTAATTACTTGCCGGCGAAACTGACTTTCCCAAAAGTGAGATATCGTCAATATGCGGAGACATTATCAAATTTCCTCTTACGAAACGGAGAATGCCGGTGAACTTAGAAGATAAAAATGAGTATTGGTCAGAAAAAATTAATGGCTTAGATTTTTCTGGCATAGAAATTTCTTCAAACGAGTTCGATGGCTGCACCTTTGAAAAATGTAACTTTAGTGAAACAACATTTAAGCGATGTAACTTTGTCGACTGTGAATTTATTGGCTGCAACTTAAGCAATGTGAAAATGGAGTACAGTAAGTTCGCTGATGTTTGTTTTCGGGACTCAAAGCTCATCGGCATTAATTGGACTAAGGTTTCGTGGCCACGATTAATGTTTAGTTCGCCAATTAAGTTTTATAAATCAATACTCAATGACTCTTCATTTTATGGGCTTTCTCTACATGATTTAGTCTTGGAAGATTGTAAGGCGCATAATATTGACTTCCGAGACGGCGACTTTAGTAATTCCAATTTCACCTATACTGATCTAACCGGCTGCGTCTTCGCTAATACGAACTTATCTGGCGTCGATTTCTCGGAGGCGACAGACTATGACATTGACATCTACCGCAACACTATCAAAAAAGCTAAGTTCACTCGCTTCGAGGCTGTTAGACTTCTTGATAGCCTTGAGATTGAGCTAGTAGATTAACTAAATCGTTTATAACGACCCATTTTGCTAGCGTCCTGTACCTATCAAAATTAATTTAATATCAATGTGCAATATTTATGAAAAAAAGCTACGCCTGCATTGGCCTCTTCAACCCTAAATCGCCAGAGAATATCGGCTCTGTAATGCGTGCCGCTGGTTGTTATGGCGTCAATTCGGTATTTTATACTGGCACTCGCTATGACCACGCCAAGCCTTTCTACACTGACACCCAAAAAATTTATAAGGCAATACCCCTCATTGGCGTTAAAGAACTACAAGAGGTTATTCCCTTGGGCTGTGTGCCTGTGGCTGTAGAATTGATTGACGGTGCCAAGCCGCTCACCAGCTACAAACACCCCGCCCAGGCTTTCTATATTTTTGGCCCGGAGGACGGCACCCTTAAGAAGGAAATTACCGAGTTTTGCGAAGACGTTGTCTACATACCAACAGAAGGCTGCATGAACTTAGCAGCCACGGTAAATGTAGTGCTCTATGACCGGCTGGCCAAAGGTGATAATTTCTCCCACCATCAAGGTGTATTAACAAGTAAACATAGACACACGAAAAAATAGATTAAGACCTCAAATATTTTATTATGATGCTAAGTTAGC
>NZ_JBFJWS010000208.1:0-5603 GCF_041623545.1 Zhongshania sp. | reverse complement strand
GAACTTCATTGGCTTCAATTTCTTCGTTTATCGGCGCTCTTTTGCTGCGCCCTTTTGCGTTATCGCGTTTAATTGCTAGTTCTCCGAATTTGCGCGGCTGCGTTTAGCTACGCTGTCTGCGAGGAGTTTACTGAGGTCATTAATAGACACTGACCCCAAATCTTCGCCGCTACGTGCACGAACCGAAACAGTCTGGCTTTCCACTTCTTTGTCACCAACGACAAAAAGGAAGGGAACCTTCTGAATTGTGTGCTCGCGGAGTTTAAAGCCGATCTTCTCATTTCTCAAGTCCGCATCGACCCTAAAGCCACAATCTCTCAATAAATTTTGCACATTAGTGACATATTCGGCCTGATTGTCCGTAATATTGCAGACCACCGCCTGAACCGGCGCCAACCAGACTGGAAATGCGCCCTCGTAGTGTTCGATCAAAATACCGATAAAACGCTCAAAAGAACCCAAAATTGCCCGATGCAACATCACCGGTGTTTGGCGCTGACCCGCTTCGTCAACATACTGGGCGCCAAGACGACCCGGCATCGAGAAATCGACCTGAATAGTGCCCAATTGCCACACTCGGCCGATACAGTCTTTTAATGAAAATTCAATTTTAGGACCATAGAAGGCACCTTCGCCGGGCAATAATTCCCAAGGCAGGCCTTTACTGTCTAACGCCAAGGCTAAAGCCTTCTCCGCGCGATCCCAATCCTCGTCACTGCCCACCCGCTGCTCAGGGCGAGTTGAAAGACGATAAATTACCTCGGTAAAGCCGAAGTCCGCATAAACTTCGTGCAGGAAATCGATAAATGATGCCACTTCCGGCTGAATTTGATTTTCAGTACAGAAGATATGCGCATCGTCCTGAGTAAAACCGCGAACCCGCATAATGCCGTGCAATGAACCCGATGGCTCGTTGCGGTGACAGGAGCCAAATTCCGCTAAGCGTAAAGGAAGATCGCGGTAGCTGCGCAAACCCTGATTAAACACCTGCACGTGGCAGGGACAGTTCATAGGTTTGACTGCAAAAGTACGCTCATCTGCACTCAGGGTGAACATGCCATCACTGAATTTATCAGCGTGGCCTGACTTCTCCCACAGGGAAATATCCACTACCTGTGGCGTGCGAATTTCTTGGTAGTCATTTTTGCGCTGTTTGTCGCGCATATACTGTTCAATTGCCTGATAAACACTCCAACCTTTGGGGTGCCAAAACACCATGCCCGGTGCCTCTTCCTGCATATGGAAGAGGTCGAGCTTTTTAGCCACTTTACGGTGATCGCGCTTTTCAGCTTCAGCAATGCGGTTTAAATAGGCTTTCAACGCTTTTTTATTGCCCCAGGCCGTGCCGTAAATACGCTGCAACATGGCATTGGCCTGATCTCCACGCCAGTAAGCACCAGCAACCTTGGTCAATTTAAAGGCGTTTAATTTGCCAGTGCTTGGCACGTGAGGACCGCGACACAAGTCCATCCAGTCGCCCTGCTGGTAAACGGAGATGTCTTCGTCACCAGGCAGGTCCTTAATAATTTCGACTTTATACTCTTCGCCCAAATCACTGAATGCTTTCACAGCCTCTTCGCGACTCATCACCTTGCGCGACACAGCCAGATCCGCAGACGAAAGCTCGCTCATCCGCGCTTCAATTTTCTCTAGGTCTTCCGGGGTGAAGGCGCGCTCGTAGGCGAAATCGTAATAGAAGCCGTCTTCTATTACCGGGCCAATCGTAACCTGTGCACCGGGGAATAGATCCTGCACGGCCATCGCCAACAAATGCGCCGTAGAATGGCGGATAATATCGACGCCCTCTTCATCGCGCTCCGTGATGATACCCAATTCGGCATCGTCTGAAATCAAATAACTGGTGTCAACCAAGCTGCCGTTTACTCGACCGGCAAGCGCCGCTTTAGCTAAGCCTGCGCCAATGTCCATAGCCACTTCGGCTACAGTAACGGGGTTTTCAAAAACGCGTTGGCTCGCGTCGGGAAGGGTAATAACAGGCATATCGCTATCCTTTCAGTGGTGGCCCCTACCAAAGGTCACATGACGTTAATATACAGTGTAAAACTGCAGCGGGTGTTAGCCGCCTATTATGGCGCTAGCCTACTGGCTTCGCAAGCCAAAACCCGCCAAAAATCAAGTACTCAGCTGACAACGGCATATTAAACTTAACTGGAGACACCCTGATCTATTGGCGCGATAGACTACAGCAAACTATGCTAACTATTAGCCCAAGCGGCACCTCACCCCAACCAATTGAGTAGCCCCCATGAAAAAAGCCCTTAGCATAGCCATTTTTTGCACATTTAGCCTACAAGCCAACGCAGGCTTCTGGGACAGCCTAACAAGTATTTTTAGCTCACCGGAACCTGCCCCGAGCGAAGAAAGCCAAGCGACCAACACAAGCCAACAAACAACACCCAAAAACACCAGCACAAGTACCAGCTCCACGACAACAACAAGTACGACCACAAGCACTTCATCAAGTAGTGATATCAGCGTGAATAGCAGCGCAACAATAGATGCCAGCACTGCGCTTGAAGCGTCAACTGGCAATCAAGCCGCAGCCGGTGGCATGCTGCAAACGGGCATGCAACTCTTACCCCTGCTAACTCAAACCCTCGGCGTAAACACGACGCAAGCCATGGGCGGCATGGGTGCACTGCTGCAAACAGCGCAGAGTTTAATGTCTGGAGGCGATTTCAGTGTAATTGCTAACGCCATCCCCGGCGTAAGCGGCTTGCTCAGCGCCGCACCAGCAGTCACCGCAACGGCGAACGGCGGATTGCTCGGCGGCGCCATGAAAATGGCTACGGATTCAAACCCTTCCTTAAAAGCAGGCGCGCAGCTCGTATCCCAGTTTAAATCTCTGGGCATGGGTGCCGAGATGATTCCGAAGTTTACTGACGTGGGCAGTAACTACCTAAAACAGAACGGCAACCCTGAAGCGAGTGTTTTATTGGATGCGGCGATTTCTGGGGCTTTGTGATTGGGAGAGGCTTGATGGGAGATGCTAAGGACGAAGAAAACGTAAGCCCCTAGATTTGCGGCTTTTGCGTTTTCCGTCTCCCGTCTAGCGTTTTGCCGGTACGATTTACAGATGAACTTCGCGCTAGGCGATAGCACCAAACATAAAAAAGGCCCACTATTTAGCGGGCCTTTTTTATGTTTGGTAGGACTACCCAGATTCGAACTGGGGACCTCTACCATGTCAAGGTAGCGCTCTAACCAACTGAGCTATAGTCCTATAAAGGACGCGCATTATAGTCACGGTATTTGTGTAGTTCAATAGTTAATGCGGATTTACTAGGTAGTAAAAAACCGCTGTTTAATTTCGGATAATTTATCGCGAACATTCGCCGCCGCTTCAAACTCAAGGTTTTTGGCGTGCTTCTGCATGTCTTGCTCAAGCTTTTTAAGGAGCTTAGCCAGCTCGGCGGTGGACATCACTGCCGCATCCTGCAAGTAGTCGCCCGAGGGCTCAGCCACTTTACGGTTGTCTTGGCGATTGTGCTTTTTACCTTTCGAGCCCGGAATCGCACCAGCATCAAGAATGTCTTCGACTGATTTTTTCACCCCAACAGGCGTAATATTGTGCTTTAAATTATGGGCAATTTGCTTCTCGCGACGACGATTAGTTTCGCCTATGGCCCGCTCCATCGAGCCGGTAATACGGTCGCCGTAGAGGATGGCTTTTCCGTTCAAGTTACGCGCCGCGCGGCCAATAGTCTGGATTAGCGAGCGCTCAGAGCGCAAAAAACCTTCTTTGTCAGCGTCTAAAATCGCGACCAGTGAGACTTCCGGCATATCCAAACCTTCGCGCAGCAGGTTAATACCGACAAGTACGTCGAATTTACCCAAGCGCAGATCGCGGATAATCTCTACCCGCTCGACGGTATCAATATCAGAGTGAAGGTAGCGAACGCGAATTCCGTGCTCATCTAAATATTCCGCCAAATCCTCGGCCATGCGCTTGGTCAGTGTGGTAACAAGCACCCGCTCTCCGACATCAGTGCGCTTGGTAATTTCTGAGAGTAAGTCATCGACTTGGGTAGTTGCAGGACGCACTTCAATTTGCGGATCAATCAAACCCGTTGGTCGCACCACTTGCTCAACGGTACGCGCCGAGTTCTCGCCTTCGTAATTACCCGGTGTCGCCGACACCATAATCATTTGCGGCACCAAGCGCTCCCACTCTTCAAAACGCATAGGCCGGTTATCCAGTGCCGACGGCAGGCGAAAACCGTATTGCACCAAGGTCTCTTTGCGGGAGCGATCACCTTTGTACATGGCACCAATCTGAGGGATGGTGACGTGAGACTCATCTACTACCACTAAGGCATCTTTGGGCAAGTAATCAAACAAGGTTGGCGGCGCGGCACCCGGCTCGCGACCAGAGAGATAGCGCGAGTAGTTTTCTATGCCATTGCAGTAACCCAGCTCGCGGATCATCTCTATATCATAGCGAGTGCGCTGCTCAAGGCGCTGCGCCTCAACTAGTAGCTCGTTCTCGCGGAGATGCTTAAGTCGCTCTAGCATTTCCTCTTCTATGCGGTCCACCGCCTTTAACAAAGTATCACGGGGCGTTACATAATGACTTTTTGGATAAATCGTGACGCGTGGAAACTTGCCAAAGGACTCACCCGTTAAAGGATCAAAGCCGGTAATAGAATCAATTTCATCATCAAACAACTCAACCCGCACCGCATCTTTGTCGCTGTCCGCGGGGAAAATATCAATCACATCCCCGCGCACGCGATAGGTACCTCGTTGAAAGGCAATATCATTACGAGTGTATTGCAGCTCAGCCAAACGACGCAGCAACTGACGCTGATCAATGCGTTCGCCCCGCACTAAATGCAGAATCATTTTGAAGTACAACTCTGGATCACCCAAGCCGTATATAGCCGATACCGAGGCAACAATAATCGCGTCAGAGCGCTCCATCAGCGCCTTTGTAGCCGATAGCCGCATTTGTTCGATATGGTCATTGATTGACGCGTCTTTCTCTATAAACGTGTCTGAGGCCGCAACGTAGGCCTCTGGCTGGTAGTAATCGTAATAGGAGACAAAATACTCAACCGCGTTATTAGGAAAGAATTCTTTAAACTCGCCGTAAAGCTGCGCCGCCAACGTTTTATTCGGCGCCATGATAATAGTGGGTCGCTGCAATGATTCAATTACATTGGCAATGGTGAAGGTTTTTCCTGAGCCGGTCACGCCCAGCAAAGTCTGGGCATGCAACCCCGCATTAACGCCCTCTATCAAGCCGGCTATCGCCGCAGGCTGATCGCCCGCAGGGGCGAATTTAGACACTACTTGAAAAGGTTTAGACATCCACCGGGCACTCGCTACAGAAAACCACCCATAGTACCCCTCTACCTCCCCGCCCGCAAAGATGCTGCAAACTAGTCGTCACTTCGCGCTAAGCGGCGGAATTTGTTCAGAAAACCACCAATACAACTTTTTCTTCGACAAAGGGTTGACGCACTTAGGAAACCTCCTTAATATGCGCGTCCTCAGCTGTTGAAGCTGATCCGCCTTAGCTCAGTTGGTAGAGCAAATGACTGTTAATCATTGGGTCGCTGGTTCGAGCCCAGCAGGCG
>NZ_JBFJWS010000207.1:0-5632 GCF_041623545.1 Zhongshania sp. | reverse complement strand
TTCCCACGTCGGGGTTGCCGTGCCATCGACCGCAAGAAACTCCTGCCCCGCGACGATGCCTGCGCGGGCAGCAAGGGATCCCGGCTCAACTTTCGCAACGATTGGCGCAACGCCAGTGACGCCGTTTAAAAAGATCACCCAGTAGACAAGCACGGCCAAGACGATATTGGCCAATGGGCCCGCCGCCGCAATGGCGATTCGCGACTTAGGGGTCGCGCGATTGAAAGCTTGGCTTTGCAACTCCGTTGGCACTGGCGCTTCACGCTCATCCAACATTTTAACGTAGCCGCCGAGCGGAATACCGGCAACAACGTATTCGGTGCCACTGCGGTCAGTCCACTTCAATAGCGGTTTACCAAAACCAACGGAAAAGCGAAGTACCTTGACACCGCAGCGCCGTGCCACCCAAAAATGACCAAATTCGTGCACGGCAACTAATATTGCCAAGGTTGCGATCGTGACGAAAATTGTTTGCAAAATATCTAGCACGCCTGTCGTCCCTTATCTGAGCCCTTAAGCAGCCTTCTTAAAAAGCATTTCATTATATTACGTACTGGGCCTGAGTTTTAGCGCTAATAATATCGCTCGCTAGTAAACGCGCTTCGGAATCCGCAGATTGGACATCACGCAAGGACTGGGGTTCACCAATACTTGTCTGCGCCATCACATCTGCGATCACTTTAGCGATATCAACAAAAGCCAATTCGCCATCGAGAAAGGCAGCAACGGCGATCTCATTTGCGGCATTTAATACCGCTGGCGCAGTACCGCCACGTATTGCAGCCTCACGCGCCAACCGTAAACAGGGGAAACGGTCCTCGTCCGGCGCCTCAAAGTCGAGACGCGCTTGGCTAATAATATCCAGACTCGACACCCCGGAGTAAATCCGCTCAGGCCATGCAAGTGCATGCGCTATCGGCGTGCGCATATCGGGATTACCCAACTGCGCCAAAACCGAGCCATCTACATATTCCACCATCGAGTGAATCACACTTTGAGGATGGACAATAATTTCAATAGTTGCGGGATCTGTATGAAACAACCAGCAGGCCTCGATTAACTCTAAGCCCTTGTTCATCATAGTGGCGGAGTCAACGGAAATTTTACGCCCCATAGACCAATTGGGGTGAGCGCACGCTTGATCTGGCGTAACCTTGGCTAATTCAGCAATAGGCGTCGCGCGAAATGGGCCACCTGAGCCAGTCAATAAAATCCGCTTTACACCCTGCGCTTTTATGCCTTCGTCAGCAGCCAAGGGTAAACATTGAAAAATGGCGTTATGCTCGCTGTCGATCGGCAATAAAATTGCGCCGCTCTTAGCGACGGCGTCCATAAACAGCTGACCAGCCATCACCAGCGACTCTTTGTTGGCTAGTAATACCTTTTTACCCGCCTCGACTGCCGCCAAGGTTGGCAGCAAGCCTGCAGCGCCAACAATAGCTGCCATGGTAATGTCGGCAGCAGCTGCTACGGCACACAAACCCTTCTCGCCACTGAGCACCTCAGTCGCACAGCCAGCGTCAGCAAGACGCTTAGCAAACTTCGCGGCCAAGCCCTCATCCCGCAAAACTGCAAATTGGGGTTTAAATTCAATAACTTGGGAAAATAAGTCGTCGGAGCTGGTATTTGCCGTTAACGCGTAAACTGCATAGCGGTCAGGATGCCGCGCGAGCACGTCAAGGGTGCTAACACCTATTGAGCCAGTCGAACCCAATACTGTGACTGACTGCATTACACCCACCCTGTCGCAATCAAACCAAGCGCAAACACCGGCGACGCCGCTGTAATACTGTCGATACGATCCATAATACCGCCATGGCCCGGTAGTAAATTGCCGCTATCCTTGATGCCACGATGTCGCTTAATCATGCTTTCCAGCAAATCACCCAATACCGAAGCTAGGCCCGTCACAACAGCAAGACAAATAGCCGCGACCAAACCAATAGGCATGCCCTCCGGCCATATTTTCCACAGGACGAGCATTAGCGAGACACAGCTCGCCAAACCACCCCAAAACCCCGCCCAGGATTTACCTGGGCTCACTGCCGGTGCTAATTTGGCCTTGCCAAACGCCCGCCCAGTAAAATAAGCGCCAACATCGGCAGCCACGACCAGACCAATCACGACAAGTATCAGGTAGACACCTTCAGGCAGGCTGCGTAAGTAGCTCAGCGCCAACCAAGCTGGCGCCAAAACAACCAAACCCATTGCACCCCGTGCACCCCTCGAGCCCCACAAACCTGAGCTAAGTGGGTAAGCCTTAACCCAAAGCAAGGCAATAGCCCACCACAGGCAAGCAGCAATAAATACTTCGCGAAGTACACCGAAGTTTTGCTCCCCATACAATCCTGACTGCCAAGCCAGCAATAACATTACCAGCCCACAAACGAGGACATATACACTGCGGCTGAGGCGACTAACGAAGCCACTTAAATTAGCCCACTCCCATGCTGCCATTAGCACCGCGAGACCAAACAATCCCGACAATGCTGACACTGACAAATAGGCCAAGGCCGCGAAAAGCGCTAAAACGATCAGCACCGCAGTAATGATCCGCTGCTTTAGCATAATTTGACTCCCTTATTCAGCGGCGGCCGCGTCATTTTCTTCATCTCGACCTCCGAAACGTCGATCTCGCTGGGCGTAGGCCAATAAAGCGCGATCTAATTCAGTGGCGTTGAAATCCGGCCAAAAACAATCAGTAAAATACAGTTCGCTATAAGCAAGCTGCCACAACAGGAAATTACTGATGCGCTGCTCACCCGCCGTGCGTATGCAAAGATCGGGCTTGGGAACGTCCGCCAATGACATATTCTGGTCAAACAGCTCAACACTAAAATCGGCCGGCAATAACTCACCTGCCTGAACTTTCTCGGCGAGACTTTTCGCCGCAGTAACAATATCCCACTGGCCGCCGTAATCGACCGCGATCACGAGCTGAGTGTCGCGATTAAACCGCGTCAACTGCTCACTGTAATCCATTTGTTTCTGCAGGCTTGCCGAGAACTGATCGCGCTTGCCAATAAACCGCATGCGCACACCGTCGGCGTGAAGCTGTTTGGTTTCGGAATCCAAGTAGCTCGAAAACAAACGCATCAAAGCCTGTACTTCCAAGCTCGGCCGCTGCCAATTCTCACTTGAAAAGGCAAACAAGGTCACGACCTCGACGCCGCGCTCGCGAGTCAATTTAAGTAATGGTCGAATAACTTCAACACCGGCACGATGGCCAGCAGAAGACTTCAAACCCTGACGTTTGGCCCAACGATTGTTGCCATCCATAATGATGGCAACATGACGAGGAATACTTGGGGATGCGGCTGGCCGCGTAGCTACTGCCATGACAAGAGTTTACGCCGCTTAGATAACCATCAGGTCAGTTTCTTTGGCCGCAAGCGCCTTGTCTACTTCCGCAATGTAGTGGTCAGTAATTTTTTGCACTTCGTCCTGTGCACGACGCTCATCGTCTTCGCTAATTTCTTTTTCTTTTAGCAAATCTTTGATGTCTGAAAGCACGTCACGGCGGGCATTGCGAATCGATACCCGAGCGCTCTCGGCTTCATGACGCGCAGTTTTGATATACCCCTTGCGGGTTTCCTCAGTCAACATCGCCATAGGAATACGAATCACGCTTCCAGCCGTACTTGGATTTAAGCCCAAGTCTGACTTCATTAACGCCTTTTCGACATCGGGAACAATATTTTTTTCCCACGGTGTAACAGTGAGCGTACGCGCGTCTTCTATACCAATATTCGCTACCTGAGACAGTGGCGTATCAGTACCGTAATACGACACCCGCACGCCATCTAAAAGGCTCGGGTGAGCACGGCCGGTGCGGATTTTATTAAAATTACTACCTAGGGCCTCAATGGCCTTTGCCATACGTACTTTGGCATCTTCTTTCAGTTCATCAATCACGCTTTCTTCTCCTCGCGCTGTGTGGCGGCCACAAGCGTTCCCTCTTCACCACCGACAACTATATTCAAAAGTGCACCCTGCTGCTCCATCGCAAATACGCGCAAGGGCATATTGTGATCACGACACAAACATATAGCAGTAAGATCCATTACCTCGAGCTTTTTATCCAACACCTCATCATAACTGAGGAAATCGTATTTAACCGCATCGGGGTCACGCATTGGATCAGCACTGTAGACACCATCTACCTTGGTGGCTTTAAGCACCAAGTCAGCATCCATTTCAATACCTCGTAAACACGCAGCGGAATCCGTAGTAAAAAACGGATTCCCCGTACCGGCAGCAAAAATCACCACCTCACCACGGGTCAAGGCTCGAATTGCTTTACGGCGATCATAGTGATCAACCACGCCACTCATCGGAATAGCCGACATAACAGAGGATTTTATATTACTACGCTCCAGCGCATCACGCAGCGCTAAAGCATTCATGACTGTCGCTAGCATACCCATATGGTCGCCGGTCACTCTGTCGAGCCCCGCCGTCTGCAGCGCTGCGCCGCGGAACAAATTACCGCCACCCACCACCAGACCAACCTGTACACCAATCCCGACTAACTGCCCTACTTCCAGCGCCATGCGGTCCAAGACCTTGGGGTCAATTCCAAACCCCAGACTCCCCATCAGAGCCTCGCCACTTAACTTCAGAAGTATGCGCTTGTATTTCTTATCCCGGCTTACGCTAGACATTTTTTATCCCACCACATTTCACGATATTTTTAAGATTTGTATATCGCCTATAGTAAATCGGGGCCCGTAGGCCCCGTTTACTGAGTGGCTTAGCCTTTCAGCTGAGCAGCCACCTCGGCGGCAAAATCCACTTCTTCCTTCTCAATGCCTTCACCCACTTCAAAGCGGACAAAAGACTGTATATCAGCGCTGCTGTTTTTCAGCAACTTGCCTACTGTTACTTCAGGGTCTTTAACAAAAGCCTGATCAACCAGTGAGCTCTCTGATAGGAATTTACGAATACGGCCGTCGATCATTTTTTCAATAATTTCAGCCGGCTTGCCGCTTTCTGCCGCTTGAGCAGTGAAAATTTCACGTTCTTTGGCAATTTCTTCCGCAGGCATATCTTCTGCTTTAGCAACACGGGGGTTTACCGCAGCAACGTGCATAGCCACATCGCGAGCTAACTCAGCGTCACCGCCTTTTAATGCAACCAATACCGCAATACGGTTATTGGAGTGCACATAGCTATCAACCACGCCATCTTCAGCAGTTACCACTAGCGCGCGACGCACACCAATGTTCTCACCGATTTTCTGAACCAGTGCCTCACGAGCAGATTCCAACTCACCAGCCATCAGCGCAGCGATATCAGTCTCTTTAGTGGCAAACACTTTATCAGTAACCAATGCTGCAAAAGCCTGGAAACCTGGCTCACGAGCAGCGAAATCTGTCTCGCTATTCACTTCTACTACTACACCATAGCTACCATCTTCGGCAACTTTAGTAGTAACAACACCGTCAGCTGCAGTACGACCAGCTTTTTTAGCCGCCTTCATGCCGCTTGATTTACGCAGCTCTTCAATCGCCAGCTCGATATCGCCATTCGCTTCATTAAGTGCTTTTTTACACTCCATCATGCCAAGGCCAGTGCGATCGCGTAATTCTTTAACCATTGATGCTGATACAGCCATCCTAAAATCCTCATA
>NZ_JBFJWS010000206.1:0-5636 GCF_041623545.1 Zhongshania sp. | reverse complement strand
GGTTAGTAGAAAATCTGTACTTTGTGAGCGAGTATCGCCTGAATGAGTATCGCCGCAGCGACGTTAACAACCTCGCCGTTGGCATGGAGTACAAAGTGAAGTGGTAGCATCACGGCTTAGCGCAAAAACGCCTGACCACCGTCGATTGGTAATGTGTGACCGGTAATATAACTGGCGTCGGGACCACACAAAAACACGACGACCCTGCCAATATCCTCTTCGCAGTCGCCCACGCGCCCAAGCGGCACCGTGCCAAGAAAGTCTTCAACGTCGTCACCGCCACTCTCCACCCAGCGATTCATCGCAGGTGACATCGCCAACGGCATAATACAGTTCACCCGGATGTTATCTGCACCCCACTCACAGGCAGCCGCGCGGCTTAAGGCGCGTATCGCCTCCTTCGCTGCGGCATAGGCGCCGAAACCAGCGGAGTCTGAACGCATCGCCGCCGAACTAGCGAGATTAACAATACTGCCATCGCCACGTAAAAAGGGGTAACAGGCTTTCATAAAGCGAAACGTCGCCAGGGGACCGGAGTCCATACCCTCCTGGTACTCGTCATCATTGATTTCAAGCAAGCGCCCCAAAGGGACTATTTGGGCGTTATTCACCAAGATGTCGATACTGCCGAACTCGTCGACAATTTCCATTACCGCCGCATCAATGTCTTCAGCCTCGGTCACATCACAGACAAAGGCTTGAGCCTCACCACCACGATGATGAATTTCCGCACAGGTGGCCTCTAGAGTTGCAAGCGTTCGGCCTAAAACCGCTACGACAGCACCTTCGGCAGCAAGGGCAAAGGCAATGCCTGCCCCCACACCTTGGCCACCACCGGTCACTAAGGCAACCTTATTTTGTAGAATAGTCATACCGCTCACCCCCACCTGCAATGAAATAGCACACCATCTTTCAATAACTAGTCGGCGAGTTGCGCCACGCTCTTCAGAATTAGGCGCACCAACAAAGTTTGCCGGCTGACACCGGTTTTTGAAAAAATCGATCGCAAATGGGTGCGCGCGGTATTCCGGCTCATTCCCAATGCCGCTGAGGCCTCATCTAAAGATAGGCCATCAGCCAATAACAGCGACAGCTGAGCTTCGGTTGGGGTGAAACCGAAGAGCTGAATAATCACCGCAACCGGCGCTTCGGCGCCGTATTCCGGGTCGCTAATAAATATTGCAACAGTGGGCACGGCCTTACCCTCAGACCACTCCGTCATTGGCACGGGCCGCGCAATCACACCGAGGTCAGAAAAATCGCCATCGCGGCTCACGCGCATGGCTTCCACTACGGTGGGTTCATCGCCGACTTTATGCGCCAGGATGCGGTCAATAAGGCGCTGCAACTTTTTGGTAGTCGCCTGATCACCCAAAAGTAAACGGCCATCCTCGATACGCACATCAGGTTCGCGAATAATTAAATGCTCAGCCATGCGATTACAATTGAGCACCCGACCATTCTCATCCAAAATAATAGTCGCCAATGACAAACTTTCCACTGCGCCTGCATACAGCGCCCGCTCAGATTCTATTTTATTTAAGCGTACATGTAGACGCAGCGCCCGCTCTAGGTGAGGTAACAAGGCGTAAATTAAATCGCGGTCCGCTTTATTAAAACTGGGAGATTGCTCGCCACGTGCGACGCGCAGGCCCGCGTCCATTTCTCCGGGCACGTGAATATCGACCCCGAGAGAGTCGTAAAGCCCCGCAGGCTTCATACACAGATTATAAAGCTCGCTCTCCAACCAATTCTCACCTGGCACCAGCTCCATTAGGCTCTTTACTTCACCGGGACGCAGCGACTGAAAGGGGTCCATCGCAAATAGGCGCTCTTGATAACGGGCAATACCTTCCAAGTTCCCGCCGACCACTCGCAGCACGCCAAGGCCTTTCTCCGAAGGCGGGTTCAGCACCAAAGTCACCGATACCGCACCCATCAGCTTACATAGTACTGACAGAAAATCCTGCCAAGGCTCCTCTTCAAGGGGACCCTGATAGATTGTGGCAATGACTTCATCAAACGCGGGATCAATAAGCATACGGCGGTGAGCGACCTTTAATTCCTATTATGGCCGCTAGTATAACCGAGAATGGAGAACAGAATAGTACTAGAAAACCCCAAGGTCACATTTACCACCTTGGGGCTTAGAGGTTTGCAGATTAGCCGCAGGAAATCAGATTAAACCACGGGCTTTAGCCATATCGAGAGCCAAATCTTCAATCATGTCCTCTTGGCCGCCCACTGTCCGGCGGCGACCTAGTTCAACCAAAATATCACGTGACGACACGCCATACTTCTCAGCCGCACGCTTAGCAAACAGTAAGAACGAGGAGTAAACCCCCGCGTAACCGAGGGTCAAGGAGTCCCGGTCAATTCGAATTGGACTGTCCATAATCGGGGTAACGAGATCTTCCGCTACGTCCATGATTTTATACAGGTCAATGCCGTGATCGACGCCCATACGCTCCATTACCGCCACCAAAACCTCGAGTGGCGTATTACCAGCGCCGGCGCCCAAACCCGCCACCGAACCGTCGATGCGATTAGCACCCGCTTCGACAGCGACCAAGGAGTTCATTACGCCAAGACTGAGGTTGTGATGCGCGTGGAAGCCCAGCTCTGTTTCGGGCTTGAGTTCGCGTCGCAATAAAGCAATTCGCTCCTTAACCTGATCTGGCAGTAAATAGCCCGCTGAATCCGTGCAGTAAATACAGTTTGCACCATAGGATTCCATGAGCTTGGCCTGCTCCACGATTTGCTCGGCCTCGATCATGTGGGTCATCATCAAAAAGCCAACCGTATCTAGACCCATTTGCGAGGCCATACCGATATGCTGCTCTGAGACATCGGCTTCGGTGCAGTGGGTCGCAACGCGAATGGTTGTCACCCCTAAGTCTGCCGCCATTTTAAGGTGATCGACGGTACCGATACCTGGCAATAGCAAGGCTGAAATTTTGGCGTTTTTTACGACGCTTACAACGGCCTTGAGGTACTCCTCATCGCTATGCGCTGGGAAGCCGTAATTGACAGAGGAACCACCCAAGCCATCGCCGTGAGTGACTTCAATAAGCGGCATCCCCGCCTCATCCAAGCCCTTGGCAATTGATTTCATTTCTTCGAGGGAAATCTGATGCTGCTTAGCGTGCATACCATCGCGTAAGCACATGTCATGTAAAACGACTTTTTTACCGCGTAAATCCATTCTCGTATCCCCTTAAGCGGCCGTCGGCTTTAGTGTTAAACGGCCAGCCAATATCTCTTCAGCAAACATTTCAGCGGTACGTAAACCCGCTGCGGTCATAATGTCGAGGTTACCGGCATACTTCGGAAGGAAATCGCCAAGCCCTTCTACTTCCATAAAAATTGACACGCGATTACCATCAAATACTGGGCCATTTTTAAGACGGTAACCAGGCACGTATTTCTGCACCTCGGCGATCATCTCGTGCACGGAAGCCGTTATTGCTGCTTGATCGGGCGCATCCACCGTTAAGCAGTGAATGGTGTCGCGCATCATTAGCGGTGGCTCCGCAGGGTTAATAACAATGATCGCCTTGCCCTTCGCCGCGCCGCCAACCCGCTCAACTGCACCGGCGGTCGTACGGGTAAACTCGTCGATATTTTTGCGAGTACCGGGCCCAACAGAAAGCGAGCTTACCGTGGCGACAATTTCGCCGTAGCTCACTTCTTGCACCCGAGAAACCGCGGCCACCATGGGGATCGTCGCCTGACCACCACACGTCACCATATTGACGTTCATACAGCCGTCAGCGAGAGCGTCCTTCAAATTGACCGGCGGCACGCAGTAGGGGCCGATTGCAGCTGGTGTTAAGTCGATCATTAAGGCGCCCTGCTCGTTGACCTTACGAGAGTTTTCGGCATGAACATAGGCCGAGGTCGCGTCAAAACAAATCTGCACGCCGTCGGCACGCATAGTTGGCAGCATGCCATCGACACCCTCGGATGTAACCTTCAAACCCATTTCCGCTGCGCGACTCAAGCCGGGTGAATCTGGATCAACGCCCACCATCCACACTGGCTCAATAAACTCGGAACGAAGGGCTTTCATCAGTAGATCGGTGCCGATATTACCGGGACCGATAATCGCAGCTTTAATTTTTTCAGCCATTATTGCTTACTCTCATAGTAAATTCGGGCACGTCGCCAATATTCAATTAAACAAACTGCACGGCGGCGCGGCCAATTCCGTGTAATTCCATCGTCATTTTGTCACCAGCTTGCACAGGTTCCAGCGGCACTAAAGATCCGGACAAAATCACTTCGCCAGCCTTAAAGGGAATACCGAAGCGCCCGAGGGTATTGGCCAACCACGCCACTGCCGTCAGGGGATTACCCTGTACCGCACTGCCCAAACCTTCGCTGAGCAGCTCACCATTTTTCCACACAGTGATTTTCAAATTGGGTAAATCTAAGCCCTTGGGGTCAGCACTGGCGTCGCCAAGTACATACACCCCGCAGGAAGCATTGTCGGCAACGGTGTCTTGGATTTTGATTTGCCAATCGCTAATGCGGGAGTCAACGATTTCGAAGCACGGCATAATGCATTCGGTAGCCGCTAAGACATCGGCCTCGGTCACACCGGGCCCCTGTAAATCTGCTTTCAATTTAAAGCCAATCTCGGCTTCAGCCCGGGGTTGAATCATATTGCCAGCCACCGGCACATCCGCACCATTGGCATAGGCCATCGCATCAGTCAAAAAGCCAAAGTCAGGCTGATGCACGCCCAGCATGTCTTGCACCACCTTGCTGGTTACCCCGATTTTTTTACCCACTACAACTTCGCCATCATCCTCTAGCCGACGCTTTAACATCTGCAAGGAAATATAATAGGCATCGTCAAGGTCGATATCTGGCGCTTGCTCGGTGAGCGGCGCGATAGGCTGAAAACTGCGCATCGCCTCGTAAAGCGCATTGCCGAGTTTCTCAATTTCTTGCTGCTGCATAATTAGTTATTTCTCAAAAAATCAACGGTATTACGATTAAACATATCGCGGTGCTCGACCATGACCCAATGACCGCACTCCGATACGAGGGTAAGCCGAATATGTCGACAATTTTTAGCAAGGGTTTGAATGCCGGTTTCCGGCATCATCATTTCGTTCACCCCCCAAAAGGCCAAAATCGGGCAGCTAATCTCGCCAAGGCGAGACGCCATATTGGGCACCACCATCGAGGTGATAACCTGACTATTTTGCTGTTGAAAGATACCCCAGCGTTCGTTTATCAACTGCTCATCAACCACACTGTCGTCGTACACCAAACCCCGGCGAATAAAGTCTTCTAAACGCTCTGGCGCCATCGGTCCAGAGGTAAAAACTTCCTTCATCACTTGCATGCCCGGCATATGAAAGTAATCGGCCTGCTCTTCTATACCGCCGGGCGCCATTAACACTAATTTGTCAACGACGGTGGGATTATCTAAGGTGTACTTAATAGCGATGGCACCGCCAAGGGAGTTGCCGATTAAGGCGCAGCGCTCTACGCCAATCTGCACGAGTAACTGCTGAATACACTCAACAAAAAAATCGAGGTGATACTGAACATCCTCAGGCTTATCTGAATAACCGTAGCCGATAAGATCAGGCACAATGACCCGGAAGCCTTGCTCAACT
>NZ_JBFJWS010000205.1:0-5763 GCF_041623545.1 Zhongshania sp. | reverse complement strand
GCCGGTGGCGCGGGCAGCGCCGTGACTGAATACCTAAATCAGCAAAACCGCTGGATGCCAGTACTGCAATTGGGACTACCTGACGTTTTTATCGATCACGGCAAACACGATCAATTGCTCAGCGATATTGGCCTCGACGCCAAAGGCATCGCCGCCAGCATTCGTCAGCGGATAGCCCTACTCCCGTAATATCCCGATACTAGCCGTAACTATGCCGGCCGTGAAAATCTAAATTCCAGAGCCCCGCCAAGGCGTATTTCTCGCTATTAAATATCACGGGACGGGCAGCGGATTTCGGCCAGATCGAGCACATCATCGCTCCGCATAGTCGGCATGGGTAATTGGCAAAGTAAGGCGCCACCCGAAAAAACACTGAGACTATCGCCCTCACGCATTTCCAAGGCAAAATAATCGCCGTTAACGATCCGATCATACCCCGCACTGCTGCGCACTTCTAACTCCGCATCGGCCGCTAAATCGGGCTGCATGAACTGCCCAAAAGCAGAAAACACCGTTAAACCCTGCCAGCGCAAAATGGGAATATTTCCTGGGTATAGAACCAGTTCACGCTCGGCGTGGTCAAGCTCGAGAGGAGCGCCATTTTTAGCGGCCACCCGCACCGTGTACGAACGGTAGTACTGCAGGGGCACAAAAACGCTACTCCCAGACACGGTATTAATTTGCTGGCGATCGTTAATTATCACGCTTACCGGGTAGCCTTCACGCCCTCCAATCTCAATTACGACGCCCGCCATCTGACGATGGCCACCAAATACTTTAACCCCACCGCGACTCGCCGAAACATTGCTGGCCAAGCCAAGGTTTATCGACCTCGCACTGACATCCCCGCGATTCTCCCTCATCTCAAGGCTGCCATCAAAGGCTTCACCGGTATAATGTCCGGCACCGGCCCAAGAACGACGAGCACCTTGCTGCTCAGCGCTCAATTGATAGCGAAGCTGATCACGCCCTAAAATATTCTGAGTATTCGCCGACACGCCAACACTTGCGCCACTTTCTCCGGCTCGACCAGCACCAGCCCTAGCAGCCAACCAAGCACGGTGGCCAGAGGCGGGGAAAGAAAGCCGCACATCAAGGTGGGCTGCAAACCCCGCATCTTGATCCTGACTAAAAGAGAAAGCCAACTGCACGTCCCGCGTATGTACCAATGGGAAATAATCCACACTCAGCGCGACGCTGGCGCTATGGCCCAATGGCGTGTCGCTATACCGTAATTGACTGCGCACAAAATACTGCTGGCCGCCAATTGCGTGGCGCAAGGACCATTGCTGCAGGCCCCCAGACCCCCTGCGAAACGGATCGCCCCCCGCGCTGTCATCCGCCCCCGAAGATAAATACCAGTCCAAGCTATAACTACCACCGTGGGGCGCTTGGAAATACCACGCACTCTCAATCGCATGAAACCCGTCGTCGGCCACAGCAAGACCAAACTCGCCAAGCAAACTGGGCAAAAACCACTGATAGACACCTTGCAACGATCGCCAGTGCGGCGTCGCCAAGGTCTGCGCCGAAAAATAGCCATCGTCCCGCCAGCGATGACCGTATTCAAAACGCATAAAACCGCCGTCGCTACGCAGCTCAAAATCGTCTTTTTGCGACGCACCAAAGTCAAAGCCATAATGACTTTCCCCAGTTGCCGGCAGCTGCGTCGATTTAACAAAAAATTGTTCGCTATCAACAATTAACCGGCCCCGCGCATAAGCGCGAATTTGTATGTTATACGCCCCCTCTGGCAAGCTGCTAACATCCAATTGACGATTACCTAACTCATACTGTTTAGACGCCACTAACCGGTCGTCCTTGTAAATATCCACTCGGCAATCTTCCGGTAAAAACAGCTCAATGGCCGTAGCACCCAATTGATCAAGGTCGAGACGCATGTCCGTGGTCGTGTGCACACCAAAACCCGTAACTAAAGCGCTACTAGCCAAGCGGTCGCCACTTAATTCATAACGCCCTGCGCGGATACGCTCCCGTTGATATTCGCGCACAAAAGTGAGCTCACGAACATAAGGTCGAGAAGTATTTGAGGACAGCCCCGCATCAATCTGCAAGCGACGATTCCCTGAACTTAAAATTTGATTAGTCGAAAAATTATAATTTTCAGAAAGCTCGGCTCCCGAAAACTGATTCGCGCTATAGAGAAGATTTAGATTGCCGACATAGGCTAGCGCGTGCGCGGCAGACGGTAGATAAGCCTGTGCAGTCAAGGTCTGCAACACCAGCGCATTTGGATTCAGATAGATTTGCACCCGAAATTCGAGGGGATCAAAGACAAGCTTTACTACCTCACCATCGGTAAAACAACGGCTTAGCGCTTCAGGAATACAGTCTGCTGCCGCAATGTAAGCAATTGGCTGTTCAAAATAACGGCGAACTGCATTTTGCTCATGGGTATCGGGTAGGGCGTCGAGAAATTCAGACGCGAGTGTAAAACGAATATACTTTTCATCGTACTCGGCCAGCGATGTGGCAAGCAGCGCCTTGCCATAATAGACATCGACATAAGCGACTTCCTGGGTCGCGTGCAAAACGGGAGCACTGGCGAACGCAGCTAAGCAAACCAAGCATTTAAATAAAAATTTATTCTGCGGATACCACCAATTGTAGGGTATCAGAATAGCGACCCGTTGTTGCGCGAGCCAATTCGCGCTGATGAATACTAACTTTAAACTTTGTTGGGGCCGCAAGTGCGTCGGCATCACTGCATTTTGCAGATTTTGCTGGCGACGCCAAGCTGCCAGTGGATTGCCCATGTGCCAGCGCACGAGGATTCGCAGATGCGTCAGTCCACTCAACAGTGTAAATAATATGGGAAGCATTAGGACCAGCCAAGGTAAAGTCACCATCTACCGGGTTAGTCGACATCGCCGTCACCGCATACGCTCGGCTGCTAGACCATACACACACGCTCGTCTCAGCTGACATACCTTTAGAGCCACTCCAATCCCCCAAATCAATATCATCCAACTGAGCGATACTCGCCAGTGGCGGAATTGTTAGGGCGACAGTGGAAACCACCGAATTATCGGCGGCAAGGCATGGCCCAGCCAAAAGTAATGACAGGGTTAATAAATATCGAGAGCGAAACGATTTCGCCATGGTCTGCATGGAATACCACCCCACTGCTACTATATTCTGATCACATTCGTATCAAATATAATAGACTAGGAAATACAAGCGTGACATCGGCCTTAATACTTATTGGCCGATGTCTGCAGTACCGATGAGGTCGAATTACTCAGTCGCAACAGTTAGTGTAACCGTGCCTGAATACTGACCAATGGTGACCTCTTGCATCGCCGCCTCAGTTACCGTCACCGTCATAGACGCTGTTGGATCGCCATTAGCGTTGCAAGCAGCACTTTTTGCCGCAGCCAAAATTGGCGTCGCGACGCCTGGGCTAAGAGTTCCCGTCACCCCGGACCATTCAACAGTAAACGGAATGTCGCCGCCAACGCCGGTCATACCGAATGCATTATCGGTCAAACTACCCGACGCAGTAAGCGCGTATTGATGACTGGTTGACCACACACAAATATTAGATGCCGTGCTCGAAAATCCACCTTCGCCGCTCCACTCACCAAAGATAAAATCCTGAACATTAGTAATTTGGATTTTCGTTGGTACATTAGCGGAAACGGTTGCGCTACCGGTAGAGGTTGAGCCTTTATCACCTTGAGTTGCCGCGAACGCAGCACTTGAAACACCACACAACAAAACAACAGCCAGTCCATTTGACCAACGCTTCGCATTTATCATTTCTACAATCTCCATAGGGACAAAACACTCGGCTAAGTGCCGAATATACGATTGAGTAATGTAAATGGCCTCCTTCTATGGCAGCGCCTCACTCTGACGCTACCCCCTCTTCTTTAGAACTCGAAATCCCTTTCCAAAAAAGCGAAAAGATTATTAAACATCAAAAGTCACATTGTCAACGCTTTGCAACTTAGCGGTATTTTTAACAATTAGCTCTCGGACGCGACATTTTCCTGCAAGAATAGCCAATGTTGAATTTCACCTCGAAGGGACGCTCCGTGAACCGTATTTATTTAATTATTTTTTTATTTGCCGTGAACATTGCTCACGCTCAAATCTCAGTAGATAAAAATATCATTGATATCAGCAGCGACCGCCGGCATGGTGATATTACGGTCTACAATTCAGGAAAAAATCCCGAAGATGTGCGCATAAGTGTATTTTCAATTCGCCAACCAGGGCTAGCGACGGAGCAGCGCTTTCGCAGCGACAACCCACGAGAACTGGGCATAATCGCAACACCAAGGCAATTTACTTTAGCACCAGAACAACGCCGAAAAATTAGACTTTCATTTCTTAAACCCGCTATCGACCAAGATCAAATTTACCGGATGCTTGTGGAACCACTGCCAAAAGAGAAGCAGGATACGACGCCCTCAAATAGCTTGATTACACTGAATATTGCTTATGAATTATTACTTATTAAGCGCCCGCCACAATACAAAATTGAATACAGCGCGAATCGTATTGATGGGGGCCTATCGATACACAATACGGGGAATAGTAATTTTTTATTATTTAGTGGCGAGCAATGCAATACACTTGGCGAGGATTGCCGCAGCATCGCGGGCAAAAGAATCTACGCTGGCGCGCGCCACAGATTTGAACTTCCCCATGGCGAAAGCCCAGTGCAATTTATGCTCAATATCGGCGACGACACCCGCGCGGTCAGGTTTTAGCGCCGAAATTCGCGATCGTGCGCTTCCGGCAATTGCTAAGCCTAAAACAAATGCCCCAACTTACCGGACTTCGTCGCTAAGTACTTAGCATTATGGGGGTTCTGACCAGTTTGCAAAGGCAGCCGTTCCACCACATTAACACCTTGATCAGTAAGGGCTTTTACTTTACGAGGATTGTTTGTCATCAAGCGGACTTTACTGATTTCGAGATGTTCACACATCACCGCCAGTAAACTGTAATCCCGCATATCAGCGCCAAAGCCTAATTGCTCATTTGCCTCAACGGTATCCGCACCGGCATCCTGTAGCTTGTAGGCACGAATTTTATTCACCAAGCCAATGCCGCGACCTTCTTGGCGCAAATAAAATAGCGCGCCACGCCCTTCAGTTGCGATGGCCTCGAGTGCAGCTCGCAATTGCGAGCCGCAATCACAGCGCATACTAAACAGGGCATCCCCTGTCAGACACTCAGAATGGACCCGCGCCAGCACAGGCTCGCCGTCACCTACGTCACCGAGGGTGAGTACAACATGTTCCTTGCTGTTTTCTGTGTCCTCAAAGCCGTGTATATCAAACACGCCCCAGGGAGTGGGAAGCTTAGAGGATTCTATGAAACTAACCGCCACGGGTATCTCCACGAGCAAAACCGGTCGCGCATTTTACCAGTAGGATGCCCGCGAGGCGACCATTGTCCGCGTATTCAGTGATGACGAGGGGTCAGCGTCATAATATTATTGTATTCCTGCAGGTTTACATGCTCTAAAAAGCTCATTCCCAGCAGTACCACATGGGGGTAATGCCCCTCAATAACGACAGCATCAATGCGAGAAACCGTGATTCCCCCTATTTCTACCTTACTGAGCGTGATGGCATAGGCGTCACTCATCCCGCTGGCGGTAGCAACCACCGTTGGCAGCCCTAGCTTGTAGGCGATACCCAAGCGCTGCGCCTCACGGGAGCTCATTGCCAAAACGGTCGCGCCGGTATCGATTACCGCATCAACCCCGTGACCATTTATATT
>NZ_JBFJWS010000204.1:0-5763 GCF_041623545.1 Zhongshania sp. | reverse complement strand
CGGTGACGAAGCCGGCATTAGCGCAGTAGCAAACACCATCCCTCTTGGTCGCTTAGCGCTACCGCAAGATATTGGCGACGCCTGTGTATTCCTTGCCAGTGATTTAGCCAGCTATATTAGTGGCTCAACCCTCACTGTCCATGGTGGCGGCGAAAAACCCGCTTTTTTATCAGCCGCAAATACCGAATAATTAAGCCCCCCGCCATTGCTCTATCCTTGGCGACCCTCGTCCATAATGGCACTGCCGCTACTTACACAAATTATTGCGGTAAGTAGCTATACCGCCCTCGGTTAGCTCTAATAATTATTCCGCGTCAAATCCATTAGATTAAAACCAAGAGTGAAATAAAACTGCATTTCGCTCTTCTGGTGTAACTTTCTGGCATCAATATGCGACCGCGAGGCGCTAGGCCATGACCCCAAATCAAATCAGCTGTATTCAGCGTAGTTTTCAAACGGTAGCGGCTATTAGCAGACCATTTTCACGTTGTTTTTATCTTCGCTTATTTCAATTAGCGCCGGACTTAAAACCGCACTTTAATAGCCAGGCAGACTACAAGGGGCGAAAACTTATCGCCCTGCTCGGCACTGCGGTTCACTCGCTAAACAACCTCGACGGTTTACGCGTCGTAGCCACCAGTCTAGGCCGACGCTATATCGAGCGAGGTCTGAACGAGCAGCACTTTGCCCACATTAGCCAAGCCCTGCTTGAAACCTTGGAAATGGCCTTGGGCGATGAATTCACCGGCGATGACGCAGCCGCCTGGGCAGCATTAAGCAGCATGTTGATTGAAACTATCCGAGATTCCACTTCACAAAACAAATTGGATCACTGCCCCTGGGGTAAAGAGATACCTATGGCGCTGGCGGTTACGCATTAAGCATAGCCACCGAGGAAAAACGCGCTTAATATTGTGGCGAACTGCCTAGCTCACTCTCACAATTTTCAAGGTGTTGGTGTGGCCATCGACGCCGACTTCGTCACCCGTCGTCCCCAGAATTAAATCACCACTTTCGACATAGCCCCGGGCCTGAATTTTCTCGACGCAAGCGCTGATCTCAATTCCTTCAATCGGACTCGCAACCGCATATACACCACGATATAGGCTTACCCGATTACAGGTTGCGGGGTTTCTGCTGAAGGCAAATATCGGAATTCCCGACGTTAAGCGCGACATCAGCAAAACCGTGCGCCCGGTTTCAGTCATCGACACAATCGCTTTTACACCGACCTGGTGGTTTGCCGCATAGACCGCACTCATCGCCAGCGTTTCTTCCACTGATTCAAAAGTACGCTCGATTCGGTAGCTGGACTTCCGTGCTGAGGGATACAGCTCTGCACCCTCGCAATTACGCGCCATTGCTTTAACGGTCTCTACCGGATACATACCTGAGGCCGTTTCCGCAGACAGCATTACCGCATCGGTACCGTCAAGGACCGCGTTAGCCACATCAAACACTTCAGCACGGGTTGGCACTGGGCAGTTAATCATCGACTCCATCATCTGTGTCGCGGTAATCACCGGGCGATTAAGTACACGAGCGCGTTTAATAATGTGCTTTTGTAAGCCAATTAAACTGGCATCACCTATTTCCACACCCAAATCACCCCTGGCCACCATCACCCCGTCGCAGGCGCGAATCAAATCATCAAGATGCTCATCATTGGCCACAGCTTCAGCGCGCTCAATCTTGCCGATAATATGGGCAAAGCAACCAGCCGCCTCGAGTTTTTTGCGGGCATCGATAATGTCCGCAGCGCTGCTGGGGAAAGACACCGCGATAAAATCCAAGCCAATATTGGCGGCAAGCTTAATATCTTCCATGTCTTTATCCGTCAGCGCCGGCGCCGACAAACCACCACCCAAGCGGTTAATCCCTTTTCGGGAATGCAGCTTGCCAATACTTTCGGATCGACAATACACCTTTTCGCCAACGACCCGATCGACAAGTAGACGCAGGCGGCCGTCATCCAGCAGGAGCGTATCGCCAGCCGCCACAGAGCGCGCCAAGGGCTCATAATCGACCCCTAAGTGAAACTCACTGCCCTCGCCGTCCACCAGCTCGGTGTCCAGTATCAGCTCCGTGCCTTTTTTCAGCTCCACGGGGTCCTGCGCCAATTTACGCAAGCGAATCTTAGGGCCTTGCAGGTCACCTAATATAGCCACAAAACATTTGGCCTCAGCCGCCAGTTCGCGAATGAGTACCGCCCGCGCGCTATGCTCTTCAGCGTTACCGTGGGAAAAATTCAACCGAAATACATTTACCCCGGCGCCAATCATCTCGGCAAGTATTTCACGAGAATCACAAGCGGGTCCGACCGTGGCCACAATTTTAGTACGACGCATGAATACCGCTATCCTTTAAATAAATAGTAAATTAATGCGCTATGTTACACCCCTGACAGCAGCACAGCGACACATCACCTTAGGAGTTTTTATCGATATAGCAGTTACACGTCTTTAAGGCATAAAAAAACCCGGCATAGCCGGGCCTAAAATCGACGACCGTTCGTATTAAACGAAGAAATCACCGTTTTCCATGCCTAGACCAACGCCCCCTAAATTTCGGGCGAAACTGGTCGGATTGTTCGCAACATGGGCTCTTGCGGTGTGAATATCCAAGAAGCGCTGCTGAATTTCACTTCCCAAAAACACCGACTGGCCACCAGCCACTTCAAACAAAGAGTCAACAATCCCAATACTTTTACTAATAACCAAAGAGGCGTGATAGCGGTAGCGCACCCGGTCTTCCACTGGCACTGGCTGCCCTGCTTCCACCAAGGCCATCATTGCATCAAAATTGCGGAACAACAGCGCTTCCATCTCGTCAATGCCGTTTAATGCCGCAGCAATTCTCTCCTGCACCTGGGTGTCACCCGCTAACTTAGTCGGGTCGCCACTGGCCTTATTAAGTACCGCGTGCTTATACAGCTCAACCGCGGCCTTACAGGCACCAATCGCAGGGGTACATACCACGCGAATAAAGGTCTGTGCCCAGGGCAATTGGTAAAGCGGCGCAGTATTAACAGCCTGGCCAGGATTAGTACAAGCGAAGCCATCACTTTGCTTGTGGGTCATATAGTCCGGGACAAAGGCGTCTTTTACTTCAACATCATTACTGCCCGTGCCCTCTAAGCCCATCGACTGCCAAGTATCAATAATTTGGTAATCGCCCTTAGGCACAAGGAAAGTGCGGTAGCCGTCACCGGGCACGATCGCCCCCAATAACGCCCACGTGCAGTGGTCGCTGCCGCTAGACCAGCCCCAGCGACCGCTAAGTTTAAAGCCGCCATCGACAACGGTAACCTTACCCATTGGCGCATAAGAAGACGATACGCGAGTATGAATACTGTCGCCCCAAACCGCCTGCTGCGCACGATCGTCCATTACCGCGATCTGAAATGCGTGAACAGCAACAATACCGCTGGCCCAGGCAGTAGACATACAGCCCTCAGCCAAGGCAATTTGCATACGGAAAAAATCTTGAGGACTCAGTTCCAAGCCGCCATAGCGTTTTGGCTGTAAGGCGAGAAAAAAACCAATATCTTGTAATTCGTCAATTGAGACCTGCGGTACTTTTCGCAGAGTTTTGGTTTCCGCCGCACGCTCGCGCAAGCGCGGCTGCATAGCAGTTATTGCAGCCATCATTTCGGCAACGACTGAGCTCTTGGCACCATCTTTAACTTGCGCTTCGCTCATACTGTTTCTCCTATCATTAACTTCAATTGCACCACGAGGTGCTGAATTTGCTACGCCTTAATAACAATGGACTCAGGCGTCTGGCATATTAAATTTGTGACCCCACAAACTCGGCAAGCTCGTGACGGTCGGGGTAAAACCCTCCCAGTTCATTTGCAGGCCATCTGTGCCGAATTCCATAGCAAAGCCGCTTGGCGTGGCCATGTAAAAAGACAGCATATTGTCATTGGTGTGCCGACCTAAGCTGGAAATAATCGGGATTCCCGCCGCTTGTACGCGATCCAGACAATAACCGACCTCGTCAACCTCGGTGACTTCTACCATCAAGTGCACACAGCCAACGGGATTTGCCGGCTCTTCATACAATGCCAAGCTATGGTGACGTGGATTATTAACGTGCATAAAATTCAAGCCCTGCCCCGGATCATTGGGCTCAGGAGAAAAATGGAAATGCATGTAATCGCTGTCGCCAAAGCCTAGAACGTCGGTGTAAAAAGCGTGAGTCTCGGCCAGTTTTGACGCGGGCAGAACAGCGTGACCAAAGCCCATATCGCCGTTAAATCCAGTTTCAAAACCAGAGATCCCCAGCGGCGAAATAAACTTGCCGTAATCCAGCTCACCGCCCCAATACAGCTCAAGCTCATTACCAGAGGGGTCTTGCAAGCGAATTAAACCACGCACTCGACGCGACTTGGCATCGGCAGCAGACCCTTCTGTAAATTCAATACCCGCCGCCTGCAGCTCATCTTTCGCTTGCTTAAAGCCGGCTTCGCCGGCCAATTCCCAACCACAATAACGAAGGCGGTTCTGCTCCGCTTTCACTATTGCAAAGCGAAAAGGCCGCTGATCCATTTTAAGGTAGACGCTACCATCGTCACTCGGCACGTTCATCAAGCCCAGTATATTCGTGCCGTAATCCTGCCAATCAGCAGGATTAGTCGACTCAATAACAACATAACCTAAACTGCGAACATCCATTTTTTATTCCTTTATTATCACCAGCTGGCCAGCCTTAGAAATCACTTATCACGCAAACTATAATCTACAACGTATTCACGGCGCTCGGAAAAAACCGCTGGGACATCTGCGACGTCAACGTAAAACTGCTGATACCACTGACGCAGACGATTAATTGGACCGTCACCATCGCACAACACAGGATTATCTACCCGTGTTTTGGTGTGCCATACATGAACGTCTTGGAAAAACGCCATGCGGTTTTGCTCAGTATATTGGCGAGCCATTTCATTGTTTTGCTCATCAGTCATACCGGCAATTTTCTTTACGGCAACACCAAAGCGTAAATCAAAGCTATTGAGGTCGATCGGCACATGGGTCACCAATAAACGCGAGGCAATCTCCACACCCTCTACCTGCCCAGTCATATAGGTATTCATATAGGCGGGACCAAAATAAGTCGCCTCTGACCTTAATTCACCATCTTTAGATAACAACTCCGAACCGCCAACCAACTGCTGACAATAAGTGTGTTTGTGGACAATATTTTTAAATTCTTTAATTGGCGCGCCATGTATCGGGCCAAAGTGTGCCACGTCGGCCATATTATCAACCAGCTCACGGGAGTTGGTATTGATGGTCATCAAGTCCATCTGCCATATTGTCCACTCATCACTGAACACGTCATCGATGCGGGGTGGCCGCTGCTCTTCGATTGGCGGATTACCCTCTGGATCAAACCATACGAACAGTAGATGATTTTCTTCTAGGGTAGGATAAGAACGAATCACCGCTTTAGGCGGTATGCGCTTGGCATAGGGAATATCGTCACACACACCGTCAGCGCCCCAGCGCCAAGCGTGGAATGGGCAGCGAAGCGAGTTGCCTTCAACACAGCCTTCACTTAAATCAGCGCCCATATGTGGGCAGTAACCATCAAGCACATTCATTTGGCCGTCTTCGCCGCGATAACCAACTAAGCGGGTGCCAAAATAATTGAGTTTCACTGGCGTGCTGGTATATTCACTCGCCAGACCGAGGCAATACCAACCCCGCGCATAGCGATCAGGTAATTCCGCCGCTTCAATTATATGCGGCTGACGCG
>NZ_JBFJWS010000203.1:0-5781 GCF_041623545.1 Zhongshania sp. | reverse complement strand
GTTATTTCCTGGTCTTAATTTTGCCGTAGGCGAAATGGATTTTGGTGGCTCGGTCAATGAATACGACACTAAGTACGCTGTGGCAACATGGCAGTACGGTCCTGTGCGCACCAGTTTGGGTGTGGGTACTTACGACGGTCGCGTGCAAGGTACTGGGCGTTTGGATGGCGTGTATGGTGGCGTCGAGTTTGCGGCAATGGACTGGCTAAGTGTCATCCTGGAAGACGACGCCTACTCATTGAATGCAGGTATTCGGGTCTCTACTCCAAAGGAATGGTTGCCGGGTGGTTGGCAGGCGTCCATGTTGTGGATGAACTCCGCAGAGGAGGGCGTGGACGATCGTCAAGATTGGTACGGCTTTAATGTTAAAATTCCACTGGCAGCCGAATATGCGCGAGTGCTCCCCAAGAGTAGAGCTCGTCCTGCTGCGGATTTGCGTGCCGCGCCAGTTGTTGCACAGTCCTATGGTAGTGACGACGTATTAAGCGAAAACCCCTTGCTTGCACCGCCGACAAGTACCCCGGCTGACGCTATGTCTCGTCTGGACGCAGTGAACGCGGAGCGCGCATTACGTAGTCGTTTTGTCGCCGCCAACTTTGAACAAGTGCGGGTGCAAAAATACGGGCACGAATGGATTATTGCCTTCGAAAATGTGCGGTATAACGCCAATGATATTGACGCATTAGGGGTTGCTGCGGGTGTTGCCGCAACGTCTCTTCCGGATGGGGATCGTTTTTATCTGCAGCTAGAAAAATACGGTGTTGCTACCTTTGGTCTCGGCGGCGATGTTACGCAGTGGAAGGCATTTTTAAGCGGCAATGGCGCAATGCCGGAGTCGGTCATGGTGACGGCGCCAAGCAGCAAGTTCAGGCGCAATAGCACTGACGGTGGCATTTTTGCGACAGCTTTAAAAAATAGCATCGATTATTTGGCGTTTCGCCCCGATGTGCGTATCCGCCCGATTTTGTCATCAACGGTGGGGACTGAGTACGGGGTATTTGATTACTCGCTAGCGGCGCGGGCTGATGTGGTGCTGCCGTTGTGGCAGGGCGCCGCGTTTAATATCAGTCGTGACTGGAATGTTAATGACACCAAAGATTTCACGCGCGAAGGAATCTACGGTGGCGTGTTTTATAACCAACGGGTAACCGAAGGGGTCAAAGATCGTATTTTTAGCCAAACCTTTCGTCATGGCCAAGGCTTTACTAGCATGATTTCTTACGGTCGTTTCTATGGCTCGGTTGATGGCGCGTCAATTGAAAGCCGCTGGGAGCCAGGCGATGGTCGCCATCGTTTTAAAATTATAGCCACTGACTTTGAAGAAAAGCATCGTCCAGAGAATACCCATAATGCGCGTTTGTGGTCTTACCGTTATTTTGCCCAAAGTATTAATACTTCGGTGGATATTACTGGTGGCGACTTTTATAACGAAGATTCTGGCTACCGACTCGAATTTACGCAGCATGTAGGTGATGTTCGCTTGCACCTATTGTACAAAACCTCTGAAGACAACTCATTTGCAACCATAGGCTTTACGGTTCCGTTAACACCTCGCAAAGGGATGGGACGAGTTGCTGGTGTACATGTTGAAGGTCAGGCTAACTGGGCTTATGGTATAACCACAATTCTCGGCGAGCAGGGCAACCGCTTAGTATTTGGGCCGAATATTATTCCTACTGTATACAATGATTTACGCAATACCTACTTCAACGGTGATCGTTTAAATGGCGCTTATGTTCGCGCTAATCAGGAGCGTTTAGTTGATGCGTGGCGGCGCTACGGTGGGGATAAGTGATTCCCGCAATTGGCGAGAGAGCTTAATTTGAAGTCTAAGCACTTTTTCATTGCCGGCACTGACACGGATGTCGGTAAGACCTTGATCGCTTGCGGTATATTGCGTGCCGCGGCAAATCAGGGTTTAAAAACCTTGGCAATAAAGCCGGTGGCCGCAGGTGCAGAGCAGACGGCTGATGGCTTGCGCAACAGTGATGCCTTGATGTTGATGGCGGCAATGACCGAGTCCTTGCCGTATGAACAGGTTAATCCCGTGTTGTTAGCGCCGCCGATTGCACCCCATATTGCCGCAGAGCAAGCAGGGAGGCGTTTGAGTGTCTCCCAGTTAGCGGGCTTTTGTCGCGGTGTAATGATGCGCAAGGCCGATCTGGTATTGATTGAGGGGGCTGGCGGTTGGCGGGTGCCCTTGAACCAAGGTGAAATGTTGTCTGGTTTAGCGATAGAGCTGCGGACACCGGTTATTTTGGTGGTCGGAATGAAGCTGGGCTGTATTAATCATGCGGTGTTGACCGCCGAGGCGATTCAGGCAGATGGTCTTGTTGTTGCTGGGTGGGTGGCAAACAAAATCGACCCTGAAATGGCGTGTTTTGACGAGAATTTGGCAACACTTCGCCGGCTTTTACCTGCACCCTGCTTGGGTGTAATTCCTAATTTAGCCCCAGTTGATCCCGCCATAGTTGCTGACCATCTCGATCTCTCATTGCTGCAATAGCATCGATCTTCGCTGTACTCCCCAGTTATTTGGTAATTTCTCTGTGTCATAGTGAATCCTCGGCTATGCTGCGTACTATGTGTCCTTTCTTGCGCGTGAGCGCTGTGTTTAGCCTGATCTAGCCACCGAATTCGCGTTTAAATCGCTATTATTTCTCTTGTCATTGACCTAAATGTCCTTTCTGTAAATCTAAAAACACTTGCAAGACGTAATAAAAGCGCTATAGTTGTCACTGTCAACATTGCCCGGCAGGCGCTGCCGTGGTTACCATGCACATGAGGTCTTTACCATGCCGCAATATACAGCTCCGCTCCGCGATATTAATTTCGTGTTAAAAGATGTACTTAAGAGCGATCAACATTTCGCTAGTCTTGCTACTCGTGAAGAGGTCAGTGAAGACTTAATGGACGCCATTATTAGTGAGGGCGCCAAATTTTCTGAAAATGTACTTTCGCCGCTCAATCAGCCTGGTGACCAAGAGGGTTGCACATGGTCTGAAGCGGGCGTAACTACGCCAAAAGGTTTTAAAGAAGCGTATCAGCAATATGCCGAAGGCGGCTGGCCGTCGATGACCGCTAACCCGCAGTTTGGTGGACAAGGTTTGCCGAATTCACTGGGCTTGGTCGTTACTGAAATGGTGAGTTCAGCTTGCTGGTCTTGGGGTATGTATACCGGCTTGTCGCAGTCCGCAGCGCGTTTGCTTGAAGTTTATGCCAGCGACGAATTGCAAGAAACCTATCTTCCAAAAATGACTGATGGTACTTGGGGCGGCACGATGTGCTTAACCGAGTCTCACTGTGGTTCGGATCTTGGGCTTTTGCGTACTAAAGCCGAGATGAATGCCGACGGTAGCTACAATGTGACCGGCACCAAGATTTTTATCTCGGGTGGCGAGCACGACATGATGGAGAATATTATCCATCTGGTTTTGGCACGAGTTGAAGGCGCGCCAGAGGGCACCAAAGGTATTTCGCTGTTTGTCGTGCCTAAGTTTTTACCGGATGCGAATGGTGACGTTGGTGAGCGCAATGGCGTGCATTGCGGCAGCATTGAACACAAAATGGGTATCAAAGCGTCTGCAACTTGCGTGATGAACTTCGACGGTGCCAAGGGCTTTTTAGTTGGCGAAGAAAATCGCGGTTTGAATGCGATGTTCCATATGATGAACTCAGCGCGTTTGGGCACTGCGTTGCAGGGCTTGTCGGCCGGTGAAGCGTCTTTCCAAGGTGCTTTGGCTTACGCTAAAGACCGTTTGCAAATGCGTTCTTTAAGTGGCCCGAAAAACCCCAATGGCCCCGCAGATCCGCTGATTGTTCACGCTGACGTGCGCCGCATGCTACTTACCCAGAAAGCCTTTGCTGAAGGCAGCCGCGCCTTTATCTATTGGGTTGCACAATTGGTTGATACCTTCTACTTCTCCGGTGACGAGCAGGCGCGCAAAGATGCCGAAGAGCTGTCTGAATTACTGACGCCAATCGCAAAAGCTTTTGTTACGGAAACTGGCTTAGAGTCCGCCAATTACGGTATGCAAGTCTTTGGTGGTCATGGCTTTATTTCTGAGTGGGGAATGGAGCAGATTGTTCGCGACCTTCGTATATCGACACTTTATGAAGGTACTACCGGCATTCAAGCACTCGATTTACTTGGTCGTAAAGTGATGGGTAGTGGTGGTAAACAGCTAGCCGTGTTCACTAAAATCATTCACGGTTTCTGCAAAGAGCAGCAAGACAAGCCAGGCATGGCACCCTTTGTGGCAAAGCTTGCTGAGTTGAACAAAGAGTGGGGCGAAATTACCGGTAAACTTGGTGAAAAAGCCATGAGTAATGCCGACGAAGTGGGTGCTGCTTCAGTAGACTACCTGATGTACGCTGGTTATGTATCGCTGGCCTATATGTGGGCGAGAATGGCGTCGATTGCTCTCGATGGCGAAGCCGATGATGCGTTCCTCAAGGCCAAGGTGCAAACGGCTGCGTTCTATTATCAGCGTATTTTGCCTCGTACCGAAGCGCATAAAATTGCAATGTTAAACGGCGCCGAGAGCTTAATGGCAATGTCGGAAGACGCATTTGCCTTCTAAGCGCCTTTCATAATATGACTTTGATTGCGGCGGCCTAGTGTCGCCGCAACTATAGAGGAAACTTAAAATGCCAGAATATAAAGCTCCCCTCCGTGATATGCAGTTTGTGTTGCACGATGTTTTTCAGGCAGAGAAACTCTGGGAAACTATGCCGGCAATGGAAGAGGTCAATCGTGAATTGGCTGATGCCATTCTGGAAGAAAGCGCTAAAATTAACGAAAGCCTCATCGCGCCGCTAAGTCAGCCGGGTCATGAAGAAGGAGTGACCTGGGCTGATGGTGTTGTTACGACACCTAAAGGTTACCCTGATGCGTTTAAACAGCTGGCTGAGGGCGGCTGGGGTGGTTTGTCCGGTGCGCCAGAATACGGCGGGCAAACTATGCCGAAAATGTTGGTGCTGCTATTTGAAGAAATGCTGTACTCCTCGAATATTGCAATGGGTTTATACCTGACTCTGACCTCTGGCGCGGCGCTGGCAATTGCTAGTCATGCTTCTGAAGAACTGAAAACCAAGTACTTGCCCAATATGTACTCGGCGAAATGGGCTGGCGCGATGTGCTTGACCGAAAGCCATGCAGGTACTGATTTAGGGATGATCCGCACCAAGGCTATCCCGCAAGCCGACGGCAGTTATAGCATTAGTGGCACCAAGATCTTTATTACGGGTGGCGATCACGATCTCACCGAAAACGTGATTCACTTGGTTTTGGCTAAATTGCCAGATGCGCCTGCCGGTTCTAAAGGTATTTCTTTATTCCTAGTGCCTAAGATTAAAGTGAATGACGATGGCAGCCTAGGGGAAGCCAATGGCGTCACCTGCGGTAGTATTGAGCACAAAATGGGCATCAATGCCTCTGCTACCTGTGTCATGAATTTCGATGGCGCTGAAGGCTATTTGGTTGGTGAAATCAATCGCGGTCTGCAGGGCATGTTTACCATGATGAACTACGAGCGTTTGTCAGTGGGGATTCAAGGCTTGAGCGCGGCCGAGGCGGCGTATCAGTGGTCGTCTATTTATGCTCGCGAGCGCATTCAAAGCCGCGCGCCATCAGGCCCAGTTAATAAAGACGGCGCAGCCGATCCCATCATTGTTCACCCCGATGTTCGCCGCATGCTGCTCACCCAGAAGGCTTATGTTGAGGCGGGTCGCGCTTTTGCGGTATACGTTGGCAAGCAATTGGATTTGTCTAAATTTGCT
>NZ_JBFJWS010000202.1:0-5790 GCF_041623545.1 Zhongshania sp. | reverse complement strand
GAGATCTATTCAATGGTTAAAATTGCGGTTACCCCAGAAGTGAACGCAATATCAACGCTGCTGATGCTGGTCACGCTGATACTGATCACTGCACTATCGAAAATTTCGCCGGCGGCTTTGCGGCAATAACCCCCACCCTTCGAGAAGGACGCTATCGTGAAAAAGTTACTTTGCTGTTTTGTGCTGTGCCTTTCGCAATTTGCCTTGGCTGATAAAGCCTTACACTTGTTCAATTGGAACGACTATATTGCCGAAGATACCGTCACGCGCTTTGAAGCGCTGTGCGGCTGCAAAGTGGTGCAAGATTATTTCTCAGCCACCGAAGAAATGATGGCTAAATTGCTGGCCGGAGGCGGTGACTACGACGTGGTCATTCCCACCCAAAACGCTGTTGAAGCGCTGGCCAAACAGGGCTTCTTGATGCCACTGGATAAATCCAAACTTAGCAATATTGGCAATAGCGCTGCCGGCTATATGAACAAGGCCTACGACCCCGGCAATATTTACTCGCTACCCTATGCCTTTACCACAACGCTGGTTGGCTACAATGAAAACAAAATCACCGAGCTGGGTATCGACCCCGCCGACTGGTCCATTATTTTTGATCCCGCGGTATTGGCCAAAATTAAAGGCAAGGTTACGGTAATGGATGACGCCGAAGAATTATTCGGCGCGGCCCTCAAATACCTCGGCTACTCCATTAATGACAACAATGAAAAACACCTCAAAGAAGCCCAAGCGGTCATACTGAAAGCCAAACCCTACTGGGCAGCGTTTAACTCCTCGAGCTATATTAAAGAGCTTACTGTTGGCAATATTTGGGTTGCCCACGGCTACTCCAGCGATATGTTCCAAGCCCGCGCTGATGCCTTAGAGGCCGGACGCAATTTCAAAATTAACTTTGTGCTACCCAAGCAGGGCGCAGTATTAGCATTAGACAATATGGTCATTCCCAAAAAAGCCCGCAATCCCGAATTGGCCCATATGTTTATCAACTTTATGATGGACCCGCAGAATGCGGCGGAACTGACCACCATTGTGGGTACCGGCAACCCCAATGCGGCAGCAACCCCCTTTATTGACGAGGATATCCTCAACATCACCGCCATTTTCCCAACCCCAGAGCTCCAAGCGAAACTGGAAACCGTTGGTGCCCGCAATGCGAAAGAACGCCGCTTAACCAACAAACTGTGGACCGAGATCAAGGTTCGCTAAATCCCCCAAAGGGCTTTGCAAACCAACTCAGCTGTTCTACTATTTTAAGCGGTGCCATTGCGCCGCTTAAAATAAACCGTAGCTGTACTCATCAACCAAAGGGAATTTGCTGATGAAAACCTCTCTACGCCGCTGGTCGGCTAAACTCGTATTCTTAAGCAGTCTGCTAATAATCTCTTTTTCTGGCCACGCCCTAGACGTGAATACCGCCAGCGCCGAAGAGTTACAAAACCTTAAAGGCATTGGGGAAAGCCGCGCCGCGGCGATCATTCAATACCGCAGAGAACACGGCCCCTTCCAAAGCGCCGAAGACCTGCTCAAGGTTCCCGGCATCGGCAGCAGCATTATCTCTGCCAATGGCGACGAACTGGAATTTACCCAGCAAGATCAGCATTAGTTCGGCAACTTTGCCCTAAACACCCGCGGCGCCATGCCGTGGGTGTTTATACACGTACCGAATTCCTGTAGCATTCTGCGCCAGAACCATTGCCCCCGCTCCGATGCTAATCAGCATCTCAGCCGCCGACATTGATTAAGGCCTTTCATGCAAACCTTAAAGATTACCCGCCCCGACGACTGGCACATCCACCTGCGCGATGGCGAGGTATTAAGCCATACCGTAGCCGATGCCAGCCGCTACTTTGGCCGCGTTATTGTGATGCCCAATTTGACGCCGCCCGTGCGCAATTTGGCCGAAGCCAATGCCTACCGGCAGCGCATTGTGCAAGCATTGCCAAGCACAGGTCACCAATTGACACCACTGATGGTACTCTACCTCACTGACAAGACCACGCCAGCTGATATCGCCGCGGCGGCGGCCTCGGACACGGTTTTTGCCGCCAAGCTCTACCCCGCTGGCGCCACCACCAACTCAGACTCCGGCGTCACCAACATCGAAAATCTCTACCCCGTGCTAGCGGCAATGGAGAAACACGGTCTACCATTATTGGTTCACGGTGAAGTGACCGACGCCGATATTGATATTTTTGACCGCGAAGCCCGCTTTATTGACCGCCACCTAACGCCTATCGCCGCAAATTTTCCAGCACTGAAAATGGTGCTGGAACACATCACCACTGCCGATGCCGCGCAGTTTGTAAGTGCAGCCAGCGACAATATCGCCGCCACCATTACCGCCCACCACCTGCTGTACAACCGCAATCACATGCTCGCCGGTGGTATTCGCCCGCACTACTACTGCCTGCCCATACTTAAGCGCAACACTCACCAGCAAGCCTTAATCAGCGCCGCGACCTCAGGTAGTCCCAAATTTTTCCTCGGCACCGATTCTGCGCCCCACGCAAAAAATCGTAAAGAAACCAGTTGTGGCTGCGCAGGCTGTTATACTGCCTACGCAGCCATCGAGATGTACGCCGAAGCCTTTGAGGCCGCTGGCGCCCTCGACAAACTCGAAGCCTTCGCCAGCTTTTACGGAGCCGACTTTTACGGCCTGCCCCGCAATAGCGACAGTATTACCTTAATCAAACAATCGTGGACCGCCCCGGAACAGCTCCCGCTCGGCAGCGATATTATTTATCCTCTGCGCGGTGGCGAGCAACTCCACTGGCAGATAGGCTGAGACCGACATGGACTTTTGTGATGAAAAATCAATGATCTCCCAACGGTTTCGCGGCTTTTTACCGGTGGTTATCGACGTTGAAACCGGCGGCTTTAACTGCCAAACCGACGCGGTATTGGAAATCGCCGCTACCTTTCTGCGCATGGACGACTCCGGCCAACTTGAGCCCGATGACACCGTCAGCTACAACGTGGAACCTTTTGAAGGCGCAAATCTCGAGCCCGCCGCCCTTGAATTTACCGGCATCGACCCCCATAACCCTTTACGGCAGGCACAAAAAGAAGTGACTGTCATGGGCGAATTGATGAAACGAATTCGCCAGCAGGTAAAAGCGAGTGGGTGCACCCGCGCGGTGCTAGTTGGGCATAATGCGCACTTTGATCTTGGCTTTGTATTAGCCGCTATCGAGCGCAGCAGCATTAAACGCAACCCCTTCCACCCTTTTTCGGTGATGGATACGGCCAGCCTTTCAGGGCTAGCTTATGGCCATACTGTGCTCGCCAGAGCCTGTCAGCTAGCGGACATCGACTTCGACAATAACGAAGCCCACAGCGCCGCCTACGATGCACTAAAGACTGCTGAATTATTTTGTCAGATCGTCAATCGCTGGCAACAGCTTGGCGGCTGGCGTTGGTCTTGATCTTGCTTTTGAATATTTAAAAGCAGATCGCGGCGGAGAATACCCGCCTTAATACAGTCACAATTTAACCACGTAAACCAACTCTCAGGAGAGAATCCAATGGCTTTTGAATTACCTGCACTGCCCTATGCGAAAGACGCACTACAACCGCATATCTCTGCAGAAACCCTCGATTTTCACCACGGCAAGCACCACAACGCCTATGTCACTAAACTCAACGAGCTACTTCCTGGCAGCGAGTTTGAAGGCAAAACTTTGGAAGAGATCATCAAAGCCTCTAGCGGCGTGATGTTTAACCAAGCCGCCCAGGTTTGGAACCACACCTTTTACTGGAACAGCCTCAGCCCCAACGGCGGCGGCGCACCAACCGGTGATTTGGCAGCGGCCATCGACAAAGCCTTCGGTTCATTTGATGCATTCAAAACTGCATTCAACGCCAAAGCAGTCGGCAACTTCGGCTCAGGTTGGACTTGGCTTGTTAAAAACAGCGACGGCAGCCTAGAAATCGTTAACACTGACGATGCCGACACCCCAATCGCCCGCGAAGGTCAAACGCCGCTGATCACTGCCGATGTATGGGAACACGCCTACTACATCGACTACCGCAATGCCCGTCCTAAGTATCTGGAAGAAGGTTTCTGGAACTTGGTAAACTGGGAATTTGCAGCTAAAAACTTCGCATAAGACGCGAAGTTTAGTCTGGGGTCAGAAGTCGGACGTCGGACGAAAAAAAGCCCGGTACGTATAACGCACCGGGCTTTTTTGTTTTAACATCTGACGTCCGACTTCAGACGTCAGACCTGCCTCATTACAACTTATCTGAATTCTCTGACAAGTAAGCAGCAACGCCGTCTGGCGAGGCATTCATGCCTTTGTCGCCTTTATTCCAGCCAGCTGGGCAAACTTCGCCGTGCTCTTCGTGGAATTGCAGGGCTTCAACCAAACGTACCAGCTCGTCAATGTTACGACCCAGTGGCAGATCGTTGATCAGCTGCGAGCGTACCTGGCCTTCTTTGTCGATCAGGAAAGCACCGCGGAAAGCAACGCCGCCTTCAGCTTCAACGTCGTAGGCACGGCAGATGTCGTGACGAACGTCGGCAGCCATAGTGTATGTTACAGGACCAATGCCGCCGTCTTTAATAGCGGTGTTGCGCCATGCGTTGTGAGTGAACTGTGAATCGATAGAAACACTGATGACTTCTACACCCAGCTCACGGAATTTGTCCATGCGGTGATCAAGTGCAATCAATTCAGAAGGACATACAAACGTGAAATCCAGTGGGTAGAAGAACAATAAGGCGTATTTGCCTTTCGTTGCTTCGCTCAATGTGAATGTGTCAACAATCTCGCCATTACCCAATACAGCTGCACACGTAAAATCTGGAGCTGGCTTACCTACTAAAACACCCATGTTTATAAACCTCCGGTTTTATCTTTAGTTTAATTTTATAGCCGCAAAAGCCACTATAAACGCATTATTCAGGCGGGTAATCATACACCCGCCCCCCGATCTATCCCATTGATTTTTCTAATCGCGATAATAGCTAATCGCTATCATCTAATAAACCCACATACAATTGACAAGCATTCTCATTTGCATTATCGTTGCCATTCAATAAAGTGCTGACCGAGATCGAATCCAGTATGTACGTTTGTCTTTGCAAAGGAATTACCGATAAGCATATTCGCGATAGCGTTGATGCCGGTGCAGGCAGCTTCCGCGAAGTTCGCCGCCAGCTCGACTTGGCCAGCCAGTGCGGCAAGTGCGGCATTGTCGCTAGAGAGATTTACGACAGCTACTTAAATAGCTACGACGAAAGCCTCTGTTACGCGGCCGCCTAAGTTCCTTTTCATAAAACATACCCCCACTGCCGCAAACATTACACAGCCTAGTAATGTCAGACTCCAGCACCTAAACCATGGATACCTGCCTACGCAGGCATGACTACCCTGTAATTCTAGGGAATTTATTTGGTCGTCGCTCCTGCGGAGGCAGGAGCCCATCCCTGCAACGGCGCTAACACTCAACTCGAGCACTTAATCCTAAAAGCACGCGCTAGTTACCGATCTACATCGGTATGACGGCGGTTAAGCCGGCTCCTAACTTTTGCGCACCACTCCCATTAAGGCCGAGCTCTGTCTATGTAAGGAACACCAAATTGCATTTGTGGCTCCGCTCTCCCCCTCAATCGTTTCAACTTGAATACTCGCTGCACCCAGTCCACACTTAGCAAAACCACCCACCATGTAAAGGATTAAACCCATGAAAGGTGACAGCAAAGTCATTGCCTTCCTCAACAAAGCCCTCGGCAACGAACTCATCGCAATAAACCAGTACTTTTTGCACTCGCGTATG
>NZ_JBFJWS010000201.1:0-5813 GCF_041623545.1 Zhongshania sp. | reverse complement strand
GTCCGGCGCTACAAAGCCAGCGGCTTGAATATTTTTGCTAAGACGAATACGCCGGAGTTTGGCCTGATCATTACTACAGAGCCGAAATCGTTTGGTCCTAGCCACAACCCCCATAAACACGGTTACAGTACCGGCGGTTCCTCTGGTGGCAGTGCAGCGGCAGTGGCTGCGGGTATTGTGCCAATGGCCCACGGCGGCGACGGGGGCGGGTCGATTCGATTCCCCGCCTCTTGGTGCGGGGTATTTGGTTTAAAGCCGTCACGGGGGCGCAATCCACTTGGCCCAGACAATGGCGAAGATTGGCAAGGCGCGGTTGCTGAGCACGTACTCACCCGCAGCGTCCGCGACAGCGCGGCAATGCTAGATTGTAGCAGTGGGCATGAAATAGGGGCGCCCTATAATATCGCCCAGCCCAAAGCTAGCTTTTTGGCGGCGACCCAGCGCGATGCTCGTCCGCTACGTATTGCCTTGAGTAGAAAGCCCTTGGTAAATACCGTGGTCGATGTGGAAGTGTCGGCGGCGCTGGATATGACTGCGCAGGCTTTAGAAAAGCTAGGTCATCATGTCGAAGAGCGTGAGCCAAGGATTCATACCGATCAGTTTTGGCGGGATTTCTTTGTGGTGGTTTGCGCCGAGGTGGCGAGCATGGTCGAGCGCTATCGACGAGACTACGGCGCCGCATGTGTTGCTAAATTCGAACCCGCCACCAAAAATATGGCCATGTTGGGTCGCTCTTTCAGCGCGGCCGACGTGATCACTGCCAAGCGTGGTTGGCACGATGTTCAACTGGCCATGGGGCGCTTATTGGCTGATGTCGATGTCATGCTTTGCCCTACGGTACCTACTCCTGCTGAACCCCACGGCGTGCTGCCCAATTCGCGCTTTGAAGAGCTGCTGATGCTTTCGAGTCACCGCGTGAATATGGGTAAGTTGTTGTTTAACACGGGCTTGGTGGAGAAAATGGCCGGGCCGGTACTGACCAAAATGGCGTTTACGATTATGGGCAATGTCACGGGTTTACCGGCTATGTCAGTGCCGTTGCATAAAAGTAAATCTGGGCTACCCATCGGCATGCAGTTTACGGGGCGGATGGGCGACGAAGAAACCTTGTTCAATTTGGCTGCGCAGTTAGAGCGAGAGCTTGGCTTTAGCTGTTAAGGCCTTAACCGCGCAATAAAAAGCCCCGCGGATTAGGCGGGGCCAGACATTTTTTTAATCAATTCCTCAGTAGTTTATTCAGGATGCTCTTCCATCTCGTCATTGGTGCGAATAGGCATGATAGGTTCGCCTGCGTCGTCGGCATCCATTTGATGGCTACTGCTTTTTTCCTTGCGCGGCTCATCGACCAATTGCGAGGTGTTCTTGGCATTTTCCTTGATGGCCTTGCGCACCGCAGCATCAACGGCGGCGGGATCATTACTGGTTTTGGCGGCTTTTTGCGCAGCCTCTCTAGCGACTTCCTTCATGTTTTCAGCAACGGGCTCAAGCGCTTCGGCGACAACGCTATCGGCGACTTTGTCCGCGGCCACTTTCTTCACGTCGGCGGCAATGCCAACGTGGTAAGCCGCAAAGCCGGGCATAACCATTTGATTGAGGGCTAGACCGATAATCTGACCGTCGACGCTTGAGCGAATCACTGAGCTGCGATTGGTGATTGGATCGGTGACCGAACCAAGAATATCGCCCTTTTTCACATTCTGGCCGAGTTTGGCCTCGCTGAGGAAAACACCACTTTGGTCTGCACGTAACCAAGTGGACTTATAAAATACGTTTTGCTTTGGCGCGCGCTGGGGCTTTTCATCAATCATGTTCAGGTGATGCATTACGGCCTTGATACCATTTACACTCTGCTTTACTTCTTTAAGCTGAAGTCGGAGTGGCTCGCCGGCCTCGAGAATGACCGCCGGAATACCGGCGTCGACGGATGCGCGGCGCAGCGTGCCGGGAGCGCCAGCACCATCAATAACGGTCACGTCGTGAAACATACGGCTGAATTGGGCAACACTTTCTTTGCCTAAATTACCGCGTAGCTGGGTGAGGTTGGTGCGGTGGAACGAGCCGGTGTGGATATCGATTAGCCGGTCGCAGTGGGAAATAACCTCATTGAAAAAACTGTGGGCAATTCGACCAGCTGAACTGCCTTTGGGGTCGCCGGGGAAGTAGCGGTTTAAGTCGCGACGATCAGGCAGATAGCGCGACGAGCGGCGGAAACCGTGCATATTCACTATGGGGACGCCGATTACGACGCCATTAAGTTTGTCGCTTTCGAGGCTGAACATCACTCGCCGTATCGTTTCTACGCCATTGAGTTCGTCGCCGTGTACTGCCGCGGTAAGGCAAAGCGTGGGGCCGGGCTTCGCGCCAGCGGCAACCAATACGGGGGTGGGCATGGCTAAGCCCGCGACGGCTTGGCCCGCAGTCCAGTACAGACGCTCGAAGCTGCCGCGCAATATATCTTGGCCAAGCAAGGTGAGGGCAACCTCGGTGCTGCCCGCCGCGCTGCCATTCTTGTCAAAGTCGATATTCAGGCTTGGGTTTTTGCGGGGATTAGGGGTGAAGACAGGGTCCGCGGGAATAGTAGCCGAATCGCCAAGCGAGTTGGGGGTTTGCTCATTGGCGACGGCCGTGCTGATCAGCAATTGTAGGCTGAGTGCTACGCAAAAAACTAAAGTGCTTCGCATGATAAAGCGGCTTGCTCCCTTGAATACGCTTAAAAAATCATTGGGCTATTGCCCAATGTTTGACAAACTGTGGCAAAGAGGCAAATTGTATACAAATTCACCAATATAAACGTCCGAAACTTTGTAAAAGAGATGATTTTCTTCTCTCGGTACTCGGGTCTTTGACGATATAGCGCAGTGAAGTTCAGTCGACGGTCTTGGCATTTTTGCCAATGGTGGGGACTGGTAAATGAATTTTCTTGTAAAAACAGCACCTTCGGCTGTAAAAGAGCCAAGAAGTCTGAGCCGTGTCCGACTATAATTGTGAACAGAATTTTGTCGCGCACCCCGATGTTGCCGCAAATAATGAAAATCTAGGAGTTAGACATGGCCAAAGATCGCCTGATTATTTTTGATACAACGTTGCGCGATGGTGAACAGAGCCCCGGCGCGTCGATGACTCGTGACGAGAAAGTGCGTATCGCGAAAATGCTGGAAAAAATGGGCGTCGATGTCATCGAAGCCGGTTTTGCCATTGCCAGTGTCGGTGACTTTGAGTCAGTGCGCGCGGTGGCTGAGACTGTACAAAACAGTATCGTCTGCAGTTTGGCACGGACCGGTGCTGAAGATATCGACCGCGCCGCCGAGGCACTCAAGCCCGCGGCGGCGGGGCGAATTCACACCTTTATTGCTACTTCACCCATTCACATGGAATACAAGCTGCGCATGGCGCCAGACAATGTCTTGGAGCGGGCCGTGGCGGCGGTTAAGCACGCACGGAACTTGATTGGCGATGTTGAATTCTCCTGCGAGGACGCCTCGCGCTCTGAATACGACTTTATGTGTCGCATCATTGAACAGGTGATTAACGCCGGCGCCCGCACTATAAACTTGCCCGACACCGTAGGCTATGGTGAACCTGGTGAATACGGCGCCATGGTCGCGCGGATCATGAACGGCGTGCCCAATGCCGATAAAGCGATATTCTCGGTGCATTGCCACAATGACCTTGGCCTTGCGGTGGCGAACTCCCTGTCGGCGGTAATGCACGGTGCCCGCCAGGTTGAATGTACGATTAATGGCCTAGGGGAGCGAGCGGGTAATGCCTCGCTGGAAGAGCTCGTTATGGCTATTCGCACCCGCAGCGATCTATTCCCCGTTGAGGTGAGTGTTGATGCCACGCAAATCGTGCCCACCTCAAGACTGGTGTCGTCGATTACCGGTTTCCCGGTGCAGCCCAATAAAGCGATTGTTGGTGCCAATGCCTTTGCCCATGAGTCAGGTATCCACCAAGACGGCGTGCTCAAATACCGTGAAACCTACGAAATTATGCGTGCCGAAGACGTGGGCTGGAACGCCAATAAATTGGTGCTGGGCAAGCACTCCGGTCGCGCCGCCTTTAAAGCGCGCCTCGCGGATTTGGGTATCAGCCTAGATAACCAGGCGGCCTTGAATCTGGCGTTTACCCGCTTTAAAGAATTGGCCGATAAAAAACATGAAATCTTCGATGAAGATTTGCAGGCGCTGATGAACGATGTTCAGCCAGATGATCTTGAATTGCGCTACAGCTATGTGGCGCTGGAAGCGGTGTCGCGCAGCGGCTTTAAGCCCCGCGCCGATATTCAGCTGCTCATCGACGGCCAAGCCCAACAAGCGGCAGCGGAAGGAGATGGTCCTGTCGACGCGGCGTTTAAAGCGGTAGAACAGCTGGTGAATAGTGGCGCAAATTTGCTGCTCTATTCAGTAAACGCGATTACCGAAGGCACGGACTCCCAAGGTGAAGTGCAGGTGAGGTTAGAAAAGAACGGCAGCATCGTGAATGGCAATGGCGCTGATACTGACATTATCGTTGCCTCAGTCAAAGCCTACCTCGACGCGCTGAATTTATTAGACGCTGGGGTGCTTAAAGCCCATCCCCAGCACGAGGGCGTATAAAGTGAATGAGGCGCTGCGGCTAGATTATTTGCAGGCGATGGGCGTGGATATGTATGTGCCGCGCTTTGTGCTTGACGGTGCAGCGCCGTCGCCGATTTTTGAGCTAGAATTCGCGACCGAAGACGACTACAGCGACATTGATGCCGGCGAAGTTGCCAGCTTTGATGCGGATGCCGAATACCAGCAAATGGTCGAGGCGCAGGAGCGCAAGGCAGCAGCGCCGGTCGGGGAGGCGCCGCGCGCTGGGTCTCGGATTGCTTCCGCGTTACAGGAGTTGGGCTTTGAAACCGCGAAGCCGCCTTCCGCGCTTGGTGAGCAGGAAAACGATGCCACCGGCGCAGCGAATGATGTGGCAAGCAGTCCTGAGTTTACTGTTGAACTGGTGGCCACCGGAATCGGTTTGATTATGATCGTCGATACCTCGACCGCAGCACCAACCCCGGCCGAAAAGCGCTTAATGGCGAATATTGCAACGGCGGTGAGCAGACATCACAAACTGACTAAAACGCCAGAATTTGGCACGTCGCGGTTTCAGTGGCCGGTGTTGAAAACGCCGGGACTGACCCTAGGCGGCGACGCCGCGAAAGAGGCCTTGCAAGCCAATATTATGGCGCAGGCTGAGCGCCAGCAGGCTCACTGCGTGATTTTGTTTGGCAGCACTTTGCAGCCATATATCGACGCGGCGACCCTGCAATCGGCGGGTATTCAATTGCTATTTGCGGCGGAGCCGAGTGCTATGCTCGCCGATGGCAGTCAAAAAGCCGCACTGTGGCAGAATTTGCGCAAGGTCTTATTTAGCTCATGACGCGAATTGCCATGCTGGGTATGCAGCACCTCGACCGATGCTTGTTGATTGAAAACCGCTCTGATCCTCACCCTTGGGGCAAAATGAATTGGTTGCGTAGTCTGCGCGACGATCATTGCCTTGGGCTTTGGGCGGGTGATGAACTGCTGGCCATTAGTTGCTATACCCTCGTGCTCGACGACGTGAGTCTGTTGAACATCGTTGTCGACAAGGACAGTCGCGGCCAAGGCGTGGGGCGGCAGCTGCTAACAGAGGGCCTGGAATGGATGCAGCAATTTGGTGGTGCTCGCTGTTTACTTGAGGTGAGGCTATCCAATAAAGTAGCGCGCTCTTTATATACCCAGCTTGGTTTTGCCGAAGACGGTATAAGAAAAAACTATTACCCCCTTGGTGACGGCTTCGAGGATGCAGTC
>NZ_JBFJWS010000200.1:0-5818 GCF_041623545.1 Zhongshania sp. | reverse complement strand
CCAATAAAGACAATATTTTCAGCGGCGCAGCGCCGGCAGAAGGCCGCGTTTTCTGATAAGAACCCGTAGCCTGGGTGAATCGCCTGTGCGCCGGTTTTAATGGCCGCGCCAATGATTTTATCGATGTCGAGATAGGATTCCCGCGCTGGCGCCGCGCCAATATAAATGGCCTCGTCGGCCATGCTTACATGCAGGGCGTTGCGGTCGGCGTCGCTGTAGACGGCAACGGTACGCACGCCCATGCGGCGGGCAGTTTTGATAACGCGGCAAGCGATTTCGCCGCGGTTTGCTATTAGTATTTTATCAAACATGATTGCGTTTCCACTCTTTGGAATACGGAAATTTCGGTTGTGTAGCCCATAGCTGGTGTCGGTGTTTTACATTCTGAACACGCCGAATTTGGTGTCTTCTATTGGCTTGTTGAGGCTGGCTGACAAACTCAAACCTAAGACCATGCGGGTGTGAGCGGGGTCGATAACGCCGTCATCCCATAAGCGTGCCGAGGCATAGTAGGGGTGGCCCTGTTCTTCATAAGTGTCGAGGATAGGTTGTTTAAAGGCCTTTTCTTCTTCAGCTGGCCACTCTTTGTTCTCGCGCTCGAATTGGTCGCGTTTTATTTGTGCCATTACCCCGGCGGCTTGCTCACCACCCATTACCGAGATGCGGGCATTTGGCCACATAAACAAAAAGCGGGGGTCGTAGGCGCGGCCGCACATACCATAGTTGCCGGCACCAAAAGAACCGCCGATCAAAACCGTGAGCTTAGGCACTTGCGCGCAGGCGACAGCGGTAACCATTTTGGCGCCGTGCTTGGCGATACCGCCTGACTCGTATTGCTGACCTACCATGAAGCCGGTGATATTCTGCAAAAAAATCAGCGGAATTTTACGTTGGGCGCACAACTCAATAAAGTGCGCACCTTTCTGGGCCGACTCAGAAAACAAAATACCGTTATTGGCGACAATGCCGACTGGGTAGCCAAAAATGCGGGCAAAGCCGCAGATTAGGGTGGTGCCGAATAGCGCTTTAAACTCATCAAAATCGGATGCGTCTACAATACGCGCGATAATTTCCCGCACGTCATAGGGCTTACGGCTATCTTTGGGAACGATGCCGTAAATTTCTTCTGCGGGGTAGGCAGGTTCTTCACTGGGCGCGACATCGAGAGAAATCGGTTTGCGACGGTTCAAGCGTTTAACCGCATTGCGCGCCAATTGCAGGGCGTGGTGGTCGTTTTGGGCGTAGTGGTCGGCCACCCCAGAAGTGCGGCAATGCACGTCGGCACCGCCGAGATCCTCGGCGCTAACGACTTCGCCCGTTGCTGCTTTCACCAAGGGCGGCCCGGCCAAAAAGATGGTGCCCTGTTCGCGCACGATAATGGATTCGTCAGCCATGGCGGGAATGTAGGCGCCGCCCGCTGTGCAGCTGCCCATGACCACCGCAATTTGCGGAATGCCCATTGCTGACATATTGGCCTGATTAAAAAAGAAGCGACCAAAGTGTTCGCGATCTGGAAAAACTTCGTCTTGTTGGGGCAGGTTGGCGCCGCCGGAATCCACCAAATAAATGCACGGCAGATGATTTTCTTGGGCAATGGCTTGTGCGCGCAGGTGTTTTTTCACAGTGAGCGGAAAATAGCTGCCGCCTTTGACGGTGGCATCGTTGGCGATAATCATGCATTCTTGACCGCAGACACGACCGATGCCGGTGATGATACCCGCTGCGGCAATATCGTCGTCATACACTTTGTAAGCAGCGAGTTGCGATAGTTCTAGAAAGGGCGCGCCGACGTCAACTAAGGCACTGATGCGCTCCCGGGGCAGCAATTTACCGCGCTCGGTGTGGCGGCGCTGGGATTTTTCCCCACCGCCTAAGCTATTTGTCGCAACAATCTTTTGTAGATCCTCGACTTGAGCTCGCATATGCGCGGCATTCTCAGCAAAGCCGGGGTCGCGGGTATTAATTTTGGATTTGAGTACGGTCATGTTCCATGTGCCCTTTCAGTTCGCTGGGTCGTTTGTTATCAATATTTTTTGGCTTTTACATTGTTTCTTTAAACAATTCGCGGCCGATTAACATGCGGCGAATTTCCGAGGTGCCTGCGCCAATTTCGTAGAGCTTGGCATCGCGGAGGAGTCGGCCGGTGGGGAATTCATTGGTGTAGCCATTGCCGCCTAAAGTCTGAATGGCCTGCAACGCCATTTGCGTGGCTTTTTCAGCGGTGTACAGAATCACGCCAGCGGCATCTTTGCGACTGGCTTCGCCGCGATCGCAGGCGCGAGCCACGGCGTATAAATAGGCGCGACTGGCATTGAGTTCGGTGTACATATCGGCGAGCTTGCCCTGCATGAGCTGAAATTCACCAATACTTTGGCCAAACTGTTTGCGGTCGTGTAAATAAGGCACGACCACGTCCATGCAGGCCTGCATGATGCCGGTGGGGCCGCCAGATAAAACGGTGCGCTCAAAATCGAGGCCGCTCATTAAGACTTTAACGCCTTCACCTTCTTTGCCAAGAATATTTTCGGCGGGGACTTTGCAGTCTTCAAACACCAGTTCGCAGGTGTTGGAACCGCGCATGCCGAGCTTGTCGAGCTTAGGGGAGCGGGAAAAGCCAGGGTAGTCGCGTTCCACAATAAATGCGGTCATGCCCCGTGGGCCGGCTTCCATATCGGTCTTGGCGTAGATCACATAGGTGTGGGCATCGGGGCCATTGGTGATCCACATTTTATTGCCGTTGAGCACGTAGTGGTCGCCTTGTTTTTCGGCCTTGAGTTTCATGCTCACGACGTCGGAGCCAGCATTGGGTTCCGACATGGCGAGTGCGCCAATGTGTTCACCAGAACACAGCTTGGGCAGGTATTTTTCTTTTTGGGCTTGATTGCCGTTTTTGTAAATCTGGTTTACGCAGAGATTGGAGTGAGCACCATAAGAAAGGCCCACCGAGGCTGAGGCCCGGCTGATTTCTTCCATGGCAATAACGTGGGCTAAATAACCCATATCGCTACCGCCAAACTCTTCGCTAACGGTAATGCCGAGCAGTCCCATATCACCCATTTTGCGCCACAGATCCATGGGGAAGGCATTGTCTTTGTCGATGCTTTCGGCGCGTGGGGCAATTTCTGCTTGAGCAAATTGATAGCTAGCATCGCGTAACATATCGATGTCTTCGCCAAGGCCAAAATTCAATGTGGGGTAGGAGCTGCTCATAAATGGTTTACCTTAAATAATGTAATTAAAATATTTGCTAACGATGTGTTGGCAGTTTGATTAGCCAGCTTTACTTTGTTGTGGTTTCATTTCAGCGAGTGCCTGTACACAGCGTTCTTCCGCTTCATTCAGTTCTTCGAGCATAGTTTCAATATCCCGCAATTGCTCTTTGAGAAGAACCTGACGTTCGCGAATTTTACTAATGAGCTTCATCAGCTGGGGGCTGTTGTCGTGCTCGGGCTGGTACATTTCGATAATGTCTTTGCTGTCTTCCAGCGACAAGCCCATGCGTTTGCCGCGAATGATCAGCTTGAGCTTAATCCGGTCGGCGGCACTGTATACCCGGGTTTGACCCTTTCGCTCAGGGTTGAGTAGGCCCTTCTCTTCGTAAAAGCGAATGGTGCGGGTGGTGACGTCAAAGTCCGATGCTAAATCAGAAATGCTGTAGGTTCGGTGTGCCATAGCGTTTGTGTAAGTGGAAATAGTTAGTCGTTACTCTACTTCTAGTTTACGTTAACGTCAACTTTGGGCGTGCGCAGTTTAAACCTTATCTGGTGCGAGTGAGGCTCTGTATTCCCATTTTTGAAGTGGCGGTGCAGCATGTCCTGCGCTAGCAAATGAAATAATTCTTTCCAAAATGCGGTATACTGGTCGATCCAGCTCCCATTTTATTGATAACAGGGTTAATCAGCTCGCAAGGGTGGACACTTTGTCGCATATTAGCTTTGTAAGGATCCTATTGTAATGCAAGATAAAATCACCCTAATACTTGATTATCTGAACGAAAATCAGACCCGCTGTAGCAATAACGCGGCAGCTAAAGCATTAGGTATTACAGCCCCCGAACTTAAGAAGTTGCTCGGCAAGCGTCGACCTGAAACCTCGTGGCTCGTTAATGCCAGCACCGGTGAGCCAGCAGGCTACTCCGCGGAAGAAAAGCACGATGAACTTTACCGTGTTAGCCGTATTATTAAATCTGCTGAAGTGCTGACGCGAAATTTAGATTTATAGGCGATACGTGCGGTGCTGATTAGCTCTTGCTCTTTTGGGAGTGAGTGCTGACAGTGGTGGACGCATAGTCCCTATGTTAGCGCCCGTCAGGTATCGCTACATCCAGTCCTAATAAATCTATGGCCACCGCTTCGGCCACTTTAATTCCATCAATACCCGCAGACAAAATCCCCCCCGCATAACCTGCGCCTTCACCGGCCGGGTAAAGTCCCTTGGTGTTGAGGTTCTGGTAATCGCGACTGCGTTTTATGCAGATTGGCGACGAGGTGCGAGTCTCAATACCGGTCAGTATGGCATCGTTCATGGCAAAGCCTTTAATTTGTTTGTCAAAGGCGGGGATGGCCTCGCGAATCGCGGCATTCGCAAAATCGGGTAGGGCGAGGCTTAAATCTCCTAAGCTCACGCCTGGCTTGTAGGACGGAATGACTTTGCCTAGCTCTGTCGAGGGGGTGTTGCGCAAGTAATCACCCACTAACTGGGCGGGCGCATCGTAGTTCTCGCCGCCCAGTTGGTAGGCTAGGCTTTCGAGTTTACGCTGTAAGTCTATGCCTGCCAGCACATGTTCGGGATAGTCTTTTTCGGGTTCAATACCGACAACAATAGCGGCGTTGGCATTACGTTCGTTGCGCGAATATTGCGACATGCCATTGGTAACGACTCGGCCCTCCTCTGAGGTGGCGGCGACCACTGTGCCGCCGGGGCACATGCAAAAACTGTAAACACTGCGGCCATTTTTACAATGGTGAACCAGCTTGTAATCCGCGGCGCCGAGTATGGGGTTGCCAGCATTATCACCGAAGCGGGCGGCGTCGATCACAGATTGGGGGTGCTCGATGCGGAAACCGATCGAAAAGGGTTTAGCTTCGAGATAGACCCCTTGCTCTAAGAGCATTGTAAAAGTGTCGCGGGCGCTATGGCCCACCGCCAAAATAATATGGCGGCTGGCAAGGTGGCTGCCGTCGGCAAGCGTCACACCGGTGACTTGACCAAATTCGCCATCGCCTGTTTCGCGGTGTAGGGTTTCGACCTTGCTATTAAAGCGAATCTCACCGCCAAGGCGGGTTATTTCGGCGCGAATATTCTCCACCATTTTGACGAGTTTGAAGGTGCCGATGTGGGGTTTGCTGACCATCAGTATTTCTTCTGGCGCACCGGCCTTCACAAACTCCGTCATGACTTTGCGGCCGAGAAAACGGCGATCTTTGACCTGGCTGTAGAGCTTGCCGTCGGAGAAGGTGCCGGCACCACCCTCACCATATTGAACATTCGACTCGGTGTTGAGTTTGCGCTCTCGCCACAGTCCCCAGGTGTCTTTGGTGCGTTGGCGCACATCTTGACCGCGGTCGAGCACGATGGGTTTTAAGCCCATTTGTGCCAATACCAGTGCCGCCAAAATGCCGCAGGGCCCGAAGCCGATAACAATGGGGCGCTGTTGTTCGGCAGCCGGGAAGTCGCTAGGCGCTTGGCCAACAAAGTGGTATTGGGTGTCGGGGCTGGGGCCGATATGAGGCTTGCCGGAAAATTGTGCTAATACTCGTTGTTCTGAATCGGCCGTTAGCTCGATATCCAGCATATAAATAAGCAGGATATTGTGCTT
>NZ_JBFJWS010000199.1:0-5835 GCF_041623545.1 Zhongshania sp. | reverse complement strand
GGGGTAGGTGATTAGCACGACTTGTTCAAACTCAAATTGGCGTCGCGCTTGGCCGCGGGTGCGCAGCATAATATCGCCGTTGCTGGTTTTAATTGCGCCGCCGGGCAAGTCCAGCGAGGAACGGCGGATGGCATCGGATACGTCGCTTAGGGTTAAACCGTATTGCAGAAGCGTGTGCTCTGGGATCTCAATGGCAATTTCAAAATCCCGAGCGCCATGAATTTGCACGGAGGCGATGTCTTCGTCGAGTAGCAGCTCCTGCTTTACTTGTTCGGCAAGTTCCTTCATGCCGCGTTCGTCGATATTGCCAGAGACCTGAATGTTGAGGACGTGATCTTTGTGGTCTACGCGATTAACAATTGGCCGCTCGGCCTGTTCCGGAAAGCTAACAATGCCGTCAATAGCACTTTTAATGTCGTCCATTACCGCAAGGGTGTCATAGCTCTCATAAATTTCCACGGTAATGGTTGCCATTGATTCATTGGCGGTGGATTCAATGCGTTCAATGGATTCGATATCTTTGAGTGCTTCTTCGATTTTCAGTACAACTCCACTCTCTACTTCGTCGGGCGTCGCGCCGGGATAGAGCACGGTGATGCTGATAATATTCAGTTCAAAGGCTGGTTGGCTGACTCGCTGGATTTTAAGGGCAGAATTAATACCTAGGCCGAGAATCACAAACATCAATAGATTTGCCGCCACGGAGTTGCGGGCAAACCAAGCAATAATACCTTTGTGGGTATCGAATTCGGGTATTGGGCTCATAGCTTGCCGGCTCCCATGCCAAGAGTGGCTAGTGTTTCACGGGGGCCTGGCGAGAGTAGGGTGCTGGTTTTAGTTTGATGATTAACGGTGACCTCGGTACCCGCAATGGCATTGGGGATGCTGGTAAGGCAGATGCGGTCGCCGTCCTCAAGCCCTTCATAAACGTAAACCCACTTGCCCTCGGTGCGCAGGGTTTTCACCTCGCGGTTAGTCAAGCGTTGCTTGTCGTCTAAAACCCATATCTTGCTGCCAGTGCGCAAGATGTGGCGGGGTATAGCGACGAGATTCTCGATCATTTTTCCGCTGATCTCAGCTTTAACAAAACTGCCAATACGCAGGGGCTCACCGCCGCTGTTTAATTGGTAGGGGTCTTCAACCTCGGCAATCGCGAATAATACTCTGCTGCGCTCATCCAATACTCGCTCAGTGCGGACCAGCCGGCCAAGCCAGAGTTGACCTTGTTCATTTTCAATACGGACCTTGGCGCCGGGCCCAGACGCCGAAATTGTGGATAAATCCAGATAGGCCAGACGGTCCATAGGGATAGGCAGGCGAATTTCTGCGCGGTCGACTGAAAATATCTGGCCGACTTGGCTGCCAGTGCTAACAAATTGGCCGAGGGATGCGCTGCGGGCTTTTATGATGCCGTGATAGGGCGCGCGAATTTCAGTGCGGCTGAGATTGTTGCGAGCGTGATTAAGGTCGGCCAGAGCCGATTGTAGGCGGGCTTTTGCCTCTTCTAGCTGGGGTTCCCGCTTGGCCAAGCTTAGGGCTTCGGGTGTGGCATGCTTGCGAGGGTATTTTTTGAGATCATCCTCGGCCACCGCAGCCAAGCCTTTGGCTTGAAGTAAATTACTCTTGGCACCGGCGACAGCGGCCTCGGCACGTTTGACTTCGACTTCGTAATTGCGCTGATCAATGGCGAGGAGGAGGGCGTCCTTAGCCACAATGCCACCGCTTTCAAACTGCTCTGCGACGGCGATAACTTTGCCTGAGACTTCCGACATCAGTGTGGTTTCTGTGCGCGGGCGCACGGTTCCCTGGGAGTGCACTGCAATAGATAAGGTTTGCTTTTCAGCGATGGCCACATCGACGGTAATTGTCGGTGGTGAGATCGTCACCTGCTCAGGCTTCGGCTTTAGAACGAAAAACACCCCTGCTAACAGCAGCGAAACAATAATAATGATAGCGGCAATGAGGGCTTGATTCGGCTTTTTTAGCACACTGAGAATCTCTTTGGCGGTGGCCATTGTCGCCGGAGGCGGCATGGCTGCAAATTTGAGTGTAAGCCGCTAATACTAGCGGCTTATTGCAAGGCAGTTGCTATTGTATCGTTATAGCGGTCTCAATGGTGTGACATCTTGTTAATCCGTGCGAATCCAGTTTTCTCCGGTGTCGGCTTCCCGCGGGAGCGGAATGCTGGGGGCCCAGTCGAGCCAGCTTTGTTCAGCATTTTGGCGCAGTGGAAATACTTTGCCTGACACTACCTGTGCAGCCAGTGGGCGAGAGTCCGGTGTGGCAAAAGCGATACCCCCCTCAAGCAGGGATTCAATGGACTTGCTGCGGATGGTAGCACCGCTGAATAGGCCAAATTTCACCGCGATGCCGCTGGAATTCCAAAATACACTATTGTCGCGGACCAAGCCTGCGTAGCGCGCTTCAATATTGATGTGCATCAGAGTTTGGCTGGCGTCCTCGGCCAATTCATAGCCAAACACTTCCCCTACCGGAATGTCGCGGTAGAAGACTTTAACACCCTCTTTGATGGAACCGCGTTGCGGAGAGGTGACGATCAAGTTGAGCCCTGTGCTGGGTTTACTCAGTGGCGGTGGCTTATCTAAAGCCGCAAAGCTGGTTTGCGGTGATCCATAGCCAGGCCGCACACTGATATAGCTGCCGGTGACTAAGGTTTCTAAATTTCGCGTGCCGATGAGGCCAAGCTGCGGTCGCACAACCCAAAATTGGCTGCCGCTCCGCGCCAGTGCCTTGGCTGACGGTGCTAAACGGGCACTCACTTTGACACCTTCCATATTAGTATCGAGTTCGACGGCAATGACCTCGCCTACTTTGATGCCCTGATATTTTATTTCCGTGCCTTTGTTAATATTGCTGCCGCTATCAAAGTATAAAAAGATGTCGCGGCCCTTATCTGAAAATGTACTTTGGTAATCGGGGTGCAGTTGGTAGCGCAGGCCCTCCCAGGCGAGTTGGGGTTTCTTCACTTCGGGGGTGTGAAAGGCAATGCCGCCAGCCACGATGGTAGCGAGGGAGTCAGCCCGTATGTCTAAGCCACTAAGACCGCCGCTAATACTGATACCGCTGGCATTCCAAAAGAGTGATTCGCGATGTACTAGCTTGGCATAGCGCTGATGAATAAACGCGCCGATGTTAACGCCATCGGCGTCAAGCTCAACCGATTCAACCTGGCCAACAGCTATTTTACGGTAGTAAATTTTTGTGCCGATACTAACCGAACTGAGTTCGTCGCTGCGCAGTGTAAGCCGCAAACCGGGCTGCTGAATGCTGCTATCTGGGGCTTTGCTCAAGGCCGTATAGCGTTCGGCGATAGCGCCGCCTTTACCGCTAACGCGCATGGCGATGTACGGCCCCCCGAGGAGCGCGTCAAGTCCACTAACGCCGCTGACAGAAACCTCTGGCTTTACCAGCCAAAATTGGCTGTCAGTGTTCAAATATTGATGGTGTGGGGCACTTATTGTCAGCGTGACGTCAGCACCAAGAGTGGGATTATTGTCGACAAAATTCAATGACTCGACTTTACCTATGTCCATACCCAATAAGCGAACATTGCTGCCCAAAGAGAGGCCGTCTGGATTGCGGAAATAGACCACAATTTCTTTGCTACCTTTAGCGCGTTGCTTGGTGCTAAAAAGGCGGAAACGACTGTCATTGTCGACGGCTTCGGCACTTTTCTTTGGTGTCTCAAAGGCAATGCCGCCGGCCAAAATACTGGCGATTGACCCCGCATCGATGTCGATCCCCTGTAGGCCAGCATTAACCTTTAAACCGCTCTGCTGCCAAAAGCGGGAGCTGCTGTTTACAAGATGCTGGTATTGAGGGTCGATTCGGATATTGGCCTCGATACCGTTTTTGCTGAGTTGGTAGCTTTCAATGTCACCGACATCAATTTGCTGGTAGAGAATGGGGGCGCCAACTGACAGTGAGCCAAGGCTGTCAGCTTCGAGAGTCAGCCTGAGCCCCGGTAAATTACTGGCCATTGGTGGCGGTTCTATGAGTGCAGTGAAACGCTCGGCTGGTTCGCCGTCACCGGGTTTGAAACTGATGTAGTTGCCCGCTACCAGCGTGTCTAAGCCAGAGACTCCTGAAAGCGATATTTGCGGTTTTACGAGCCAAAACGCCGTATTTTCGCGGATTAAAGGCGCGATTTGCTCGCTCAATTCAATAGTGGCCGTTACCCCTTCGAGGTCATCGTCGAGTTGCAAACTTTTGACTTGGCCGACGTTGATTCCTTGGTACATAACGGGGGTTTTCCCCACGCTAATACCGCTGCCATTGTCGAAGGCGACGGTAACGTTAAGGCCGGTATTGTTCATGTTTTGGTAGAGCAGCCATGCGGCAATGGCGAGCGCGATGAGCGGTAGAAGCCAAATGGCTGATAGCCCGCGCTTAGGTGCAGAATGTGCCGATTTAATCGTGTCTTCAGTCATTATCCAAGTCCCATAACAAGCGCGGGTCAAAACTATTTGCGGCGAAAAGTGTGAGAACCACAACGGCGCCAAAGGCGGTTGCAGCTGGGCCACTTTCCACGGTGGCGATATTGCCGAGGTGAACGAGGGTCACCAATATCGAGATCATAAATAAATCCAACATCGACCAGCGACCAATAAAATGTATAAATCGGTATAGCACTGTGCACTGTTGCTTGCTCAGTGGTAGGCGCAGCTGCACCACCAAAATCAGTATGATGATAATCATCAGTTTAATGACGGGTACCGCGATACTGGCAATAAAGACGATGCTGGCAATGGCTTGCAAATCGGCTTGCCACAATTTTACGACGCCAGACATAATCGTGTCAGGCTCACCTTTGCCGAAACTGATTACCGTGAGTATTGGCAAGATATTGGCCGGGATCATTAGAAATGCGGCGGCCAAGGTGTAGGCCCAGCTCCGTTGCAGGCTTTGAGGTTGGCGAAAACTTAACGGCGCAGCGCAGCGGGAGCAATGCCAAGACTGGGTGTTACTCTGTGGTTTAATACGGCTAAGTTTACCGCAGGTAGTACAGCGGGCAATACCGCGTTGTTGAGCAGTTACGTTCATTTAGTTGCGCTGCTCCCAATACTGCCAGGCCTGCTCTTCGTGGAAATACTGGCTACACAGAATAATGCAGAGCAATAAGCCCACCAAACAATAGGTACCATTGGCAACGCTAACCTCGCCCGGGTCCATCATCTTGACGTAGGCGACGATAATGCCCATCGCATAGACTTCTAGCATGCTCCAGCTTTGCATCCATACTTTGCATTTCAGCCACGCAGGAAAGTGGTTGGGGTAACGTTTGAGCCGAATGGATATGCCAATCATGGCGGTGAGCAGCAAGTGCATAAGCGGGGCGAGCAGGGAGCAGAGTAATATCAGCACGGCCAACAGGTGTTCATTTTCCAGCCAGAGCCGCCAAACTCCGCCAAGCAGTGAATTGCTGCCTAACTGGCCTACCATGTCGAGCTTTAAAATGGGTAGGCTCATGGCCGGCACAAATAATAATAATCCGCTAATGGCGGCGGCCAGGTCGATGTCAGCGCTGGGGCTGGCGGCGTTCCACAATGTTGCCGCGCAGCGCGGGCAATGCCCCTGCTGGCGGTGATCACTGTCAGCCGTTTGCAGCAGTAGATCACAGTCGGGACAGGCGGTTAGGCCTTTAGGGATTTGGCTAGCAATAGTCATCGTGTGGCTATTGTAATGGCGCAAAAAGATAGGCGCAGCGACTTAACAGGCGGCGGCGCAGGGACCATTTTGCTACTTCCCTCGGCAGTAATTGCACGCAGTGCTGTAGGTCAGTAATGAGCATAGCTTCCATTTTTTTCGCAAAGT
>NZ_JBFJWS010000198.1:0-5855 GCF_041623545.1 Zhongshania sp. | reverse complement strand
CTACGCCAGAGATTTCCCCAATGTCGTCCCGCTGTGCATTGACCTTAAAGAAGCGATTTACCGTGGTGAGGTCTGCAGCGACGACTTTGACCCCTATATCATGGTGTACCGACGCTTGGCCGATTATTTACATTCCCGCAGCGAGTTTGATCGCCTCGAGCTGGTTCGTCGCGCCTTTTATTTTAAGGTGGGGATTCGCCTATCGCAGACCGCAGGCAGTGCAGCCCCGTGGCGGCGAAAATTATTAGAACGCTTAATTGCCGAGTGGCAGTGGCCGCCAGAACAGCTACTGAATTTAGATACCCGCAGTCGCTGGAAAATTCGACGGGTGCGGGAGGAACATCGCTTTTTGGTTGCCGAGCTAACCAATAGCTATCGATTTCTACAGGACTTCGCTCAACAAAGTAATAGCCCAGCGCTGATTAAATCCCAGGAAATGACCCTGCTCGGCCGCAAGCTTTACGCCGCCTTTGAACGCAAACGCAATAAAGTTGAATGGCTGAACCCCGGCATCGCCCCCGATGTATCCGAAGAGCAATTATTCTTCCACACCGTCGGCTTTGGCCCGCAGCGCCGCTGGGCGGTGAGTAGCAGCGCCCGCCACGATTTTGAAAATGACGCCATTTTGCTCGAACACGAGCACCTAAGCGGCCTGCTATCTTGGTGTTTTTGCAATGGCCTAATCAATGACTATACCCGACTTCGTCTCAATGGCCGCCAAGATGGCGTGTCTGAAAACGACCTGCGGGAAATGGCCAGTCACTTAAAAGACAAACTACCCCGTAAAGCCTATGCGGCAGATCCACAAAAACACGAGGCCTTTAACCGCCCCAAAGTGCCTGAGGCGATTCTGCTGTATATCAATCTCGGTCAAGGCGCGCTCAGTACACTCGGCGCGGCAGGGCTTGCCAGACACAATAGCAGCTACCCCATCACCCATATCGAAATTGTCGTTATCAATAGTTGGGGTGAGGTGACGTCACTGGCCTTTGCCGACCAAGATGCCATTATCGACACTTTTCGGGTTTATCAGCAGCTGATGCTGGCGGCCGCCAAGGCCAGTGAGCCACCGACCTTAAGTGCGCTTTGCTTCAACGACCCAGAACAAAAGCTACGCCAGCGCCTTCGCCATCTGCCCGGCTTATTGCACAAGGCATTTTATACCCCGCCCACCAACAAGCGGCTCGTCATTAAACTCAGTAATGGCTTTCATATATTACAGACTGAAAACGACGAGCTGCGCGATATCCACGCGCCAAACTACTCAACCCTAATTCAATGTCTTGGTCGGGGGCAAAGTCAGTACAGCCCCGTGCTAATGGATCGCTTTTGCGCGCCGAACTCGGCCCTTGCGAGTATTGTGGATACCGCCAAGACCGCTGATTGCTATGTGTTTTTTCATAGCCGCGACGATTTTGCCGATCTCTTCGTACACGATGAACGCGGTTCCCTGCATTACACCACTGCCGCCTTTCGCAACGTCGAGCAACTCCTACAGCCACTGGTCCTGTTTCTACAACGCTGCCGCACTGAACAAACTAGCGAGCATAAAATAAACCTTTATGAACTCCATCAGCAGGAGAACCGCTGGCATAGTGAGGCTATAGACCTCGACAAAATAATGAACGGCAGCGACGCGGCCGATACTCGCGTTCAACTAGAGGCCATTGCCCAAATCGACAACAAAGGCCGATTGGTCTTTGATATGCGCTATCAAGACCAGTTTTTTCGTTACGACAAAATCGGCACCGCACTATTCGACCAACTTGCCAGCCAATTGCTATTACAAGAAAAGCGCCCTACCCATTATCAACTTGATGCAATTAACCTCAGTATCCAGGCGCCACAGCAAAGCAGTGTTTACCTGCGCTATAAGCAACATATTGAGGAGATGCTGAATACCTCAGTGTTGTCGCAGTAGGTTTAGGGGCGGGGGGAACCAACGTAAAGGCAGAGTACCTCGTAGACACCGAGTCAGAGCTGCGTAGGCAGGTATCCATGTGAGCGCTATGAATACCTTTCCGCGTCGGAGGTCTGATGTCGGAAGTCTGACGTGGTGGCAGATGGAAGGCGCAACGGCCAGGCCTCACTCCGTAGCTGGAATGGACTCCTGCCTCCGCAGGAGTAACGAAAGTAGCAAGCAGGGGCGGTGTCCGAACTCCGCAGGAGTGACAACAATTTAAACCCTGAGGCCTAGTCGTCATACCTGCGCAGGCAGGTATCCATGTGAGCGCAGCGAATGCCTTTACGTCAGACGCCAAACTTCCGACCTCAGACTCCTTCTAAAACCAACTCTTCACCAATTTGCTCGAGGCTTATCTCCCTCAGCATCTCCAGCAAGCTTTGCTCGGTGCGCTGGCAATACCACTGGCCATCGACCCAGCTGTAATGAAAGCCGCCAGAGCGCACCGCTAGCCAGAGTTCACGACTAGCACCTTGACGACTAAAAATCATGGCGCTGCCATCTGGGGCTTTTAGAGTTAATACGCCGCCACTGATTTCGCAGTCAACATCGGCATCCAGTTCGTCGACGGCGTCTTCGATGGCAACATATAATTCGTCGATATTGTCGTTAAACTCTACTTCATTCATATTGCGGCTGACTTCCTAATAGCGGCTGATTTCCGGAAGTATACTAAGGCCGCACCACCTAAGGCCATCATCGCCACCGCTAGCTGGTGTGTTATTCATTCCCGCCCTAGGTATAATGCGCGCCTCTGTCAATTTTGGGGATAACACAATGGCGTTTCGTATTACAGTGCTTTGCCTTGGCTTGTTATTAGGCGCCTGCGGACAAACTGGCCCCCTGGTGTATCCCGACAAGAATGACGCCCCAGCTAACTCCAGTGCGCAGCCTGAATAGAGAACGCCTCCATGACGCCTTTTCATTACCTCAACGGCGAACTTCACGCCGAGTCTGTTGCCCTCAGCAGCATTGCCCAGCAGTTCGGCAGCCCCTGCTATGTGTATTCCCGGGCGTATTTAGAACAGCGCTTTACCGAATACACCGATGCCCTAGCAGGCCAAGATCACTTGGTTTGCTACGCCGTCAAAGCCAACTCCAATATTGCGGTACTCAATGTCTTGGCGAGGCTCGGTGCGGGTTTTGATATCGTTTCCGTTGGCGAACTAGAACGCGTTTTGGCCGCCGGTGGCAAGCCCGAGCGCATTGTGTTTTCTGGTGTGGGCAAAACTGCGGCGGAAATGCGCCGGGCGCTGGACGTGGGCATTCACTGCTTTAATGTGGAGTCTGAAGCCGAGTTAGAGCGTTTAAACGATGTAGCGGCAGAGATGGGCGTCAGCGCACCGATTTCCATTCGGGTAAACCCCGACGTGGACGCCAAAACCCATCCCTATATTTCTACCGGTCTAAAAGACAATAAATTTGGCATCGACATTGCCCGCGCCCCCGAGGTGTACCGCCGCGCCGCCAGCCTCGCCAATATCACTATAAAAGGGGTGGACTGCCATATTGGCTCGCAGCTGATTGATACCAGCCCCTTTCTTGACGCTCTCGACCGCGTGCTGAGTCTCGTCGATACCTTGGCGACAATGGATATCACCATTTCCCATCTCGATTTAGGCGGCGGTCTCGGTGTGCGCTACCGAGACGAGATCGCACCGGCAACCAGTGACTATATCGCCGCGATACGCGCCCGTTTGGGTGATAGGAAAGTGACCTTGATGTTCGAACCGGGCCGTTCGATCAGCGCCAATGCCGGTGTATTGCTGACTACCGTCGAATATTTAAAGTTAAATGAACACAAAAATTTCGCGATAATTGACGCCGCCATGAACGATATGATCCGGCCGTCTTTGTACTCGGCATGGATGGATTTATTGGCGGTTAAACCCCGTGACGAGGGCGTTTTACGCAGTTATGACTTTGTTGGGCCGGTCTGCGAAACCGGCGATTTTCTCGCCAAAGACCGCGAGTTGCGCATTGTCGAAGGCGACTTGCTGGCGCTGGCATCCAGCGGCGCCTATGGATTTACCATGAGTTCCAATTACAATAGCCGAGGACGCGCGGCGGAAGTCATGGTAGACGGCGATCAATGTCACCTCATTCGCGCCCGCGAAACTGTCACCGACCTGATGCGTGGTGAAGCTGTGTTGCCCTGAGGGCGCAAGATCCGATAGCCGCCCAGCGGCTATACTCGATCCGCACTCTCGACTTAGCAACCTGCCCGCATCGTTAACCGCGCCACCGGTGAGGCGCAACACAGGGTTTTGCGATGCAGTTACGTTTTACCAAAATGCATGGCCTGGGCAATGATTTTGTCGTTATCGACCTCATTACCCAGCGCTTTAAGCTTAAGCCGCACCATATTCGCAAAATTGCTGACAGGCATTTTGGGATTGGCTGCGACCAAGTTCTGGCGGTGGAAATCCCCACCCAGCCCGATGTCGATTTTCGCTACCGCATATACAATGCCGAAGGCAGTGAAGTGGAGCAGTGCGGCAATGGCGCACGCTGCTTTGCCCGCTATATCCGCGACAAACGCCTCACCGGCAAAGAGCGAATTAAAGTCGAAACCTTGGCCGGAATCATTGAGCTAGAAGTCACCGAAAATCGCCACGTGCGAGTCGACATGGGCGCGCCGGTTCTCGATCCCAAACCCATTCCTTTTACCGCTGAACGCCAAGCTCGGGATTACGCCCTCGAGATCAATGGCGTAGAGTGGCGGGTTGGCGCGGTCTCTATGGGCAATCCTCATGTCATTCTGCCGGTGGCTGATGTCGACACCGCGCCGGTGGCCGAAGTGGGCCCCATTGCTGAGCAACATCCGCGCTTCCCCCAGCGAGTCAATGTCGGCTTTATGCAAATCATTGACCGCGACACCATTAAGCTGCGGGTATTTGAGCGCGGCGTCGGTGAAACACTCGCCTGTGGCACGGGCGCCTGCGCCGCTGTAGTGAGCGGCATAGAACAGGGTAAACTGAATTCCAATGTGACCGTGCATTTGCCCGGTGGCAGCTTGACGATAGAGTGGCAAGGCGCGGGCCAGCCCGTTATTATGACAGGCCCCGCCACGACCGTTTTCGAAGGCCAGATACAAATATAGGATCGCCTGTGGACAGCACAAACCCGAAAAAAGATGGTCTACCCAGCGAGAGTGAAGTTGCCCGCTATTTACGCAACCACCCCGGGTTTTTCCTGAACAATGAAGACATACTGTCTGAGTTAAAGCTGACCCACCAGACTGGTAAAGTGGTCAATTTAGCCGACCGCCAAGTCGAAATTTTGCGCGAACGCAATATGGACATGCGCAATCGCCTGAGCAAATTACTGGACAACGCAACTCGCAATGACCAGCTCTTTGAACGCAGTAAAAAATTGATTCTAAGCTTGATCGAAGCCAAACGCGCTGAAGAGCTGAGCAATAATCTCTGTCGGAGCTTGGTCAATGATTTTGATGACATCGACTACGCCAGCCTAATTTTATTTGCCGACCCCAATCGCGTTGGCAGCAGCGTGCTCCGCGTGGTCAGCCCAGAGCAAGCTCAGCAACAAATTGGTAGCTTGCTACGCGGTAACAAGGCGATTTGCGGCGTACTCCGTGGCGAAGAACTCAGTTTTCTGTTCGGACAACACGCCGATCACATCGGCTCTGCCGCACTGATGCCAATTCAGGCCGGCAATATCGACGGCGTTATCGCCATTGCCAGCAAAAATCCCCAGCACTTTAAATCGAGCATGGGTACGCTGTTTCTGGAGTATATTGCCGAAGTAGTAAACCGCTGTTTGCCGAAGTTAATGAAGGGGCCGTTTCTTTAAAAAATAGTCGGGCGTCTGGCGTCGGAGGTCTGACGAAGTACCAACGTTTACGTGTACACGAGGATGCACCAAACGT
>NZ_JBFJWS010000197.1:0-5945 GCF_041623545.1 Zhongshania sp. | reverse complement strand
GTAAACGAAGTGCTTGTTGCCTTCCGTGATGTTTACGCTTCTGAGGCTGATGATAAGTCCGTTGAGGAGAAAGTGGGCATGATGAGCTGGTATGCCAATGAGGTTATCGCCAAGTCGAAGTAGCTGAATGCGTGATGGGAGGTGTAGGAGGGAAAATACTCCGTTGCTGAGATGGACCTCCTGCCTTCGCAGGAGCGGTGCCCGAACTTCGCAGGGGTGACGGCAACCTGTGTACGTCGCTCGAAGCTCTGAACTAAGTTGGCGTCATACCTGCGCAGGCAGGTATCCATATGAGCGCAGCGAATGCACCTAGGTGTGGCATAGTTGAATCGCTAAGCCGCCGGTGTTTTCAATACCGCGATAAGCCTAAATAAATACTCCGCTTTCGCTTCGCGCTCTTCAAAAGGGCACATCAGTAAGTTTTTGGCCATGCCGTTGACAAGGTCAAAGGCGATGCTGGTAATGTCAGCGGCGCTTATGTCGGTGCGAACATGGCCGTTGGCCTGCATATTGGCGATCATTCCGGACATCAGCTCACGAAATTGATTGTTTTTGTCGCGTTCTGCTTCAAGACTATCACTATGGGTAAGGGCAAAGGTGTGCAAGTTCAGACGCACCCGCCATTCGAGATCAGATTCTTCATCTAGTGGTAAACCCGCCTTAATGACCGGCACAAAGGAGTCAATATTTGGGCTTTCGTAAGCGACGGCTTCTTGCATTCTCAGGTCGATACGTTGATCTGCCCAGCGAAAAGCGGCAATAACGATCTCTTCCTTGCTACTGAAATAGTGAGATAGCACGCCAATCGAGCAGCTGAGCTCCTTCGCTAAAGCCCGCGTGGTCAGTGCTTCTAGGCCTTTATGGGCGATTAACTTGGCGGCGGCGCCAGCGACTTCTTCGCGGCGGCTGTCGTGGTCTACTTTCCTCAATTTGGAACCCTTGTGTTCTGGCGATGGCTAGTGGCTTTGCGCTCGAGACGCATAATATACCGAAGATGACGAATATTTCATATCGGACGCTTGATATGTATGTGGTCCAGGCCTATGATTGATCGCAAATAACATCTCGCTAATCCCCCTTCGGAGGGCTGAATATGACCACAGCAGTTAACCCAAGCTATAAAGAACAAAAAAACAATGAGAACCTGGATCACATTCCAGGATCCTTCGGTTTACCCGTTATCGGTCAAACATTTCAGCTAGTGAAGGATTTGTACGGCACCATTGATCGTCAATACCAGGAGCATGGCAATGTAAGCCGCTTTGGTTTGGCGGGCTTTAGAGGTGCATTATTGATCGGTCCAGATCTCTATAAAGAGATCATGCTTGATCGGGATAAAAACTTCTCGGCGGAAATGGGCTATATGGGCTCGCTCGGTCGCTTTTATAAAGGTGCACTACTACTGCGGGACCATGAAGAACACCGTTTTCAGCGTCGTATGATGCAGTCGGCATTTAAGAACGACGCGATGAAAGGCTATATCGGAACTATGGGGCCGATGATTGCTGAAGGAATTAGTGGTTGGGGCGAGCAAGATAATTTGCTGTTCTTCCCAGCGATTAAGCAAATTCTGTTAGATGTGGCAGCGCAAATTTTTGTTGGCTTGCATGAGAGTGATGAGCGCGCAGCCAAATTGAACAAAGCCTTTCTCGATATTGCTAATGGTTTGATGGGTATCGTCACCAAAGAGCTGCCTGGCACGAAGTACCGCAAGGGCAAAATTGGCGAGCGTTATCTAAAAGAGTTTTTTGGCGGCCTGATCGATGAGCGCCGTGCTGGAGATGGTACTGATACCTTCAGCTATTTCACCCGTGAAAAAACCGAAGACGGCGAGTACTTCTCTGACGACGATATTATCGCGCACATGAGTTTCTTGCTGTTTGCCGCCCATGACACAACGACCAGTGCCTTGAGCCACATGCTCTTCCACTTGGGTCAGAACCCAGAGCTACAGCAGCGTCTGCGTGACGAGGCGATGTCAATTGATAAGCCCTATTTGGATTACGAAGATCTTGAGAATATGCCGCTAATGGAAGTGGCGGTCAAAGAAGCACTGCGTTTACACCCGTCAGTGATGATGATGCAGCGTCGCACGATTAATGACTGCGAGTTGGGTGGCTACAAAATCCCGGCAAACACGATTTTATTTTTGGCGCCTCAGCATACTCATCGTATGGCTGAATATTGGGATGAGCCACTCAAGTTCGATATCGACCGTTGGTTAGAGCCACGCAATGAGCACAAGCGCCACTCCTTTAGCTGGGTTGGTTTCGGCGGCGGTGCCCATAAGTGTATCGGCATGCACTTTGCGCTTATGCAGGTGAAAAACTTTATGCACCAATTCCTGCGCCAGTACGAATTCCATTTGGCAGATGGCTTTAGCGATAAAATGCAAACTGTGCCACTGCCGAAGCCAGTTGATGATTTGCCGTTGGTATTGAAGCGGATAAGCTGAGTGCTAGATGGCAGGGCAGGAGGCCTAAAGCTCGGTGTTGGCTATTGCGGGGCAGCTGGGTAAGGCGCCCGCCATGTTGCTGTCATACCTGCGCAGGCAGGTATCCAAGAGAGTGAAGCGAATGCCTTTGGTGGCAGCGTCAAATTTTCACTCTGTTGCTGGGATGGACCCCTGCCTCCGCAGGGGTGACGCTCGAACTTCGCAGGACCGGCGCGAATGCACTCGATGCGAATCGATTGATGGGAGACGGGAGACGCAAGTCTAGGCCTTCGTTTTGGTGGCGCGGCAGGATAAGTTGCTGCGCTATTTTTTATACCTGTGTACGGAGCTAGTGCAATTTGAACGTCATACCTGCGCAGGCAGGTATCCAAGTGAGCGGAGCGAATGCCTTTGGTGGCAGCGTTAATTTTTCACTCTGTTGCTGGGATGGACCTCCTGCCTTCGCAGGAGCGGTGCCCGAACTCCGCAGGAGTGGCGATTGACTTATTTTTAGAGTTTGCCGTCATACCTGCGAAGGCAGGTATCCAAGTGAGCGAAGCGAATGCCATTTACTGCTCTCTAAGCGCTCAAAATTAAATTACGATGTTCTAAGAATAAAAGAGGTTGGATATGAAGCTCGGTTTACATCTTGGTTATTGGCAGAAAAACCCAACCGATCGTTTTGTCGAATTAGCACAAAAAGCTGAAGCCTTTGGTTTTGATTCTGTCTTCACTGCTGAGGCATACGGCTCTGATTGTTTTACGCCCTTGGCCGCAATCGCAGTGTCGACCAGTAAAATTCGCTTGTGCACCGGCGTTATGCAAATTTCCGCTAGAACACCGGTGTGTGCGGCAATGACGGCCCTGACTTTAGATCATATGTCCAACGGTCGCCTTTGTTTGGGCGTGGGTGTCTCTGGCCCTCAGGTTGTCGAGGGCTGGTATGGCCAGCAGTTCAAACGACCGCTAGAGCGGACTCGGGAATGGCTGGATATTTTTCAACAAGTGATTGCCCGGGAAGCGCCAGTGGCGCTCGACGGGGCGCAATATAAACTGCCTTATGACGGTCCTAATAATCTGCATTTAGGAAAACCGTTAAAAAGTATTACTCACCCACTACGTAAAAAAATCCCCGTATTTTTAGGTGCCGAAGGCCCGAAGAATATTGCCCTAGCCGCCGAACGCTTTGACGGTTGGATGCCAATTTTTGTGTCGCCGTATCGCATGAATATCTTTGATGCCAGCTTGGCAAATAAGCCAGACGATTTCGAAATTAATGCGATGGTAAATTGCATTGTTAGCGATAATCTTGCAGATGCCATGTATCCCGGCAAGATGACCATGGCGATGTATTTGGGTGGCATGGGCGCAAAGCATGAAAACTTCCATAAAAATTTAATGGATCGCATGGGCTTTGGTGACGAGGCACAAAAGGTTCAGGATCTTTGGTACGCCGGCAAGCATGAAGAATCTATTAACGCGGTGCCGGATGCATTGGTAGATGAGATTTCATTGCTGGGACCTAAAGAGCGTATTCGTGAACGCCTGCAAGATTGGAAAAAATCTGACGTAACAACCTTAATGATTGGCCACGCTGATAATTTTGATGTCTCAGTTGAAACCATGGAATTTATTGCTGGCGAAGTGGTTTAGCATTAATTTAAAACCTGACGTCCAATGTCATACCTGCGCAGGCAGCTATCCAATTGCGCAGTGGATGTAATGTTTAGCTATACGCTTGATGGCAGACGGTAAACGCAAAAGCGGGGGGTTAGCACTTTATGTTTGTAGTGTTGCTCGCACTTCGTTATCGGAATGGACCCCCTGCCTTCGCAGGGGCTGTGTCCGGCTTCGCAGGAGTGACGCTCGACTTACTTTAACGTTTGTCGTCATACCTGTGTAGGCAGGTATCCATTTGAGCGCAGCGAATGCCCCTAGGCGTCTGACATTCGTCGTTCGACTCAGCAGTTAGAAATCTATTCATCCAAACGGATGATTCTTTGTCTGAAGCTATGTCGTTACGCTGCATATCTTTGTGTTTCTGCTTTTTCAAATAATAAGATGGATTCCCCGAGGAGTCCGAGGAAAGTTCTATGGCCATGGATCGCGTTTCTCGTGAGTTATTATTGGGGCTGGCTGTCGCCGCAATGTCGTCTCAGCTATATGCAGACGAAGTGGTTATTCAAAAAAAGAATTTATCTTCAGTGCTTGAGGAGGTTTTGGTTACGGCCCGGAAGCGTTCGGAAAATATCCAAGAAACACCGGTGGCGGTCACGGCTATCAGCGGTGACGATTTACGGGCGCAGGGTATTCTCAGCACCGCTGAGTTAAGTAAGTCGGTGCCGAGCTTGCAGATTAATGACAGCACCGCGCCGCAAATCTTTATTCGCGGTATTGGTCAGCGGGCGCCAATGGCGCGCTTTGACCCCTCGGTCAGTGTTTATCTCGACGGCATTTTTATTCCACGGCCAGACGGCCAGTTGTTAGACACCATCGATATTGAAAGTGTGCAGGTCTTGCGCGGCCCCCAGGGCACCTTGTTTGGTAAAAACAATACGGGTGGCGCCTTGGTGTTTACTTTGATTAAGCCGGGCGAGGAATCTGGTGGCTACGTCGAAGGTGCATTGGGAAATTACAATGAGCAGCGGATTCGCGCCGCGGTGGATATGCCTGTAAACGACGAATTGTTAACTCGTCTGGCGCTTAGCAGTCAGCGTCGGGACGGTTTTTTGCGCGACCCATCGTCGTCGACTAATCAGTCGGTAGATCGCCTGTCGGCAATTTTTCAATCACGGTGGATGGCCTCCGACGCGATCACGGTAGATACGATGACGTTCTTAGGTAAGACCCGGGAGCGTTTCCCCTCATACCACTGCTCAGTGATTAATGAAGACGCACTTTTTATTAATGGCTTAGGGATACTGTGGCCTGGTGATACTGACCCGAGTAATCCCAGCGCCTACCAAGATAATTGTAAGGCGAATGATCGCGACAGTTTACCGGACCTCATGACCAATCAAGGGCCGACTCAGCGGCAAATAAAGCATCAAGACACCTTGATGTTTGGTGCAACCTTGAACTGGGAACTGAACGAAGATCACAGTTTAAAAGCCATTCTCGGCTACCGCGACGCGATTAAAAAAGGGCCGCAACAAACGGCGGACGAAGGTGGACCAGAAGCATTCTTGCGCGGCATTGTGTTAGACGATGCTGATCAGGAGTCTTTAACGCTCGAGCTGCAATTAAACGGTCAATTTTTTGATGGTGCAATAGATTACGCCGCGGGGGTGTTTTGGCAAGACGAGTATAAATCCGAGCGTTACTTATTGAGCAGCCCACTGGTGGGTGTTGATGCGATCAATCTCGCTCAGCTCGCGGCCGGACGCGTGCCCGATTCTTCGCTCCTTCCTCCAGGGGGCAGTGCGCCACCAATCGTAGGAGCCTTAGTGCCACTAGATACATTGCAGGATTTTGATATTGATGGTGAAACCCTCGCGATTTTTACCCAGGC
>NZ_JBFJWS010000196.1:0-5956 GCF_041623545.1 Zhongshania sp. | reverse complement strand
TGGGCGAACATCGCCGCTTGCTGCCTATGGGACATGTAATTTATTCCAAGCTTATTATTATCGAGAACGCTGCGCGATCTTTAGTCCACGGGGCAGATAAGCAAACCAGCAATTAAATCCCAGTCCATCGCTGCCACACCGCGACCAATTGATAATAAGGTGCCCCCTCAAAAAAGACAACCACTTGTTGCCATTAGAGGCAATGATCCGCCACACGACCTCAGATATGTCGACATCCGAGTCTTGAGCTATTTATCAATTTTTGCGACAGAGCCCCCTCAAAAGCCAAGCCAGCAAAATGACAGGCCTGTGGCATTTGCCAATAAAGCAAAGATGAAAACGTTTGGTTAGGGGCTAAGATGAGAATAGCGAAGAGAAACACTAAACTTGTGTTTATAAAGATAGCAAAAAGGGGCCGAAGGGCCCCTTTTAATACAGCACAAGAAAACGCTAAAACTTAGTGCTGGTGACCGCCGGCGCCATGGACATGGCCGTGACTGAGTTCTTCTTCGCTGGCAGCGCGCACTTCGGCAATGCTGACATCAAACTGCAATACCTGGCCAGCCAATGGGTGGTTGGCATCAACCGTTACAGACTCGTCGTCTACAGCTTTAACAACAACCGTTTGCACTTGTCCCTGCGCGCCCTGCGCCTGGAACTGCATTCCGACTTCAATTTGATCGACGCCCTGGAAGGCTTCACGTGGCACAGCCTGAATCAGCTCCGCATTCAGTTCACCGTAGCCGTCTTCCGGCTGAACAGTCACTTGCATCGCGTCACCAACGGTTTTCCCCGTCAATTCACGCTCTAAACCAGGAATAATACCACCGTGACCATGCAGATAGGCCAGTGGCTCTTGCCCTTTCGACGTGTCAATCTCAACGCCAGCTTCGTCGGTCAGGGTGTAGTGAAAAGCCACTACGCAATCGTTAGCAATAATCATGGGAGCCTCCCGTTAAAATAAGCCGGTAAGCATGACAGTTTTGGCCGACAAGGTCACGCCACGCGGCCAATTTATTGCTTAATTGGCGAGATTCGACGATCAGAGCGCAATATAAAAGAAGTTAGCTTCAAGCTCTTCCCGAGATTTCCTCGCCTACCTCGACAATACGCCGACGCAACCAAATATGACCCGGGTCGTGCTGTAGCAACGGACTCCACGCTAGCTTGAGTTCAATGGGGATAATCATGAACGGGGGTTTACGCACCGCTAAACGCGGGTCATCTACATATAAATTGGCGACTTGCGTCGGCAGAGTCGCGATTAGGTCCGGGTGTTTGGCCAATAATGCCGCCACTTGGTAATGGCGAGTAAACACGCGAATCTGGCGCTCGTGACCGCATTCCGCCAAGGCCTCGTCTACCCAGCCAAGGCGCTGACTATCGCGCTGACTCATGCCGCGACCAACCCCCATACCCGTCTTACTCACCCAAATATGCGGCGCGGCTAAAAACGCGTCCATATCAAAGTTGCTCAGAGCAGAATTGCCACTGCTCATCAAGCAAGAGAAGCTGTCTCGCCATACCGTGGCCTGGTGAAAAGACTGGGGCAAGCGATCAAAACGGTTGATCGCCATGTCGATCTTGCCCTGCTCCAAGTCCTGAAAAGTGACGTCGCTGGGAGTCAAAATATCTAATGTGATATTTGGCGCTTCATCACGGAGCTTAAATAGCAGCGGCATTAGTAGGGTCGACTCGGCGTAATCGCTGGCCATAATCCGAAACACACGACTACTCTTGGTAACTTCAAAATCAGAAACCGGTAATACCGCCTGCTCCACCGCCGACAGAATAGTGCGCACCTGCGGCTGTAATTCTAGGGCTCGCTCAGTAGGGGTCATGCCCTCGCTGGTGCGGACTAATAAAGGGTCGTTAAACAAATCCCGCAAACGCCGCAGACCGTTACTCAAAGCAGGCTGCGTAATGCCTAATTGCTCAGCTGCGCGAGTTACGTTTTTCTCCCGCAGCAACACGTCGAGATAGACCAGCAGGTTTAGATCGATTCGCGATAGATTCATACTAAGAATAACTCCGCAGGGCTTTATAGTTTGGGGTGATTATGGGGGTTTTTAAGCTTTGCTGCCAGCGGCAGCAAACTAGGTCTGGCGTCGGACGCCGGATGTCGGACGTAAAGGCCGCAATACCTTCGTCTGACGTCAGACTTCCGACACCCGACTTCGCAATAAAAAAGGCCCGGATAAATCCGGGCCAAGCCTCACTGACAGGAAAGGAATCGTTTACAGATCAAGCCTTAGCTTGAGCTTTGTATTCTATACGGCGGCGATGAAGCACTGGTTCGGTGTAACCGCTAGGCTGTTCGCAGCCCTTAAAGACCAGCTCACAGGCAGCTTGGAAGGCCACGCTGTCGTCAAAGTTTGGCGCCATTGGCGTATAGCTTGGGTCACCGGCGTTTTGACGGTCAACAACGGCTGCCATGCGCTTGATGGTTTCCATAACTTGCGCTTCAGTACACACACCGTGATGCAACCAATTAGCAATGTGCTGACTGGAGATACGCAAGGTCGCGCGGTCTTCCATCAAGCCAACATCATTGATGTCAGGTACTTTAGAGCAACCCACACCGGCGTCGATCCAGCGCACGACGTAACCGAGCATGCCCTGGGCGTTGTTATCCAACTCTTGCTGGATTTCTTCGGCGCTCCAATTGGGGTTCTCGGCAACTGGGATGCTTAAAATATCGTCCAGTGCCGCGCGCTGACGGTTAGCTAACTGCGCCTGTACCGATTTCACATTAACCTGGTGGTAGTGCATAACGTGCAAGGTTGCGGCAGTCGGTGATGGCACCCATGCGCAGTTGGCGCCGGCCTTCGGATGGGCAATTTTTGCCTCCATCATCGCGGCCATTTCGTCGGGCATGGCCCACATGCCTTTACCGATTTGCGCTCGGCCACTTAAGCCACACGCCAAACCAATATCAACATTCCAATCTTCGTAGGCGCTAATCCACGCCTGCTTTTTCATATCAGCCTTGCGCACAAACGGGCCGGCTTCCATGCTGGTGTGAATCTCATCGCCGGTGCGATCCAAGAAGCCAGTATTGATAAAGATAACCCGCTCAGGTACCGCAGCAATACAGGCCTTGAGGTTAACCGTGGTGCGGCGCTCCTCATCCATGATGCCGATTTTCAAGGTGTTGCGCGGCAAACCAAACGCGTCTTCAACCCGCGAAAATAATTCGCCAGCAAAGGCCACTTCTTCAGGGCCGTGCATTTTCGGCTTAACGATATAAACACTGCCGGTGCGTGAATTGCGCAGTGAGCCAGTTTGCTTAAGATCGTGCATCGCCGCCAATACGGTGACCATGGCATCCATAATACCTTCTGGCACTTCATGGCCGTCGGCATCAATAATCGCTTCGTTGGTCATCAAGTGACCCACGTTGCGAACGAGTAGCAGGCTGCGGCCATGCAATATTTTTTCGCCACCGTCAGCAGCAGTAAAGACGCGGTCACCAACTAGGGTACGAAGCGATTCTTTACCACCTTTAACAAGCTTCTCTTGAAGGTCGCCCTTCATTAAACCCAGCCAGTTCCGGTAGACCTGAACTTTGTCGTCAGCATCAACCGCGGCAACCGAGTCTTCGCAGTCTTGGATTGTAGTAAGCGCTGACTCCAGCACAAGGTCTTTAACCCGCGCGGGGTCATCTTTGCCAATGGGGTGCTGGTCGTCGATTTGAATATCAATGTGCAGACCGTTATTCACTAACAAGATATTGCTCGGATTAGCGGCATCACCAAGATAGGCAACAAACTGCTCAGGCTGCTGTAATTCCGTAACAGAGCCGTCGGCCAAACTCACCGCCAATGCGCCATTTACAACGCTATACAGGGTCGCATCAGCATGACTACCGCTGGCCAGCGGCGCGCTGCTGTCCAAAAATTGGCGGGCATATGCGATAACTTTTGCACCGCGCACAGGGTTGTAGCCCTTGCCTTTATCAGCGCCATCAGCCTCTGAGATAACATTGGTGCCGTAAAGCGCATCATATAAGCTACCCCAGCGCGCGTTCGCAGCATTCAGGGCGTAGCGCGCATTCATTACCGGCACTACCAGCTGAGGACCTGCTAAATTGGCGATTTCCTCGTCAACATTTTGCGTCGACACCGCGAAATCAGCGGGCTCGGGAAGCAAGTAACCAATATCAGTTAAAAATGCCTTATACTTTTCAGCGTCGAATTGACCACGATTGTCCCGGTGCCAGCCGTCAATTTGGGCCTGAATCTGCTCGCGTTTAGCTAATAAAGCGCGATTTTTAGGCGCAAGGTCTTTAATCACCGCGGCCATTGCATCCCAAAACTGGCTGGAGCTAATACCGGTGCCGGGCGCGACCTCCTCGTTGACCAAGCGATAAAGTACATCGGCAATCTGTAAACCTGCGTGCTGCACCCTAGAATTGGCCTGCGAAGACATAGAAACTCCTTTAGAGAAATGAAGAATTCGATTTAAACGGTATAATCAATATAGACGACCATCCTAGCACCCGAGGATAATTCTGCAAATTTATCCTTATTATCTTTACTATTTTATTGCTGAATGCGGATGCAAGCTCTTCTTGCTATAATAAGCCAGCTCACGCTCGGCCCGCACCTCTAATATAGACATTTAAGCAAGGCGGCCGCTCCCACGCGGCAAAATCAAACGCCGGCACAGATATTCATATACAAAATATCCAACATAATAACTATAAATTAGATAAATTTAACCGCCGAGCGTAAACTAGCCAGCGTTAACAACCTAAAACGCAACAAAATAGGGACCACATATGTCAACTCTACAAGCAGACATCCAGGCAGTTGCCTCACTTAAAGAACAAGCAGGTAGCAGCTGGGACGGAATCAACCCCGAGTATGTCGCACGCATGCGCGCCCAGAACAAATTCAAAACCGGTCTAGACATTGCCAAATACACTGCCGACATCATGCGTGCAGACATGGCCGCGTTTGACAAAGACAAAACCAAATACACTCAGTCTCTGGGTTGCTGGCATGGTTTTATTGGTCAGCAGAAGATGATTTCTATTAAGAAACACTTCAACGGCAAAACTGATCGCCGCTACTTGTACCTGTCTGGCTGGATGGTTGCCGCTCTGCGCTCTTCCTTTGGTCCCCTGCCTGACCAATCAATGCATGAAAAAACCGTTGTTGCCGACCTAGTACGCGAGCTCTACACCTTCCTGCGTCAAGCCGATGCACGTGAGCTGGGCGGCTTGTTCCGTGCTCTGGATGCTGCTCGCGAAGCTGGCGACACCGCGGAAGAAGCTAAGATCCAAGATCAAATCGACAACCATGTTACTCACGTAGTACCTATTGTTGCAGACATCGACGCTGGTTTCGGTAACGCTGAAGCGACTTACCTGATGGCCAAGCAAATGATCGAAGCTGGCGCTTGCTGCCTACAGATCGAAAACCAAGTTGCTGACGAAAAGCAGTGCGGCCACCAAGACGGCAAAGTAACCGTACCTCATGCCGACTTCCACAATAAGCTGCGCGCATTGCGTTACGCTTTCTTAGAGCTGGGTGTCGACAACGGCGTTATCGTTGCACGTACCGACTCCGAAGGTGCTGGTCTGACCAAAGAAATCGCCGTTGTTAAAGAGCCAGGCGATCAGGGCGACATTTACAACTCGTTCTTAGACGTTGAAGAAATCAACGTAGCTGACATGGCTGAAGGCGATGTTTGCTTCAACCGTAATGGCAAGCTGGTTCGTCCTAAGCGTTTACCTTCTGGCTTGTACCAGTTCCGCGAAGGTACTGGCCACGAGCGTTGCGTATTCGACTGTATCGAAGCAATCAATGCTGGCGCTGACCTGCTTTGGATCGAAACTGCGGTTCCAACTGTTCACGAAATCAAAGGCATGATGGACGAAGTTCGTAAAGTTCACCCAGATGCGAAGTTGGTTTACAACAACTCTCCTTCTTTCAACTGGACACTTAAC
>NZ_JBFJWS010000195.1:0-5965 GCF_041623545.1 Zhongshania sp. | reverse complement strand
CTGGCTCAGCAAGCCAGCAAGCTGATGAACAATGGTCCTGAAATTCAGCAGGACATCGAAGAGAAAGTGCAGGTGTTACTACAAGGCGGATTCAGCCGGCTAAACGTGGTGTCTCGCGCCGAATTTGATGCACAAGTCGCTGTGTTGAATCGCACGCGCAGCAAATTAGAGACACTGGAAAAACAGCTCGCGGACTTAACCGAGCAGTTAGCTAAGCAGCCAAGCAGCAATTCTTAAGCACTGTATTCCTTAACACATTAGCGCCGCCTTCAAGGATGAAGACATGCCCCTCGCTACCGTATACAGCCGCGCCAAGCTCGGCGTGCACGCACCACTGGTCACCGTAGAAGTTCATTTATCTGGCGGTTTACCCGCATTTAATATTGTCGGACTACCCGAAGCCAGCGTGCGCGAAAGCCGCGACCGAGTGCGCTCTGCGCTCGTTAATTCGCGCTTTGAATTTCCGGTCAGTCGCATTACCGTCAACCTTGCCCCTGCAGACTTACCCAAAGAGGGTGGCCGCTTCGACTTGCCTATTGCCATTGGCATTTTGGTCGCCTCAGGTCAATTACCCACCGCGCCACTGGCAAACTGCGAGCTGATTGGCGAACTTGGTCTGAGCGGAGAATTGCGCGGGGTAGACGCCGCGCTGCCCGCTGCCGTACAAGCTGGCGAAGCGGGTCACAGCCTGATATTACCGGCGGCTAACGCGGGTCTTGCCAGTATTCTCGACACCAGCGATATTCGCGAAGCCCACTCTTTACTGGCGGTGGTAGCGCACCTCCACGGCCAGCAAGCCCTGCCCTACGCCAGCGCCGACGATTCGGCGGAACTGGCCGAACACTACCCCGACCTCAGCGAAGTGCGGGGCCAAGCTGGAGCCAAGCGCGCACTGGAGATTGCGGCGGCCGGCGGTCATTCCTTGCTGCTCAGCGGACCGCCAGGCACAGGAAAAACCCTACTCGCCAATCGTTTGCCAGGTATTTTGCCACCCCTCAACGAAAGTGAGCGTTTAGAAATTGCCACAGTGCAGTCGGTCGCCGGCCTGCCACTGCGGCTGAACCGGCCTTTTCGCGCCCCCCACCACACCGCCTCCGGCGTGGCGCTGGTCGGCGGCGGCAGCTATCCCCGCCCCGGCGAAATCTCCCTCGCCCATCACGGCGTATTATTTTTAGACGAGTTACCAGAATATCCCCGCAAAGTGCTGGAAGTGCTGCGCGAACCCATCGAGTCTGGGGAGGTGACGATTTCTCGAGCCACCCAGCAACTCACCTTCCCTGCTCGCTTTCAGCTTATCGCGGCAATGAACCCATGTCCCTGCGGTTTTGATGGCGACAGCAGCAAAGACTGCCGCTGCACACCAGACCAGATTCAGCGCTATCGCGGCAAATTATCTGGGCCGCTGCTCGACCGTATCGATCTACGCATTACGGTGCCGCGCCTGCCGCCGGGGGTTTTGCAGGAAGACGGCGTCGCAGAAAACAGCGCCGCTGTGCGCGAGCGCGTCTGCGCCGCCCGCGAGCGGCAATTACAGCGCAGCGCTAACATCAATGCCCAACTCAACGCTGAACAGGTACGACAATTCTGCGCATTAGACACCCCCAGCAAGCAATTCATGCTCAAAGCTGAGCAGAAATTGGGACTTAGCGCTCGCGCCCATCATCGCCTGCAAAAAATTGCGCGCAGCATTGCCGACTTGGCCGGCACCGAGACCATTAGCCTCGCTCACTTACAGGAGGCCATGATTTACCGAGGTGAACTTTAACGGTATTAATTAGCCGCATTCCTCCTGAGAGTTCTTGTTGACCATAGGCACTGTTACAATGCCCGGCCCTTCTAGCACAATCTCGGGAAAGATCATCAGTGTGAGTAAACTCAACGACAGACAACGCGAAGCGGTTCGTTATATCGACGGTCCCATACTGGTGCTGGCGGGCGCTGGCAGCGGTAAAACCAGCGTTATTACTCGCAAAATGGCCTATTTAATCGAGAAGTGCGGCATGCCCGCTCGCCATATCGCGGCGGTGACCTTTACCAATAAAGCCGCTCGCGAAATGAAGGAGCGCGTCTCTCAGCTCGTCAAAGGCAAAGAAGCCCGTGGCCTTACTGTCTCGACCTTCCACAATTTGGGCATGAACATTCTGCGCGCCGAGTACAAGGCCCTCCAGTATAAATCCGGTTTCTCTATTTTCGATGCCCAAGACGCGCAAACCCTAATCCGCGATTTATTAATGCAAGACCACGGCGCCGAAAGTGACAACGCCGACCGTATTCAGCAGCGCATATCCCAATGGAAAAATGAATTTATTACCCCCGAACAGGCGATTGCCAGCGCCGAGGGGCCAGCCGACATTCTCTGCTCCCAAGCCTATTTGCGCTACCAAAGCGCCTTAAAAGCCTATAATGCGCTAGATTTTGACGATTTGATCATGCTGCCAGCCCTACTCTTTGAGCAGCAACCGGCGATACTGGAAAAATGGCAGCAGAAAATACGCTATATGCTGGTCGACGAATATCAAGACACCAATGGCTCGCAGTACCATTTGGTCAAACAGCTCGTCGGCGGCCGTGGTGGCCTAACGGTGGTTGGCGATGACGATCAGTCCATCTACGCATGGCGGGGCGCCAAGCCCGAAAATCTCTCATTACTTAGCAAAGATTACCCACATTTAAAGCTGGTCAAACTAGAGCAAAACTACCGTTCGACCGCACGCATTCTTAAAGCGGCCAATACCGTTATTGCCAATAACCCCCACGATATGAATAAGGCGCTGTGGTCAGAGCTCGGCTACGGCGATCCCATTCGGGTTATTCGTTGCCGCAATGACGATGCTGAGTGTGAACGGGTGGTCACTGAAATTCTCGACCACAAACTCCGCACCCAGGGCCGCTTCGGTAATTATGCGGTGCTCTATCGGGGCAACCACCAGTCGCGCTTACTCGAACTAAAGCTACAAGTTCACCAGATTCCCTACAAGCTCAGTGGCGGCACCTCGTTTTTTAGCCGCAACGAGATTAAAGACATCATGGCCTATTTGCGCCTGATCATTAATCCCGGCGACGACAACGCCTTTTTGCGCATAGTAAACGTGCCCCGCCGCAAGATTGGCACCTCAACGTTAGAGAACCTCGGCCGCTATGCCACCGAGCGCGAAATTAGCATGTACGATGCCTGCGATGAATTTGGCCTCGCCCAGCGCCTGCCCGAAGCCGCCTTATTACGCCTGCGGGAATTTACCAGCTGGCTGGGGAATTTACGCCGCAAATGCTACGAGGGCGACCCTATCGAGAGTATTCGACAGCTGTGTAGCGATATAGATTATTTAGACTGGCTTATCCAAAACAGCTCATCGATAGCCATTGCTGAACGTCGCATGGCCAATGTGCACATTCTGATCAGCTCCTTGGAAAAATCCCTCAAAGATGACGAAAGCGACAATGCCATTGAAGGCGCAATAACACGCCTGGTGTTGCGGGATTTAATGGAACGCCAAGAAGACGAAAAAGAGAGCGACGACCAAGTACAGCTAATGACCCTGCACGCGGCGAAAGGCTTGGAATTCCCCCATGTCTTTATGATCGGTTTGGAAGAGGGCATTCTGCCCCACCAAAATAGCATTGACGACGGCATGGTCGAGGAAGAGCGGCGGCTCTGTTATGTGGGTATCACCCGCGCCCAGCGCACCCTAACCATGAGCTACTGCGCCAAGCGTAAAAGTTTTGGTGAGTTTACCAGCTGCGAACCCAGCCGTTTTCTCGCCGAACTTCCCCAAGAAGATCTGGAGTGGGAGGGCCGTGGTGACGCCGACCCAGTGCAAAATCAAAAACGCGGCGGGGAAACCCTGGCAAGCCTGAGAGATATGTTGGGTTAAGTCACATAGAAATCAAACTGGCTCCAGCAGTTTATAAATCTCCGCCAGAATGAAATTCAGACCACGTCAGTAGTTTTGTACCACTATTAATAAACCCGCCATTTTTAGCGTATTGCAAGGCGCGCTCTAAATTAACGACACCATTACTTACTGGATTGACACTCACACTGAGCGATAACACGCTGGTTGCCGCCAACGCTTTACCGTCAGCGGTGAAGATTGGCCCGCCGCTGTCCCCAGACAAGCTGGGCGTGTCAGTGACAATATCATAGGCCCAGCCATCGCCCAGCACCCCGGTAATTTGACCTTTCTTAGCCTCGCGACTGCGCACGCCAAAATGCAAAGGCGATTGGCCGTAGGCAAAAACACCTGCGCCAACCGCCGCGGTACCGGTGAACAAGGCCGTTGGTCCACCAAAGGCAATCGCCGCTGGGTGCACATTCGCCAAATCATTGGGATGAATTTTAACCAAGGCAAAATCATTGTACTGGCAGATATCTGAACCAACGGTCTCACCCGCTTCCTGCATTGCCCGCCAACTGGTGTAAACCAGCTCACCCGGCTCACTGGCATTCGCTATGCTGATCTCATTGTAGCCAATAGCCAAGTTATTGCTTTCGCACGGATCAACCCCCGAATTGGTGTCGGGGCTGAAACAGTGGGCGGCCACACCGATGTACACCGTTTGCGGGTTGGGTGAGAATAAAAAATTGCTGGTACAGCTACTGCCATCGGCGACAATTTCAACGCCGGGGCGAATGTGGTCAGCACTCGGTACAGCTTGGCTATTTGGTATGCTGCCGCTACTCGGTATTGTAGATCGAGTAGGTGAGCTTGTAGAAGATGATCCCCCACAGGCACTTAAAATGATAAATAACAGCAACAACAGTGATTGTTTAATCACGTTTAGCCCTCCAATTCGGCATTATCTAAAGTAAATACTACATCAGATACGACAAGTAACGGGTATCCGTTTTAGCTAGTGGTTATTTTCAGGCAAAAAAAAGCCGCGCAAATGCGCGGCTCATTCACTCGCCAAAGCGATTACTTGCTGTTTTCCAGTATGTAATCCACAGCGGCCATCACTTCGTCGTCAGAACAGCTCATGCACAAACCCTTAGCCGGCATCATGCCGATATTGCTAAAGCCGTTAATGGCATTGCTATATACTTTCTCTAAACCTTTGGCAGAGCGCGCTTTCCAATCTGCGGCATCGCCAAGTTTTGGTGCGCCACCCGCACCTACTGCATGGCAGCCTTGGCAGCTGGATTTATAAACTTCTTCACCCGATTTAGCGGCACCACCGGCCGCGGCAACTGCTGCACCACAGCTACTATCGCCCTGCAAACAGACCTTGCCCGCAGGTTGAATACGGGATTCAACTTCGCCGTACTGCTTATCAGTCAAAGCCCAAGCGGATACACACACCATGAACAAAGCTACAACGGCTGCCAATTTCTTTAACATTACACTCTTCACAGTTTTACGCCCTCTCGACATACAGGGCTGAGCAGCCCGCAAATTTACTGGCGGCATTATAGCGGCATGATCGCGATTACTCCAACACTGGCGTTTTATCCATCGAGATTAAGCCCACAAAAAAGGGCGGCCAGAGCCGCCCTATCGTTAGCTGATGGGGATTAGCGCTTAACCAAGCCCTCCAATCTTGTCGCCGCGTCCAGTAAATCCGCGCGCCCAAAGGGCTTATCGGTGAACTGAGTATTTAGGTAGGGCTTTGTCACATGGGCAGCAGCCACTACTGGGCCAAGGGCATTTGGCATTGCCCCAGCCGTCGTTAAGGTCGCTGAACTTAGGGTATACGGCCCCGAAACACCTGCCTCACGGAGAATTAGGCCGTAAAACTTCAGGTCTACCCAATGACTGCCGGGCTCCAAATGAACCGCATTTTGCGATAAAGACAAGGACTCACCCAACGCCGATGCCAGGACTCCCGCCAAGTGATAACGACCTGCTACTGCGACATCGACCTTTGCGGCGATCACCAAGCTACCGTCACTCAGACGATCGCGATACTCACCGGTTAACTGTGCGCCCGGTTGGCTATAGAGGAAACCGCCCAGCGCCACGCGCTG
>NZ_JBFJWS010000194.1:0-5984 GCF_041623545.1 Zhongshania sp. | reverse complement strand
TCATACCGATACTGCGTGGATCACCCAAAAAGGTTTGATAAGAGCCCTCCGGCGAGCCAACATTGGCATCGAGTACCGCGTGGAACGTGGCCGGACCGATTGCCGAGGCATACTGCTCGTCTGTTAAATTCTTCGCCCACAGGGCGACATCGACATTGGCGCTGCGCCAACCGAGCCGAGCATCAAAAACGCCGTAGGCTGGCTCCTCGTGACGGGGATCAAGATCGGGAATATAGTGGGTTGAGCCCTGGTAGCGATAAGCCAAACGACTGTAGAGATCGCCGCTAAACAACGGCTGGGTATAACGCAGAGCAGCGTTAGCAGCGAGGCTCGGGGTAAATGGCAGTTTCTCGCCGCTGAGATCACACTGTGCGTATTCATTGTCGGGTTCACGGCCGTAATAGCACTGACCGCCGTCGTAGCTCTTATAGACAACATCTAACGCTGTGGCACTTAAACTTAAGGTCAAGCTTTCAGACAGTAGCAATAAGCCCTCAACTTCAGCGCCATCCATAATCACCTGATCGGCGCTGTTCACCACAAAGCTTAAACCCAGAAATGAGGCATTTTGCTGACTATCGTAAATAGTGTGGAATAAGGCGCCGTTGAGCCGAGCGCGCTGGTCCCAAAACTCCGCTTTCCAGCCAAATTCGAAGTTCTGTACTTCTTCTGAATCAAAGTCACGTAACTCCGGCGGTACCGTGCCGGACTCCAAGTTAAAGCCACCCGCTTTAAAGCCAGTAGAATAGGTCAGATATAGCATGACGTCAGGGCTAGCAAAGTAGCTGAGGCTGGCCTTACCGGTCGTTGCTGCCCAACTTTTAGACGAGTCGTAAGGATCCACATTTGGCGCTACTGAACACACTGGGTTGGTGTCAAACGGTGCCGAGCAGCCATTAGCCGCCGTATTAGAGGTTGCAATATATCCGTCTTTTGCTTCGTCGGAATAACGCAGCCCCACACTAAGATTCCATTTTTCGCTGAGATCAAAATCCATTTGGGCAAACACACCGTAGCTGGTGGTCTGTTGGTCCGCGCGGTAAAACGCCTCATCCCCTTCTACGCCAAGTATTGGCACTTGCGCAGGCGAACTAACCGGTACTCCAATGGGCAATGGCGCGGCGACGAAGTACTTCGCCACAATCGTGCCGTACTCTTCAACCTGATCTTCCATACGCAAGAATGGTTGAGCCCAATCGCCGCGCTGAAAATCGTTGTAATAGTAATACACCCCTGTCATCCAGCGCAGGCTATCGCTGCCTTCAGAGGCAATACGAAATTCCTGGGAAATCGAGTCGCCCGCGTGCTTATCAAAATTGCTGGCGATATTGATCGGCATAAGCTCGACGTTGTACATGTACTTTTCAGAGTCGTATGTGTCAAAGCTTGAAATAGAGGTAAAGCTGTAACCGTCGCCGCCGTATTGCACATTCAAAATAATATCGCTGGAATCCTGCACAATCAGCGGTTTTAAATTGTGTTCAACCACGTGATCGAGGGGATCGTTATTGCTAATGTCATAACCCGCCTCACTGATCATCTCGCGAGTTTTGGCACTGTAGTACACATCCGCCGCCATGGCATTCATATCGCGCTCTAACCATCCGGCAATTAAGCGCGCACTCCAGCGATCAGAAAAGTCATACTGCAATTGGCCACGCAGCGCGATGTCATTGAGATTACCGCTGTCTGGGCCACTGAGGTTTTCGGTCAGATTACCGCGCCGGGTGGTACTGGCGCTTAAACGGCCTGCCATTTTTTCGGTGAGGGGCCCGCTAACATAGCCCTTGAGCTGATGTAAATTGTCGCTGGCGTAAGTAAATTCCGCCATGGTTTCCAGCTCGCGACTTGGCGGCGCCGACGATACCGCGATCAAACCCGCTGAGGCATTTTTACCATATAAAGTGCTCTGTGGCCCTTTCAATACTTCGATGGCTTGCACGTCCACAATGTCACCAAGGCCCACCCCCGACCGAGATCGAAAAGCACCGTCAATATACAGCGCCACCGCGGGCTCAAAGGTCGGTACATTGGCGGCATTACCAATACCGCGAATACGCACTGCGGTACTCATTGGTTGTTCGGTCGTTAATATATACAGCGACGGCACCAGCGCGGAGACATCGCTAATATCCCGAAAGCCCGATTCCTGCAAATCATCAGCGGAGAGTGCAGAAACCGCGACCGGCACATCTTGTAGGCTTTCCGTCCGCTTCTGGGCCGTCACCACGACTTCTTCGAGCACCGGCGCCGCAATGGCAGAATTAGCGAGACCAATGGCCAAGATCATCGGTTTAAGGGCGATATGACGCTCAGCGAATTTTATTCTCATAATGTGCTCCTTAGATCATATGCGGTGACCGCAATATTTATTATTTTTTTTAACTTATTTTGAAATTTTATAAGCCAGTAAAACATTGCCGGGTAGCTGACCAAACATGCTATAACCAGAAAGCACATACAACCACTCGCCAACAACAATTTGCCCAGCAACGTCTATTGCCCCGCCATGACCAGCTATACCATTGCTGGCGTTCACCGGCACTGCGGTATTATCTGACCAGAGCACATTGCCACTAGCTCGGTCAAAAACACGAATAGTGCCATCGAGCCCACCACTGAAAATAAGCTCATCACTCGCGGCCACCGCCGCTGACAAGCCGTAGTAAAAGCTGCATTTGTAGAGCTCAGCAGGATCGGGCTTAGTCGCCGCGCGATTATTTTCTAAACCCACCAGGGGCCGCTTACTGTAGTCAAAATCACAATTTCGCTTAACCGGATGCTGCCAAAGTAAATCGCCATCATTCACATCGAGCGCATAAAGGCCGGGCTTTGGCGTATAGCCAAGCTGTTCCCGCTCTGGATCAGCAACGGGCACATAAAGCGACTGCCCAGCCAATGCCATTCCCCAGTGAATACCACCATTACTGGTACCTTGGCTTAAACGCTTACGCCAGACTACACGACTCTTATCATCGCCATCGGGATTTAAGGCAAACACTTCACCGGATTTCTGGCCCGCCAGCAGTAACTGCGTATCGCCAATATCCGCGAGTATGACCGAAGCGCCGAAATCAAAATCTTGTCCCGGATTCTCAGGACAGTTTGCGCCACCGTTCAAACACGCCGCATTCCAAATATCACCAGCAGTGGCCTGAAACTTCCAAACGAGTTCACCGCTGTCCAAATCGAGGGCGATAACTGCATCGCTGGTATCGGTTGCTGGCGCACTCAGGTTTTCACCTGTGCCAATATATAAGCGATTGCGCTGAGCATCGATGGTGGGTGTTGACCACACCGCCGCACCAGATGGCCCGTAGCGATCTTCACCTGCCCTGTTCTTGCCCTGTAAGCTCGCATCACTGGTCGCGTGCCAAGTCCACAGCTTTTTACCATTACCAGCCGCCACCGCCATAACGCCACCGTGAGAACTGCAGCAAATATGACTCGGACTACCGGCTGCAGCTACTTCGAACAGAGAAATTGGCACATATAAGCGGTCATTATGGTAACTAATCGAGCCCGATATCACCGAAAAATTATTCAGCCGCGCCGAGCGCTGCCAGACAATCTCCAAGGTATCGGGGTCGAGGGCATAGACGGTTGCCAGTGAGTCGGCAAAAACCAGCAATTGCCGTGAATCACTCAGGGTTGCAACCGTTATGGCGGAGCGAATACCACTGATCATCTTGGTGTGGGCAACAACGCAGCCAGTGCGGCGATTTAAAACAAATAACTTCCCGGCCTTATCACCAACAAACAAGCGATCGCCAATCACCGCAGGCTGGGAACGCATATCGCTTACCCGAGGGAAAGCAAAGCTCCATGCCAAACTTAGGCTTGCGACGTTACTGCGATCAATTCTGCTTTGCTTTGTCGAACTAAAGCGCCGATTTTCAACACCCAAACCCCAGCTGCCTAATATCGGACTATTACTAAAATCTTGTGACTGCTCGCACATTGCGCCAGCAATCCAATCGTATTGATTCGCCCCACTGCCTGCTAGGTAGTGGGCAATTAAGCCCCTCGTCTGCTTGCTAAGGTGTGCGGCCATTGGCTGCATTTTGCCAAACTCCATGGCAATCATCAGGTCTTCTTTGGCGAGCCGCGACAGCGCGTCGCGGGTAGGCGCGTGCATTGCGGGATTATCGTGGCAGCTAGCGCAGTGCGTATCAAACAGGTATTCACCGGCACGGGCCAATGGCAAGTGCTCAGCATTGCGCAACACCCAGGCTTCGCCGTTCCGAACAAACCAGACCTGCACAGCCGGACGCGTAAGGGCTAGAACTAAGCCCACCGTCACAACGAGAAATATAATAATGCGCTTTTGCATGTCCGCCTCGTTATTATTGTTTGAGGTCTTTCCTTTTATTGGCACCGACGCGTTATCAGCTCAGTGCCATTTTAGATCTCTATTCACTTAATTCCATGGTCGACAAAATGCTATCTGCGGCAACAGCGGCTTCGCAGAATCGCCCAGCGACCCACTCTTTGCGTGCATACATTTGCGTTTGATCTGCGAAATACGGCGACTCGCTATTGGCCGACTGGGAGTAGGTCAAAATAGTTTGTGTATCAGGGCAGTCGTCGTCATCAAACGAAACTACCTGCACAAAACTCGCGCCGTGAACCACGTCATTATAGCCCGCCTCTGAGTTACTCCAGGCATTGCTCATGGCGTTGAATACCCCGTAACTACCTGGGCCGCCGTGCATCGGGATTTTCACTTCACCGCGCGACTCAGTGGCGTGTGTCCGCAAACTGGCATCCAAAGGAATGCCGTTGCCTTGCAAATCGCTAATCGCCGACGCCAATGCATACTGTACGTGGGGATTCGCGATATTCAGCCCGCGCGGCGTATTAACTGGGTCGTTAACGTCAAAGGGCGTAGTCCAGACATCGGCAAAACCAAAACCGCTTGCTGCGGTCCCAGTGGGCACATCTTGAATAAATAAATTCGCCACGAAACGTCTAAACAACACGGCGCCGGGGGCATCAAGGTCATCACGGCGAGTCCAATTTGCCAACACCTCGCAGGCTTCAGCGGTTTGCACCGGACCACCGGCGCCAATCATACCGGGCGTCATCGCGCACAATTGCAGCAAATCATCCAACCACAATTCCGCGGCCATATGGCGATTATTAAAAATCAAATCCTGCAACTGTTGGCGAGTAAATTTAGCTTCATCCAAACCATCACTGCCGTCAATCCGCTGCTTGGTCATCAGCAGACCTATGCGCGTTCGCATCCGGCGCTCGGTGCGCTCATCGCCAATAATACGGAAAAATCCTTCTAGCGGCTGTTCTGGGCTAGACAGCCAATAGCTATCGTTTGAATTAGTCACGTAGTCGCGGCGAATCAGCCACGGCATATTGTCCGGGCCAATAATGCCCGCTTGCACAGCATCGGCGTCGTCATCCCAAGCACAGGCGGTGCGAGAACCATCCAGTACCGGCAAACCCAAGGTGTTCGCGGTCACCGCACCCAACGGCAAACCACATTCTTGCGCTTTTTCATTTGAGACATTTGGCGTTACTGAAATATCGGCGTACAGGGCTTCGCCACTGCTGTCGGCAGCAATGGTATTTACCCAAGGGATGCCTTGGTTGCGCTGCATAATCGCTAACAACTCGCGAACACTTTGCGCCTTATTGGTTTCCACAAAATGATTTAAATACCTAAAATTAAGTGCATTGGCGTCGGCCAGTGCAAACGCCACCGCAGGCGTCCAAGGGAATACCGGCAAGCCTAGGATTTCATTCAGCAATGGCCCCCAGCGCGTCGAATACAGGGTGCGCGACACCGTCGAGCCGTCAGCAAGTTCGACACTTAACTCTTGTGCAATCATTGCCTCTGGTTGACCATCGACCAAATAGGACGTCGGGTCCCCCGGCACCAAGCTCAGCTGATAGGGCGTAAATCGCCACGCCGACGACACCGTGTGACTCCACGCCAGATTCTGGGTGTGGCCAATCAAGATCAT
>NZ_JBFJWS010000193.1:0-6070 GCF_041623545.1 Zhongshania sp. | reverse complement strand
TAAGTAGCGGATACATTACCCAGCGGTGATCATGTTCACCAATTTACCTGCACACGACGTAAAGGGCTGTCATTTACGGGACAGTTACAGTGCAATTAGCGAGGATAGATTATGAAATCCCAGGCGTTGGAGCTGATTCACTGCTGGACCTGGTTCAAATTTCTACCCGATGAAGCGAAATCGCACTTTGCCGATGCGTGCCGATTAATGACGATTGATAAAGGCGCGACGCTGTACCGGCACAATGACGATATAAGTTATATATACGGTGTTGTGAGTGGTGGTTTCCGGATTTATGTTGCGTCGCCAGATGGCGAAGAGATGACTCTTGAGGACGTTGCGGCAGGGGCGTGGTTCCCGCATTTTTTACCTCAGGACACGCCTGTGTATTTTGGAAATTGCGTGTCGACCAAGACGAGTACGGTTGTAGTTATTTCCGTTACTGACTTTTTGGCGTTTGGGGAGGCGTGGCCTCAATTGTATCGTGGCTTGTACAATGAATTCGTGGCGCGGGGCGTGGTGACGATTGGCCGCATCGAGCTGCTAACATTCCACAGCCTCAATGTTCGTTTGGCCGTGTATTTACTTAGATTGTTGGTAATACGAGGCAGCGCGGCGCCGGGTAGCAGCTATTTTATTGAATCGAGTGATAATCAGGGAGAAATTGCAAATCGGGTGGGGGGCGCACGTCAGCGGGTTAATGGTATTTTGAAGGAGTGGGAGCGCAGTGGCGTTATTTGCATCGAGAAACATGGCTTATTAATTCAGAAGCCTGAATACTTGCTGACACTGGCGCGAGATAGTGGCTTTGATGTAGAGACCTATCTCGGCGCTTGGCAAGGGGGGTGGAAGAGCCCATTCCAAATCGATTCCGGCTTCTCGGCGGCTGAATGAGCCTATAGTCTCTGGGTACTTGGGGAAAATTACGCGATGCTGTCTCAAAAGTGACTGTCACTGTTGGTCAAGGGCGTAATAATTGCTTTTGTATACGACGCAACTGTGAGAAATATAATGATTACCGCGCTCAATAGACTATCTTTGGCAAATCGCCTGTGCCTACTCACTCTGCCCATTGCTTCAGTCAGTCAGCTGGCAATTGCCGAAACTGGGAAAAGACAAATCGAAGAAGTCATTGTGACGGCCACAAAGCGTTCGGAAAATTTGCGGGATATTCCAGCCTCGATTGCCCATTTCGATGGATCAACCCTCGAAGAGCAGGGCAAGCTTAACCTATCAGACTATCTGCAGGAAACGCCGGGCGTTGTTTTGAATAATGCGACGCCGGGCTTTATGCGAATTTCGATTCGCGGTATCGGCATCGACAATAGCCCGAACTCTACCGTTTCCTCACCGGTGGGTATATTGATTGGTGACACCTCGTTTAGCGACCCCTATGTGGCTAGTATCACCCCAGATTTAAGTGCCTTTGATCTCGCCAGTGTCGAGGTATTGAAAGGTCCCCAAGGCACCGTCTTTGGGGGTGCGGCGCTGTCCGGTGCGGTGCGCTTTGTGCTTGAGCCGCCGCATATGGAGGGCTTAGAAGCAAAGGCCTTCAGTCAACTATCGGATGTGTCCGATGGCGGCGAGGCGTATACCTCAGGGGTGTCTGCCAATCTGCCACTCTACAGTGACAAGCTTGCTGCGCGACTCGGCTTTGTGAAACGCGAGTACCCTGGCGTATTCGACAACCGCAGAACTGGTGAAGAAGATGTGAACGATGGCGGTGGCGAGCAGCGCCGCGCCTTATTGCGTTGGCTGCCGACTGACAAGCTGAGCGTTAACCTTACTTATTTACATCAGGACTTTGCGGTAGATGATGCAGTGTATATTGCTGATAACCGCGAAGAGCGAAGCTTGGATGATGTCTTATTTGCTCAGCCAAGCGAGCATGACTTCTCACTAAAAAGCATGGAATTACGCTACGATTTTGAGCATTTTAGCGTTTTGTCTCTGACTTCAAAGATCAGCAAAGACCTGTATAACGTTTCCGATATCTCCGCCACCTTTAACTCGCCCCCACCTGGCGCAGGCCCAGATGAGGGCATTGTTTCTATAGTGAACCACAATTCTAATGCGCTCTCCCAAGAGTTTCGTTTCCAGTCTAGCGGAGATTGGTGGATCGACTGGATTGTTGGTGTATACAGTTACGATTATGAAATGTATTTCGATATTTTTATCAACACCGTGGCGCAAGAAAACCTTAACGGTGGTTTGGCTCCAATAGTTGGCCTAGTTCCTGGCTTTGATAAAGAAACCTCGGTGTTGTATGCCTTTAACGATGCTACCGCGACCGAACATGCGGTGTTTTTCGATTTGACCAAAACCCTTTGGGACAGCTGGCATTTTTCAGTGGGCGCCCGTTACTACGAGACAGTTGTAGAGGGCGGTTATAATGGTGTTGGTGCGCTTGCCCGAGCTGCAAACAATGGTCAGGCCGTGGATATCCATGAGGAAATTATTGAAGACGGCGTGAGCCCTCGGTATTCAGTTAAATACGATATTACCGATGATCATTCTGTCTACGTGCAGGCTGCGCGTGGATTCCGGTTTGGCGGTATTCAAACTATTCCGTCTAGTGAAGTAGAGCGAGTTCCCTCTACCTACAAGTCAGATAAAATCTGGAATTATGAACTTGGCCTGCGTTCGTCGTGGTTAGAAAATACCCTGCAAATTGATGCGGCTATTTTCGAAATAGATTATACCGACCCGCAGATTCAGCAAAAAACTCAGACCACGCAGCTTAATTTTCGCGACAATGTTGGCGCTGCAAAAAGCTCGGGTTATGAAATCAGTTTGCGTTGGCTAACGCCGATCGATGGCTTGACCTTAACGGCCAGTGGCGGTGAAGTTGACGCCCATACGACGGAAGAGTTCGAAGACTCTAATCGAAATGTGATTGCGCCAGGTACCCAAATGCCAGGCGCTGCCGACTCACAATACGCTGTATCGGCGGCGTATTTTAATACCCTATTTGGGGTGGATTACAATGTTTATCTCAGCTACGACTATATTGGTAAAAACTTTGGCGATCTTGCCCAAACGGAAGCCGTGAATGATTTCTCTACGCTCAATGGCGGTCTGTCACTTGCTCTGAACGAATTGCGATTCCGTCCTCAGCTGTCGATCAATATTAGTAATATTCGGGATACGACCCATGCCATTGGTGGTGGATCGAGAACCTTGGCGACTCAGGAAGAGCAGGCCATCTTTACCTTGAATTCGCCAAGAACACTTAATGCCCGCCTGTCTTTTGAATTCTAATTGCTTTGCACTGGATTCGGCTTAGTCGAATCCAGTGTTTTTTCTCTCTGTGCCACAAACGCGATTCTTTTTAAATATTCCAGTCTTGAACCTTTTGGGTGTCAGGGCTTTGCTGGCTACTCAGTATTTTCTGTATACCCAAGTGGTGAGATAAAAACACTTGGCCGCTGAGGTGCTTCATAAAATCGGTATGGGCGAGTACGTCCATTACTGGCCCCTTCACTTCAGACAAGTGCAGGGTGATGCCGCTGTCTTTTAAGCGCAGGTTGATGGACTCCAGCACTTCTAGAGCGCTCAGATCAATTTCGTTGACTGCTGTGCACATTAAAATGACATGCTGGGTCTCAGGGTTGGTATCCAACAATTGATAAATACGGTCTTCAATAAAACCGGCGTTGGCAAAATACAGACTTTCGTCAATACGTAACGACAAAATATTACTGTGGGTGATGACTTTGTGGCGGTTGATGTTGCGGTAGTGCTCCGTGCCGGGAACTTCGCCGACCACGGCCATGTGGGGTACGGAGGTCTTATACAAATGTAGGGCTAGTGAGGCGAACACCCCGCAGGCAACGCCGGTTTCCACACCCATTAATAGGGTTATAAATAGCGTGGTCATCACTGCGATAAAGTCGCTGCGGGCATAGCCCCAAGATTTTTTAAGAATTGAAAAATCAACCAGTGAGAGTACTGCCACAATAATGGTGGCTGCTAAGGTCGCTTTAGGTAGGTAAGCTAAGTATGGGGTGAAATACATAGCGGCAGCGGCAATGCCCGCCGCGGTAAATATACCCGCCGCTGGGGTCACAGCACCGGCATCAAAGTTAACGACCGAGCGGGCGAAGCCGCCGGTAACTGGGTAGCCACCCGAAAATGAAGCGGCGATATTGGCGGCGCCTAAACCTATTAGCTCCTGATTGGGAACAATGCGCTGGCGACGTTTTGCCGCCAAGGTGTGCCCCACCGAGACTGACTCGACAAAGCCAATGACAGAAATAAATACCGCCGACATCATGAGTTCTCGCCAAGCATCGTGGCCTAGCTTGGGCATTTGCAAGCTCGGCAGACCAGTGGGAACGTCGCCGACGAGGACTACGCCTTTACTGCCGAGATCAAAATAGTAGGCCGCGTAGCTAGTGGCAATAATGCCGATTACCGGCCCTGTTTTGGCGAGCATGCCTGCGGCTTTGTCGCTGAGGCCAGTGCGAACGAGCAGGGGTTTGAGCCCACTGCGTACCCAGAATAAAAAGATTAGGGTTGGCGCACCCACAGCTACAGTGATTAGGCTGGTGTTGCCCACCGAGAGATAGAGCGAGTGAAGTAGCGCAAACAGATTTTCGCCATCTGCCTTCACGCCCAGAATGTGTTTAAGCTGGCTGAAGGCGATGATAATACCTGAGGCCGTTATGAAGCCTGCGATGACTGGGTGAGACAGGAAATTCGCTAAAAAGCCCATGCGCAGTAAGCCCATGCCTAATAAGAACAAACCTGACAGGAGCGCGAGTAATAATGCTGCTTCAATATAACTAACACTACCGACGTCGGCGATATGGCCAATGGCGGAGGCCGTCATAAGTGATACCACAGCGACCGGGCCAACGGACAAGGTGCGGCTGGTGCCAAAGATCCCGTAGGCGACCAGCGGTAACATGCTGGCGTACAGGCCCATCTGTGGCGGCAAACCAGCGAGTAGCGCGTAGGCGAGGGACTGGGGAATGAGCATGATGGTGACGATGAGCGCCGCCAATAAATCACTAAGGAGCGTGTCGCGATTATACTCCCCCGCCCAGCTGAGGATGGGGAAGTAGGATTTAAACGTCGATTTCTGCAATGGGTAATCCTTGTTGCGTGGCGCCAGCAGTTCTTAGTTATAGCGTATCTAGGGGCACTTTGAGATAAACCGTGCCATTGGTGTCGGGCTTGGGTAAATGGCCGGCGCGCATATTAATTTGTAATGAAGGAATTATGAGCCGTGGCATGCCTAAGGTGGCGTCGCGTGTTTCACGCATGACAACAAACTCGTCTTCGCTTATTCCGCTGTGTACATGAATATTGTGCTCGCGTTGTTGTTTGACGGTGGTCTCATACTCCACGTCGCGGCCATTGGGCATATAGTCGTGACACATGAATAAACGCAGCTCGTCAGGCAGTGATAGCAGTCGCTGGATGGACTGGTAGAGTACTCGGGCGTCGCCGCCGGGGAAGTCCGCGCGAGCGCTACCGCCGTCGGGCATAAATAGGGTGTCGCCGACAAAGGCGGCATCGCCCATTACGTGCGTCATGCACGCGGGGGTGTGGCCGGGGGTGTGGAGCGCGTGGCAGGTTAAATTCCCGACGGTGTACGCGTCGCCGTCTTTAAAGAGTCGATTGAACTGGGTGCCGTTGCGCTGAAACTCGCTGCCTTCATTAAAAATTTTTCCAAAGGTTTCTTGCACGGTAATGATGTGCTCGCCTATACCGATTTTGCCGCCGAGTTTTTCTTGAATATAAGGTGCAGCAGATAAATGATCGGCGTGCACGTGGGTTTCGATAATCCACTGTAGTTCGAGTTTTTGCTCGCGAATGGCGTGAATGATCTTATCGGCCCCCTCTAAGCTTAAGCGACCGCCGGCGTAATCGATTTCCATAACCGAATCTATGACGGCACATGCTTTGGATGTGGGATCTTGAACGAGATAAGAAAAAGTGTTGGTCGGCTCATCAAAAAATGGCGTAACCAGCGGAGCTTGAGAGAGGTCAGTGGAAAAGGGTATTGAATTTGGCATTGTCGTCCTCTTGGCACTGCGTTGTTAATGAATGGCTTTGTGGG